>NZ_JAQJCQ010000014.1:0-145384 GCF_038442435.1 Xanthomonas protegens | reverse complement strand
GCGGCGAGGGGGGGCGCGCCTGGGCGGCGGTGACCCCCCCTACGGGTGGCCCCGCCAACCCGCGCCGCGCGTCCCCCCGCTCCTACGTGGTCTCCCGGGCTGGGGCCCTCAGCGCTCCAGCGCCAGGCTCGACTGGCGCATGTCCAGCCCCTGCACCAGCGACTGCAGGGTCTGCAGTTCCTGGGTGTCGGCGGCGTCGATCCACACCTGGGCGAACTGGCCCTTCTTCAGTTCCGCGACCGCGATCCGGCGCGAGGCCAGGCCCGGCAGGTCGGCACCGCCGAGGTCCGGCCGGTACCAGTACACCTGCTCGCCGGCAATGGCGCCCTTTTCCTCGCGCAGCGTGCGCTGCAGCGGAATGTTCGGGTCGCGTGCAGTGAGCATCATGCCCAGCACCTGACGTCCGTCGGCGTCGCTGGCGCGGCAGACGATGAAGCCCTTGTCGCTGCGTTCGCTCCACTGCAGCTTGCTCTGCGGCGGCAGCGGTGGGCAGTTCTGTGCCTGCTGCGCGGTGGCGGCAGCGGCCGGCAACGCCGCCGCAGCGGTCAGCAGCGCCTTGCGCAAGAGTGTCTTCATTCGCGATGTTCCCCATACGCCGCGATGCGACGCGTTCGATCCATACGCACGCCTGTGGCGTCGTCTGCGGGAGCGCCCATCCTGTGCGGGATCCCGGCAGTGCATCCCCCGACGCAGTGCGTGTCCCGTGTGCGGTCACGCGTGCGCGGCCGCGGTTGCACCATAGCCCAGCGTGGCCGCGCTGACAATTGGGATGTGGATTCCGGAATGTCCGTACGCGTGGTACGGCATGGCGGCACCCGACCGGCTGTGCCGATCAGGCAGTTCCGGCTGCGGATCGCGGGCTGACGAGGGCGGTGGCGCTTCGCGTATGGGGGGCGGTGGCCCGATGCGGGCCTGCCGCCGCTCAGTGGCCGGGTTCGGGCAACGGAATGAATTCCTGGTCGTCGCCCGGGATGGTTCCGAAGCGGCCCTCGCGCCAGTCCTGCTTGGCCTGCTCGATGCGTTCCACCGAGCTGGACACGAAGTTCCACCAGAGGTGGCGCGGGCCATCCAGCGGTTCCCCGCCCATCAGCATGGCCTTCAGCGGGGTCTTGGCGCGCAGCCGCCCGCGCGCGCCGGGCTCGGGCAGGACCAGGTGCCGCGCCGGGATGTCCACGCCGTCCAGTTGCGCCTCGCCTTCCAGGATGTACAGCGAGCGCTCGACGTGCCGCGCGTCCAGGTCGATTTCCGCGTCCGCCTCCAGGTCCAGGGCCACGTTGAGGGTGTCGGCGAACACCGTGACCGGCGATTCCTCGCCGTAGGCGCGGCCGGCGATCACCCGCAGCCACGCGCCGTCGCGGCGCTGCTGCGGCAGGCTGGCGGCGGCATGGTGGTAGAACGCCGGTGCGGTCTCTTCCGCCGATTTCGGCAGCGCCACCCAGGTCTGCATGCCGTGCAGCGGATGCGCATGCTCGCGCAGCGTGGCCGGCGTGCGTTCGGAGTGGGAGATGCCGCGGCCGGCGGTCATCCAGTTGACGTCGCCGGCGCGGATCACCTGGTCGGAGCCGAGCGAATCGCGGTGGCCGATCTCGCCGGACCACAGGAAGGTGACCGTGGCCAGGCCGATGTGCGGATGCGGGCGCACGTCCACGCCGTGGCCCGGCTCGAACACCGCCGGCCCCATGTGGTCGATGAAGACGAAGGGGCCGACGCTGCGCGCCTGCACGCTGGGGACGGCGCGGCGCACTTCGAAGCCGCCGATATCGTGGACGCGGGGGGCGATCAGGGTGGGCATGCCGGCGCTCGTGGTGGCAGGAACGGAGCGCAAGCTTCGCATGCGGACGCGTGGCACGGACGCCAGCGGCGCAAGACGCAATGTTCCGCGTGCCGCGGCGCATGGTGTGCGCCTCTCTTGCGCAGGTGATGCGCGTTCGCACATGCGCATCGCGACACGATGCAGGCGACTGCGGGGATCCACGCCCCCGGGCGGGGGCGACCGATCGACGACGCCGGTGGCGACAACGCCATGTGGTTTCAATCCAACGCGTCCGCTTGGGACGCGACATAACAGTGCTGATGCAGCGAGTGCGCCTTCGCAGTCGCGCCACCGATGCCGAGGCTACAGCAAGCCCGGCTGGGCGATCGCCACCTCGCCGCGGCGCGAGGCCAGCCGATCGGCCAGGCGGGTCGGCTCCGGCAGGCGGTAGCCGCGCAGATAGCGCTGGGTCCACTGCAGTGCGCTGTCCACCGCCACACGATGGCCGGGTGAGACGATCAGCGGATTGCAGCGCAGCTTGCTGCGCAGCGCCCAGCCGACCACCTCGCCGCGATGCACGATGGGGCTGTGGTCGCCGGCCTGCGCGCCGGGCTCCTCGAAGCGGCCGGCCAGCAAGGTCTTGGCCACGCCGATGCTGGGCAGCCCGGTGACCACGCCGAAGTGCGCGGCGATGCCGAGCCGGCGTGGATGGGCGATGCCCTGGCCGTCGACGAACACCAGGTCCGGGCGCTGCCGCAGCAGACCGAGCGCAGCCAGCAGCGCCGGCAGTTCGCGGAAGCTGAGCAGGCCCGGCACATAGGCCATCGAGGTGGGCACGCGGGCGATCTCGGCCTGGTGCGGCTGCAGGGTCTGCGCGTCGAGCAGTACCGCGGCGGCGCGGGTGACCTGGCCGTCGTCCTCGAAGCCGACGTCGAAGCCGGCTAGCCAGCGCGGCCGGTCGGGCACATCGTCCTGCAGGCTGACCTGGCGCGCCAGCGTCGCCTGCAGCGCGCGCGCCTGCACGATGCTGCCGTCCCAGTCGCCGAATACGGAATGCGAAGAAGTGTCCATGCACCGATGATCGCGCCGCGTTCGTGGCTGGGGTGTGGAGGGGGCGGGATTGGGGAGTCGGGATTGGGGATTCGTTGAAGGCGCTTCCCGCGCGGCTCTGGCGATCAGGTGGCGCTCGGCCGCTTCGCTTGCTGGAGAACCAGGCCCTTGCGAATCCCCAATCCCGAATCCCGAATCCCGAATCCCCGCCACCAGCTACAATCCAGGGCCGCACGACCCACGCATCCCCCAACGGAGACCGTCGCAGTGACCCGCAAACTCGTACTGTTGCGCCATGGCCAGAGCCAGTGGAACCTGGATAACCGCTTCACCGGCTGGGTCGACGTCGACCTGACCGAGCAGGGCCGCCAGGAAGCCGTGGCCGCCGGTCGGCTGATGCGCGAGGAGGGGCTGCAGTTCGACGTCGCCCATACCTCGGTGCTCAAGCGCGCCATCCACACCTTGCAGGGCGCGCTGAAGGAACTCGACCAGGACTGGCTGCCGGTGCACAAGAGCTGGCGTCTCAACGAGCGCCACTACGGCGGCCTGCAGGGCCTGGACAAGGCCGAGACCGCGGCCAAGCACGGCGAGGACCAGGTCAAGATCTGGCGCCGCTCCTACGACATCCCGCCGCCGCCGATGGACGCCGAGGATCCGGGCCATCCGCTGCACGACCGCCGCTACGCCACCCTGGACCGCAATGCGCTGCCGGCCACCGAGTCGCTGGCGACCACGCTCGAGCGCGTGCTGCCGTACTGGCACGACGCCATCGCGCCGCAGCTCAAGGCCGGGCAGACCGTGCTGGTCACCGCCCATGGCAACTCGCTGCGCGCGCTGTACAAGTACTTGAACGACGTTTCGCGCGAAGAAATCCTAGAACTCAACATCCCCACCGGCATTCCGCTGCTGTTCGAACTGGACGACAGCCTGCAGGTGCAGTCCTACCGCTACCTCGGCGATCCGGAAGCGGCGAAGAAGGCGGCCGAAGCGGTGGCCAATCAGGGCAAGGCGAAGTAAGCACCAGGATCGGCACGCGGCCGGCAGGAGAACGCGATGGGTGGATTCAGCATCTGGCATTGGCTCATCCTGCTGGTCGTGCTCGCCTTTCCGCTGCTGATCGGCATGGTGGTGTGGCTGGCGATCCGCGCCCAGCGGCGCCGGCCGGCTGCGGCGGTGCCGCCGCCGCTGCCGCCCGTTGCCTCGGTCGAGCAGCGCCTGCGCGCGCTGGAGCAGCTGAAGGTGCAGGGGTTGATCGATGCGGCGGAGTACGCACGCCGGCGCGAGCAGATCCTGGCCGCGTTGTGAGTGTGTGACTCCGGCAGGCGCCGCGTTGTCGCGGCCTGCCAAGCGGAAGTGCGGTGTCGACGCCGCGCCGCATGTTGCATGCAGCGCGCGTTGCCGCAGCTGTGCGGCAACGGCGTAACCGGAATTTCCTTACCAGACGCAGCTGGTGAGCAGCAGCCCGGGCTGCACGTCCACCCAGCGCAGACGGTGCGGTTGTCCAGCCGGCAAGGCCGGCGCCAGCGGCGTGGCGATCCGCGTCTCCACGCTGCCGCTGGCCGGGTCGCAGCCTTCGATGCGCAAGGCGTCGAAATCGAAGAAACGGCCGACGGTGGCCGCGGTGGCCTTGTAGAAACTCTCTTTCGCCGAAAAGCCCAGGGTCAGCGCATACGGCCAGCCGCGGACGTGGGCGAGCGCAGCCAACGCGTCACAGTCGCTGGCGTCCAGGGCCACGCTGCGGATCGCTTCGAGCTGGTCCGCGGCCACCACACGTTCGATATCCAGGCCGATGCCGTTGGCTCCGGCGGACGTCGGCACGGCGATGGCGATCGCGACGCCGTCGGTATGCGAGAGGCTGCCAAGGAAACCGTCTGGCCAGAGCGGGGCGCGGTCGGGGCCGATCGGAAGGTCGGTGGCCGTGCTGCCGGCCGCCTGTAGCGCGGCGAGCGCCGCGCGCCGTCCGGCCAGGTACTCGGCCTGGCGCTTGCGCACGCTGCGCGCGATCGACGGCGGCTGCTGCAGGCCGTGGCGCTGGAAATCGTCGCTGTCGAAGGCATCGACCTCGAACGGCAGCAGCCAGGCGTCCGGCACTGCGATGCGATGCGCGCCGAGGGCGAGGCGGGCGAACGGCGGGGCGGCGAGGGCCAGGGCATCCATGGCCCTAGCTTAGAGCGTGTGCTGGCTGTGCGGCGCTTGTGGGGCGCAGGCAGGCATCGCTGTGGTGACCTGTTTCCGCAAGGATTCATCCGAATGCAGCTTGTCCGGCAGGACGGCTCTTGTCCCTTTTGTGGGATCAGCCGCGACCGGCGTTACTGGGAACGCCGGTCGCGGCTGAAGCCGCTCCTACAGGTGGCGCTCCGCAGCGTTGCTTTCAGCCGTCGCTGGTGTCCACCCACACCCGCATTTCGCCCTCGCCGCGATTGGCCCAGGCGAAGTAGGGCACGAAAGTCAGGGTCTGCGGCTGCCGCGCCGGCGGCGGCGCATCGTAGCGGTACAGCGGCGATGCTGCGGCGTCGACGTCGCCGTGCAGGCGTTCGCCGGTGGTCTCCAGCAGCACCTGGCCGGCGAGCGCGCCGGTGCCGGGCACGGCCTGCAGCGTGGCGCTGGCCGGCAGGCGCAGCTGATGCAGGTCGGCGCCGTTGTCGGCCTGCTCCAGGCAGTACACCAGCGGTCCGCGTTGCACCGCGACCTTGCCGGCCAGGTGGCGCACGCGCGGGTGCCCGCTGACCCGCATCGGCGGCATCGGCAGGCGCAGCTGCAGGGTGTCGCCGGACTGCCAGCGCCGGCGCAGCGCGCAGTAGCCGTGCTGGCGGTGCGCGTCGATCGCCACCGGCTCGCCGTTGAGCAGCAGCTGCGGCGCCTGGCACCAGTCCGGCAGGCGCAGCGCCAGTGCCGCCTCCACCGGGGCGCTGCACTCCACCTCGAAGGCGATCGTGTCCTGCCACGGATATTCGCCGCGCTGGCGCAGGGTCAGGGTCTGCCCGCCGACCTCGAACCGCGCGTCGCTGCCGACGTAGAGGTTCACGTACAAGGTGTCGTCGCGGCGGGTGTAGAGGTAGTGGCCGAGCGAGGTCAGCACGCGGGCGATGTTGGGCGGGCAGCAGGCGCAACCGAACCAGCGCTGGCGCACCGGCTTGACGTGGTCGAAGGTGTGGTTGCCGTGGACCGTGGGCGGGTGCACTTCCAGCGGGTTGACGTAGAAGAAGTGGCGCCCGTCCAGGGCCATGCCGCCCAGCACGGTGTTGTACAGCGCCCGCTCCATCACGTCGGCGTAGCGGCCATCCGGCGCCAGCTGCAGCATGCGGTTGGCGAACATCATCAGCCCGATCGAGGCGCAGCTCTCGTTGTAGGCGGTGTCGTTGGGCAGGTCGTAGTCGACGCTGAAGGCTTCGCCGTAGCTCTGCGCGCCGATCGCGCCGGTGAGATACATCTGCCGCTGCGTGGCGTTGTTCCACAGCCGCTCGCAGGCCGCGCGCAGGGTGGCGTCGCCGCTGTGCCGGGCCAGGTGCGCCACGCCGGCGTACAGGTACACGAAGCGCACCGCATGGCCGACCGCGGTGTCCTGCAGCGCCACCGGCAGGTGCGCCTGACTGTAGGCCTTGTCCTGGATCATCCAGGCCGGGCCGTGCCCGCCCCAGAAGAAGGTCTGGCCGCGCTTGGCGTACTCCTCGTCGTAGTAGTGCGGCGTGGTGCCGCGCTGTTCGACGAAATAACGTGCCAATTCCAGGTAGCGCGCCTCGCCGGTGGCCTCGTACAGGCGCATCAGTGCCAGTTCGATCTCCGGATGCCCGGGGTAGCCGTGCAACTGCGACGGACCGGGGCCAAAGGTGGCGTCGATGTGGTCGGCGAGCCGGCACACGATGTCGAGCAGGGCGCGCTTGCCGGTGGCCTGGAAGTAGGCCACGCCGGCCTCGATCATGTGCCCGGCGCAGTACAGCTCGTGGCACTCGGCCAGGTTGGTCCAGCGTTCCTGCGGCGCCTTCACGGTGAAGTAGGTGTTGAGGTAGCCGTCGGCCTGCTGCGCGGCACCTATCAGCTCGATGGTGGCGTCGGCATCGCGCTCCAGCGCCGGATCGGGATGCTGCGCCAGCAGGTAGGCCACCGCTTCCAGCCACTTGGCCACGTCGCTGTCCTGGAACACCATGCCGTAGAACGCGCCGTCGCTGCGGCCGGCGGCGATGCGGAAATTTTCGATGGCGTGGCTGGGTTCGGCATCGGCGACCTTGTCGTTGAGCGCGTCCCACTGGTAGGGCAGCACCACCTCCTGCACCAGGCGCTGGTAGCGCTGCCAGAACGGATCGGCGATGCGCAGGTGGGCGAGCGGCAGTTCCGGGGACGGCACGGGCGAATGCGGCATGGAGCGGAGATCCTGGAGAGTGGGGAAGGTCAGTGCACCGGGCGCGCGGCGAGGTCGGCGGCGATATTCGCCAGCAGCGGCCGGCGCAGCCGGCAGCGCAGGATCACCGCGGCCAGCAGCAGGTGCAGGCCGGCGGGGATCAGCGTTTCCAGCAGGGTGATGGCCTGCAGCGAGGCCGGGCTCTGCTGCGCGGCGCCGGCGCGGTAGCCGGCGTAGACGAACAGCGCGCTGATCACCACCGCGCTCGAGGCCCACGCCAGCTTGATGCAGAACAGGTTGAAGGCGAAGTTGATGCCCGAGGAGCGCACCCGGTTCTTCCAGGCGCCGTAGTCGTCGGCGAAGGCCATCAGCGAGAAGTGCAGCGGCAGCGCGAAGCCCAGTACCAGGCAATGCACGAAGATCACCCCCAGCCACAGCGTCTGCTGCGCCGGTCCGGTCGGCAGCCACCATTGCGCCACGCCGAACGCGGCCAGCGCCAGGTTGGTGTGCAGGTACAGCGCCAGCGGATCGAAGCGGCGGCACAGCGCGTTGACCACGATCGCGCCGAGTACCGTGGCCAGCGCCACCATCGCGAAGAACAGCGAGGCGTAGCCGCTGCTGCCACCGAGCACGTAGGTGATGAAGTACAGATAGGCGCCGCCGCGGATGTTGTAGACGTTGATCAGCAGGAACGACATCAGCAGCACCAGCCGCAACTGGTCGTTCTGCAGCAGGCCGCGCAGATGTGCGCCGATGCCGGCGCCGCCGAGCAGGCTGACCGGCACGCGTTCGCGCACGGCGAAGAAGCAGCACAGGAACATCGCCACCGCCAGCGCCGCCAGCACGCCCACGCCGAGCTGGTAGCCGCGCGCGGCGTCGCCATTGCCCAGTTCCCGCACCAGCCACGGCAGCCCGACCGACACCAGGAAACCGGCGATGCCGCACAGCACGAAGCGCCAGGATTGCGCCGAGACCACGTCGCGGTGGTCGCCGGTCATGCTGTTGATCAGCGCGCAATAGGGCACGTTGATCGCGGTGTAGCACAGCGACAGCAGGAAATAGCTGGCGAAGGCGTAGGCGATCTTGGCGCCGGCGCTCAGCTGCGGCGCACTGAACGTCAGCACGCAGGCGATGCCGATCGGCACGGCGACCCACAGTTGCCAGGCGCGGAAACGGCCCCAGCGGCTGCGGGTGCGGTCGGCGATCAGGCCCATCACCGGATCGGACACCGCGTCGGCCACGCGCAGCACGGTGAACAGGGTGCCGACCAGCGCCGGGGTCAGGCCGAACACGTCGGTGTAGAAGAAGGTGAGGAAGTTGGCGATCAGGCAGGTGACCACCGTGCCGCCGGCATCGCCCAGGCCGTAGCCGAACTTCTCCAGGCGCGACAGACGCGGCGTGGTCGCGGCCGCTGCGGCGTCTGCGGTGGCGTGGCCGATGGCGGTCGCGGTCAACGTAACGGCTCCTGGCGCGCCCGGTCCGGCGCCAGCGCAAAGTGGCATGGCGGCGCACCCGCGACAAGAGTCTGTGCGGTATAAAACCGGTACGATTCCGACCACGGCGGCCGCGGCGTCCTCGCGCGGTATCGTTCATTCGAATGCTGCAGTGCAGCGTCGCACAGGCAAGGGGAGACGTTTCCGACATGCTCGAATTCGCCGTCGCCTATCCGATCCGGGTCCAGAACGGAGGCCTGTTCATTTCCCGCGGCGTGGGTGCGCATCCGGCGCGGGTGATCCAGTCCTACGAGCTGATCTTCGTCGAGCGCGGCATCCTCTCGCTTCGCGAACAGGACAACGACTTCCACGTCGGACCCGGCGAGACGCTGTTGCTGTGGCCCGGCCGCGCGCACGCCGGCCTTGGCCAGTTCCCGGACGACCTGCGGTTCTATTGGGTGCATTTCGAACTGGAACCGGGCGTGGCGCAGGCGGACAACGCGGTGGCGCTGTCGATGCCGCAGCGCACTGCGATCCGCGATCCGGATCGCTTCGTCGGCCTGTTCCGCTGGTTCCTGGCCGAGCAGGAGGAACGCCGCACGCTGCCGATGCTGGAGCCGATCGTGCTGTCGATGCTGCAATGCGTGGCCGGCGCCTGGCCGGATCCGCACGATTCCGAACGCGCCGGGGTGGCGCTGGCGTACCGTGCCAAGCAACTGATCGGCACCCAGTTCCACACCGCGCTCACCGCCTCGTCGCTGGCCGCGCAACTGCACTGCAATCCGGATTATCTGGGCCGCATCTACCGGCGCAGCTTCGGCACCACGCTGACCGAGGCGATCCACCGCCAGCGCATCGCCTTCGCCGAGAAGCTGCTGCTGGTCAACACCTGCGCGGTGGACGACGTGGCGCAGCGCGCCGGCTTCAGCGACAGCGGCTACTTCCGCCGCGTGTTCCGCCAGCGCCTGGGCATGACCCCCAGTGCGTATCGGCGGCTGTACTGCAAGGAGCACATTAATTCGGGGTGAGTGGCTTTGCGGGTGCGGTGTGCGTGCTGCTGCCGCGCACTTTTGCGCGTGCGCGCGTGTCGTTTGGCGGCCGTGGCAATGCGCAGCCTGCCTGCTTCTTAGGAGCGGCTTCAGGGCACATCTAATAACGCGTGATCGCCGCGGCGCGGCGTGATGTCTTGTCTCGATTGTAGGAGCGGCTTCAGCCGCGACGGGCATTCCCGGTAACGCCCGTCGCGGCTGAAGCCGCTCCTGCAAATGGACTTCGTCGTTGTGAGAGTTGCCCTTCAGCCGCGACGCGATTTCGTGGAGACGCTCCGTCGCGGCTGAAGCCGCTCCTGCGGCAGGGTGGTGCGGCTGCGGCGGCTGGTCGCGCTAGCTCAGCTGCTGGCCGATCTCGCGCGCCATCGCGTTCAGCGGCAGGATCTTCTCCGCGCCGCCGCGCTTGATCGCTTCTTTGGGCATGCCGAACACCACGCTGCTCTGTTCGTCCTGGGCCACGGTGCGTGCGCCGGCCTGGCGCATCTCCAGCAGGCCGACCGCGCCGTCGTCGCCCATGCCGGTCATGATGATGCCCAGCGCGTTGCCGCCGGCGGCGCGCGCGGCGGAACGGAACAGTACGTCCACCGATGGCCGGTGCCGGTTCACCGGCGGCCCGTCCAGCACCTCGACGAAGTACTGCGCGCCGCTGCGGCGCAGCAGCATGTGCTTGCCGCCCGGCGCGATCAGCGCGCGTCCCGGGACCACGCGGTCGTTGTTGGCCGCTTCCTTCACCGAGATCTGGCACAGCGTGTCCAGGCGCGCGGCGAAGGCGGCGGTGAATTTCTCCGGCATGTGCTGGACGATGACGATGCCCGGGCTGACCCGCGGCAGCGCGGTCAGCACTTCCTCCAGCGCCTGGGTGCCGCCGGTGGAGGTGCCGATCGCCACCACCCGTTCGGTGGTCTGCGACAGTGCGCGGCCGCCCTGTGCGGGCAGGATCACGTCGGCGGTGTGCTTGATCTCCGGCTCCGCCGGCGCCACTGCCGGCCGCGCCGACAGGCGCTTGACGTTGGCGCGCGCGGCGCTCTTCACCGTGGCGATCATTTCCTCGGCCGAGTCGGTGAGGAACTGTTTGAGACCGAGCTTGGGCTTGGTCACCACCGCCACCGCGCCGGCGGCCAGCGCGTCCATGGTCACCCGCGCGCCCTTCTCGGTGAGCGTGGAGCAGATCACCACCGGGGTGGGGCGCTCGCTCATGATCTTGCGCAGGAAGGTGATGCCGTCCATCTTCGGCATCTCCACGTCCAGCACGATCACGTCCGGCCACTGCTGGCGCATCTTGTCCATCGCCAGTAGCGGGTCGGCCGCGGCGGCGATGACCTCGATGCCGGGCGCGTCGTTGAGCACGGCGACCAGCACCTGGCGCACCACCGCCGAATCGTCGATCACCATGGCCTTGATCGTGGTCATGCGGGGTTCCCTCCTGGGACGTCGTGGTTCATGGCTTGCGGTACACCGACGGCGCGATCTGCACGACGTCGCCGTTGACGTCGTTGAGGCTCTCGGAGTGGCCGATGCAGAAGATGCCGCCGCGCTTGAGCGTGCCCAGCACCCGGGTCACCACTTCGCGCTTGGTCTGGCCGTTGAAGTAGATCATCACGTTGCGCAGGAACACCACGTCGAACTGGCCCAGGTTGGGCAGCGTCGCGTTGAGGTTGGCGTGCAGGAAGCGCACGTGGTCGCGGATCTTGCGGTCGATCAGCATGCTGCCCTCGTACTCGCCGCGGCCCTTGAGGCAGTAGCGCTTGAGCATGGCCGGCGGCATGTGCTCGATGCGCAGCAGCGGGTAGTGGCCGGTCCGCGCCTTGGCCAGCACGCGCGTGCTGATGTCGGTGCCGACCACCTCGTAGGGGCGGCCCTGCAGGGTATCGTCCAGCACCATGGCCATGCTGTACGCCTCCTCGCCGCTGGAGCTGGCCGCGCTCCAGCAACGGAACGGCGCACTGCCGGTATGCGCGGCGGCGATGCTGCGCAGCAGGTCGAAGTGCTTGGGTTCGCGGAAGAAATAGGTTTCGTTGGTGGTCAGCAGGTCGATCGCGGTCTGCACCTCGCCGCTGCCCTCGCGGCTTTCCAGCAGCTTGAGGTACTGGGTGTAGGTCTGCAGCGAATGCGCCTTCAGGCGCTTGCCCAGGCGCCCGCACAGCATGGCTTTCTTGGCCGGCGAGATGGTGATGCCGGCGGCGTCGAAGATGAAACGCTGGAACCGGCCGAATTCCTGCTCGGTGATGGTGTCGTGGCTGGTCATGGTCATGGCCGGTCGGTCAGTGGGGAGGGGCGGGAGCGGGGACGCTGGCGTTGCCGGTGGGGCCGTGTTCCTGCAGCAGGCGCTGGTGCTCCAGCAGCCAGGCGTGCAGCGCGCCGCCCCCCAGCGGGCGCGCCAGCAGGTAGCCCTGGCCGAAGTCGCAGCCCAGCTCCTGCAGCAGGGTCCAGTCCTCCACCGTTTCGATGCCCTCGGCGACGGTGCTCAGGCCCAGCCGCTGGGCCATGCCCAGTGCCGATTCGAGGACCGTGCGCAGGTTGCGGCTGCGGTGCGCGTCGTGGACGAAGATGCGGTCGATCTTCAATTCGGTGAAGGGGATGCGGGTGAGCTGCTGCAGCGAGGAGAAGCCGGTGCCGTAGTCGTCCAGCGACAGGCCGAAGCCCTGCAGCCGCAGCCGCGCCAGCATGCCCAGAGCGCTGCCGCAGACCAGCGAGCTTTCGGTGATTTCCAGCACCAGGTCCGACGGCGCCAGCCCGTGCTGGCGCAGCAGCCCGAGCAGTTCGTCGAGCAGGTTCGGGTTCTGCAGCGTGCTCGGCGACAGGTTCAACGCCAGGGTCAGCTGAAACCCGTCCTGTTTCCACGCCGCCAGCCGCGCCATCGCCTGGTCGGCGACGCAGGCGGTGAGCGCGTGGATCAGGCCTTCGCGCTCGGCCACGGCGATGAAGCGGTCCGGCGCGATCGGCCCGGCACTGGGATGGCGCCAGCGCGCCAGCGCTTCCACGCCGCCGACCCGGCCGCTGCGCATGTCCACCTTGGGCTGATAGGCCACCTCGATCTCGCCACGTTGCAGGGCCTCGCGCAGCATCGCCGCCATCGTCGCCTCGCCGGGCGCCTCGGCGTCGTCACGTGGTGCCGGTGCGCTCGGCGCGTGGGCGCGCACCGCGGCCGCGAGCTGGGCGGCGCGCAGCGGCTTCTCCAGTCCCGCCAGCACCTGCAGGCCGTTGCTGCGGCCGACCTGCAGCACCGAGTCGATCAAGGCCGCGCCGCGCTGCGAGGCGACCACGATCGGCACGCGCACGCTGCAGCGGGCCAGTGCGTCGAGCAACTGCACGCCGTCCATGCCGGGCATTTCCAGATCCACGATCAACAGCCCCAGCGGCGCGCCTTGGGTGACCCGCGCCAGTGCGGCATGGCCGTCGGCCGCACCTTCCACCGCCACCGCCCCCATGCGCTGGCACAGGGCCAGCGCATGTTCGCGCTGGACCTGGCTGTCGTCGACCACCAGGACCGTACCGAAGTGGTGCAGAGCGGCGGTGTCGGGGGCCGTGGGCATGCGAAATCCGTTTCGAGGAGAGGGCAGGGCGCTGCGCGGCAACGGCCGCTCAGGCGGCGATGCCTTCTTCCAGGTGGGCGTCGAGGGCGGTCATGCTGGCGAACTCCTGGGGCGCCAGCACCGCATCGGCGGCGAGCAGGATCACGAAGCGCTCGCCGACCTTGCCCATGCCGTGGATGAAATCGCGGCGGATGCCGGTCCCGAAGGCCGGCGGCGGCGCGATGTCGGCGGTGGCGATCTCCAGCACTTCGCTGACCGCGTCCACCAGCAGGCCCAGCACCTGGCGTTCCTCGCCGGCCGCCACCTCGATGATGACGATGCAGGTGCGCTTGCTGATCTCGCTGGGCGCGCGGCCGAAGCGTTGCTGCAGGTCCACCACCGGCACCACGGCGCCACGCAGGTTGATCACCCCACGCAATGCGGGCGGCATCATCGGCACGTCGGTCGGCGTGCGGTACTCGATGATCTCCTTGATGCCGAGGATGCCGACGCCGAACATTTCCTTGCCGAGCAGGAAGGTCAGGAACTGGTCCGTGGCCAGGTCGCCGGCGTCGGAGGGTGAGAGCGAAGCGGGAGCGTTCATGGCCATGTCTCAGAAGGTTTCGAAGTGGGCTTCGTCGAGCGAATCCGCCAGGACGAGCTGGCCGTTGGCGACGCGCGCGATCGGCTTGGGACCGGCCTGCCCGTTGCGGCCGCGCCCGGCGCCGGGACGTCGCGCCGCGGTCCTGGCCGGCGGGGTGCCCTGCACCTTGAAGAAGCTCATCAGCTGCTGCAGCTGTTCGGCCTGCGCGCTCATCTCCTCGGCCGTGGCGGCCAGTTCCTCGGAGTTGGAGGCGGCTTGCTGGGTGGTCTGGTTGAGCTGGCTGACCGCGGCATTGATCTGGCCGACGCCGGAGGTCTGTTCCTCGGAGGCGGCGGTGATCTCCTGCACCAGGTCGGAGGTGCGCTTGATCGATGGCACCATCTCGTCCAGCAGCTTGCCCGCGGTCTCGGCCATTTCCACGCTGGAGGTGGCGACGTCGCCGATCTCCTGCGCCGCGATCTGGCTGCGTTCGGCCAGCTTGCGCACTTCCGCGGCGACCACGGCGAAGCCCTTGCCGTGCTCGCCCGCACGCGCGGCTTCGATCGCCGCGTTCAGTGCCAGCAGGTTGGTCTGGTAGGCGATGTCGTCGATGATGCCGACCTTCTGCGCGATCTGCTTCATCGCCAGCACGGTCGCCCGCACCGATTCGCCGCCGTCCAGCGCCTGGCTGGAAGCCTTGCTGGCCATGCCGTCGGTGATCTTGGCGTTTTCGGTGTTCTGCGAGATCGACGCGGTCATCTGCTCCAGCGAAGCGCTGGTCTCTTCGACGCCGGCGGCCTGTTCGCTGGCCGCCTGGCTCAGCGACTGCGCGGTGGCGCTGACCTCTTCCGACGCGCTGGCCAGCGATTCGGCATTGCCGTTGACCTCGCTGACCACCTGCGACAGGCGCGCGATGGTGTCGTTGATGTAGTTCTTCATTTCGGCGTAGGCGCCGTCGTAGTGCTTGTCGATGCTCTGGGTCAGGTCGCCCTCGGCCAGGCCGCCCATCACCCGCACCACGTCCTGGATGCTGCCGCCGGTCGTGGTCGCCAAGTCGTTCAGGCCCTGGCCCATCTCACGCTGGAACCCGGCCAGGCCGTCCAGCGCGATGCGCTCGGAGAAATCGCCGCGGTTGGCGGCCGCGACCACACGGCGCTGGCCGTCGATCACCAGCTTCAGCCGCTCGACCATGGTCCGCATCGCATACAGCGCGCTGCCGCTGTCGTTGGCACGCACGGCCACCTCCAGGTTGAGGTCGCCCTGCGCCACCTTGTTGGCGATCTCGGCCACATAGGCCGGCTCGCCGCCCAGCAGGCGGGTGAGGATGCGCACGATGAAGAACGCCACGACCGCGCCCAGCAGCACCGCCACCACGATGGTCGCGATGATCAGCGAGCGCGCGGACGCATAGAGTTCGTCGCCGCGGTCGCTGGCGTCCTGGCCGCCCTTGACGTTCAGGTCCACCAGCTTGTCGATCGCCGCGGCGGTGCTGCGGAAGATCTGCCGCTGCTCGCCGTTCAGCGCGGTCATCGACTCCTCTGTCTTCCCCTGCGCCGCCAGCGCCAGCAACTGCTTGTGCAGCTCGGTGTAGCGGTCGAAGTTCTTGGCGAAATCCTCGTACAGCGCCTGCTCCTCCGGCGAGGAGATCAGCGGGACGTAGGCCTTCTTGTTGTTCTCGAAGGCCTCTAGGGTCTTGATCATGCGCGTGTCGTAGTCCTGCCGCTCGGCCGGATCGGTGGCGATGACCCGTTGCAGTTCGAACAAGCGCAACTTGTTGAAGTTGGCGCTCATTTCTTCGACGTTGCGTACGCTGGGCATCCAGTTGCCGGCAAGCTCCGTGGACGAGCCGTTGATTCGGGCCATTTGCATCGTGGCGAAAATGCCGGTCCCCAACAGCAGCAGCAACACCAGGCCGAAGCCGATGCCGATGCGTGTGCCGATCTTCATGTGCTGGAACATCGTGATCCCCCTGGATGTGATGTCGTGGAAGTGGATATCAGAACGTATCGAAATGGGCTTCGTCCGGCGCCGACACCAGTGCCAGGCCGACCTCCCCGAACCCACGCTTGCGCACCGGCGCCGCCCTGCGGGACGGACCGGCGGTGACCGCCGTCGGACGCCGCGGCGCCACGACCTGGTTGGTACGGAAGAAACTCATCAGTTGCTGCAACTGCTCGGCCTGGCCGCTCATTTCCTCGGCCGTGGCAGCCAGTTCTTCGGAGTTGGCCGCGGCCTGCTGGGTGGTCTGGTTGAGCTGGCCGACCGCGGCGTTGATCTGGCCGACGCCGGAGGTCTGTTCCTCGGAGGCGGCGGTGATCTCCTGCACCAGGTCGGAGGTGCGGCGGATCGACGGCACCATCTGGTCCAGCAGCTTGCCGGCGTTCTCGGCCAGCTCCACGCTGGATTCGGCCACCTGGCCGATCTCCTGCGCGGCCACCTGGCTGCGCTCGGCCAGCTTGCGCACCTCGGCGGCGACCACCGCGAAGCCCTTGCCGTGCTCGCCGGCGCGCGCGGCCTCGATCGCCGCGTTCAGCGCCAGCAGGTTGGTCTGGTAGGCGATGTCGTCGATGATGCCGATCTTCTGCGCGATCTGCTTCATCGCGGTCACCGTCGAGCGCACCGCGTCGCCGCCTTCGTTGGCTTCGCGCGCGGCCTTGGCCGCCATGCTGTCGGTGACCTTGGCGTTCTCGGTGTTCTGCGCGATGGACGCGGTCATCTGCTCCAGCGAGGCGCTGGTCTCCTCCACGCCGGCGGCCTGTTCGCTGGCCGCCTGGCTCAGCGACTGCGCCGTGGCGCTGACCTGCTCGGAGGCGCTGGCCAGGGCTTCGGCATTGATGTTCACCTCGCCGACCACCTGCGCCAGGCGCGCGACGGTGGCATTGATGCTGTCGCACAGTTCCTTCAGCTGGCCCTGGCACTGCACGTCCGCCAGCCGGGTCAGGTCGCCGGCCTCGATCGCCTTGAGCACGGCGCCGGCTTCGTTCAGCGGGCCGATCACCGTGTCCAGGGTCAGGTTGACGCCGTCGACGATGCGGCGGAAGTCGCCATGGTGCAGGCTGCCGTCGGCACGCACGTCCAGACGGCCGGCCGCGGCGGCATCGACCAGCAGGCTGGTGTCGCGGATCAGCGCGCGCAGGTTGGAACGCACCTGCTCGACCGTGTCGTTGATGAACGCCTTCTTGCCCGGGAAAGCCTCCAGCGGCGCGTCGAAGTTGCCGCGGCCGAATTCGGCGATGCAGGCCATCGCCTTCTTCTTGGTGGCGATATGGTCGCCGACCATGCGGTTGATGCCGTCGGCCATGCTGCGGAAGTCGCCTTCGAAGCGGTGGCTCTCGATCGCCACGTCGATGTCGCCAGCATCGTGCTGGGCCGACATGTGCTTCATCTGCGTGATCAGCCCCAGCAGGTTGCGACGCACCTGCTCGATGATCTCGTTGATGAAGACCTTCTTGCCCGGGAACGTCTCCAGCGGTGCCTCGAAATTGCCGCGGCCGAATTCGGCCACGCAGGCCAGCGCCTTCTTCTTGGTGGCGATGTGGTCGCCGACCATGCGGTTGATGCCTTCGGCGATGACCTTGAACTCGCCGTCGAAGCGCTGGCTGTCGATCACCACGTCGATGTCGCCGGCGTCGTGCTGCGCGGACATGCGCACGATCTCGTCGTTGATCTGACGCACCCCGGTCTGCACCTGGCGCAGCGCCAGCAGTACCTCGCAGGCCTGATCGTTGCGTATGGTCGGCATCACCACCTCGAAATTGCCGGTGGCGAAGCGTGCCAGGGTGGTGGTGGCGATCCGCAGCGAGCGGGTGATGGCGTGGACGGTATAGGCCAGCACCGCGGCGGCGATCACCGTGGCGCCGATGCTCAGCGCCAGGGTCTGCCCGGCGGGCAGGCCGAGCGCGAACCCGCACGCGGCGGCGGCCAATGGCAGCGCGACGGCGATGGCCGAACCGGTCCACAGCTTGGAGGACAGCGAAAGGGAGTTGGACATGCCGGTGTACCTGTGCGGGTGAAAAGTCCCCGGCCTGACAGGCCGGGACGGAGAGAGTTCAGAACGAAACGAATGCCGCTTCTTCCAGGCGCGCGGCCTGGGCGGTGGCCGCCGGGCCACCGAAGCTGCGGGCGCGTGGTGCGCGCTGCGTCGACATCGGTAGGCGTCGCGGTTGCGGGGCCGGCGCCGGGGAGGTGGTGGCGCCGGTGGTGAAGAAGCTCATGAGCGTTTGCAACTGTTCGGCCTGGCTACTTACTTCTTCGGCCGTGGCGGCCAATTCTTCAGCGTTGGCAGCGGATTGCTGTGTTGTCTGGCTGAGCTGCACCACCGCGGTGTTGATCTGGCCGACGCCGGAGCTCTGCTCTTCGGAGGCGGCGGTGATCTCCTGCACCAGGTCGGAGGTGCGGCGGATCGACGGTTCCATTTCGCCGAGCAGGCGCCCGGCGGTCTCGGCCAGGTTCACGCTGGTGCTGGCGACGTCGCTGATCTCGTGCGCGGCGACCTGGCTGCGCTCGGCCAGCTTGCGCACTTCCGCGGCGACCACCGCGAAGCCCTTGCCGTGCTCGCCGGCGCGCGCGGCCTCGATCGCCGCGTTCAGCGCCAGCAGGTTGGTCTGGTAGGCGATGTCGTCGATGATGCCGATCTTGCGTGCGATCTCCTTCATGGCCGAGACGGTCGCGCGGACCGCTTCGCCGCTTTCGGCGGCCTCGCGCGAGGCCTTGGCGGCCATGCCGTCGGTGATCTTGGCGTTCTCCGCGTTCTGCGCGATGGAGCCGTTCATCTGCTCCAGCGAGGCGCTGGTCTCCTCGACGCCGGCGGCCTGCTCGCTGGCCGCCTGGCTCAGCGACTGCGCGGTGGAGGACAGTTCCTCGGCGGCGCTGGCCAGGGTGACCGCATTGCCGTTGACCTCGTTGACGATGCTGGTGAGCTTGTCGATGGTGGCGTTGACGTAGCGCTGCATGTCGGCGAAGGCGCCCTCGTAGTGGCCCTGCACCTGGCGGCTGAGGTCGCCCTCGGCCATCGCGCCCATCACCTTGATCACGTCGCCGACGCTGCGCAGGTTGCCGCGGGTCTGCTCGATGATCTCGTTGATGAAGGCCTTCTTGCCCGGCAGCTGCGGCATCGGCGCGTCGAAGTTGCCGCGGCCGAACTCGGCGACCACGCCCAGTGCCTGCTTCTTGACCGCGATGTGCGCCGCGACCATGCGGTTGATGGCCTTGCCGATCGCGCAGAATTCCCCGTCCAGATGAGTGCAGTCGATCTGCACGTCGATGTCGCCCTTGTCGTGCTCGTCGGACATGCGCGCGATCTCGCCGATCAGGCGCTTGAAGTTGCCGCGCACCTGCTCGATGGTCTCGTTGATGAAGGCCTTCTTGCCCGGCAGCTGCGGCATGGTCGCGTCGAAGTTGCCGCGGCCGAACTCGGCGACCACGCCCAACGCCTGCTTCTTGACCGCGATGTGGCTGCCGACCATGCGGTTGATGCCGTCGGCCATGCCGCGGAAGTCGCCCTGGAAGTGCGCGCTGTCGATGCTGGCGTCGATCTCGCCGGCCTCGTGCTGCTCGGAGACGCGGCGCATCTCGGCGATCAGGCCGAGCATGTTGCGCCGCACCTGCTCGATGGTGTCGTTGATGTAGGCCTTCTTGCCTGGGAACGCAGCCAGCGGCGCGGCGAAATTGCCAAGGCCGAATTCGCCCACGCAGTCGATCGCCTGCTTGCACACGCCGATGTGGGCACCGACCAGCTGGTTGATGTCGCCGACCAGGGTCCGGTAGGCGCCGCCGGCCTGGGTCGCATCCAGCATCACGTCGCAGTCGCCGGCGGCGTGGGCGCTGGTCATGTGCGCGACGTCGGCCTGCAGTTGCCGCAGCGGCCGCTGCGCGGCGAGCAGGGCCTGGCCGATCTCGCTGCCGCCGGCGGTCGCGTCCACGCGCTCCAGTTCGCCCTGCGCCAGCGCCTGCAGACCGGTGCGTGCCAGGTCCAGTTCGCGCTGCGCGGCAGCGGACGCCTGCTGCGCCGAACGCACGCTGCGGCCCAGCACCACGCCGGCGACCAGCGTGGCCACGGCGACCACAGTCCAGGCGATGCCGCCGGCCAGCGGCAGCGTCAGCGCCGCGACGGCCGCGGCGGCGGGCAGGGCGATGGCGACGGCCGCGGCCGTCGGCAGGGTGGTAATGGGCGTCCGGTTCTGGGACATGACGGCGATTCCTGGTTGATGGCGTGACGTAGGAATGACGGCAGGCAATGCGGCGGCTCAGGCCGCCAGCGATTCGGTGCCGGGTTGCAACTGGCCAATGAGCGACGGCACGTCCAGGATCAGGGCAACCCCGCCGCTGCCGAGGATGCTGGAGCCGCTGATGCCCTTGACCTGGGCGAATACCTTGGAGAGCGGCTTGATCACGGTCTGCCACTCGCCCAGCAGGGTGTCGACCACCAGGCCGAACCGCTGCGAGCCCTGGCGGATCACCACGATGCTCTCGCGCGCCGGCGGCGTGCCGGCGATGGCGAACAGCGAGCGCAGGCGCACGTAGGGCAGCACGTTGCCGCGCAGGTCGATGTACTCGCTCTGGTAGTTCGGTGCGAACTCCACGCATTCCTCGACCACGTCCAGCGGCACCACGAACACCGACTTGCCGACCCCGACCTGGAAGCCGTTGATGATCGCCAGGGTCAGCGGCAGCCGCACCGAGATGGTGGTGCCGACGTCCTGCTGGCTGCTGATGTCGACGCTGCCGCGCAACGCGGCGATGTTGCGCTTGACCACGTCCATGCCGACGCCGCGGCCGGACAGGTTGGTGACCTTCTCGGCGGTGGAGAAGCCCGGCTCGAAGATCAGCGCGAACACCTCGCGGTCGGAGAGCAGGCGGCCGGGTTCGATCAGGCCGCGTTCCAGCGCCTTGGCCAGGATCCGGTCGCGGTTGAGGCCGCCGCCGTCGTCGCTGATCTGGATGACGATGCTGCCGGAATCGTGGAAGGCGTTGAGCCGCACCGTGCCGCGCACCGGCTTGCCGCGCGCCTGGCGCACCTCGGCCGGTTCGATGCCGTGATCCATGGCGTTGCGCACCAGGTGGGTCAGCGGATCGGCGATCTTCTCCACCACCGACTTGTCCAGTTCGGTGTCCTCGCCGTTGACCACCAGCGCGATATCCTTGCCCAGTTCGCGGGCCACGTCGTGAACCACGCGGTGGAAGCGGCTGAAGGTACCGCCGATCTTGACCATGCGCAGTTGCAGCGCGCTTTCGCGCACCTCCTCGACCAGGCCGGCGAGGATCGAGGTGGATTCCAGCAACTGCGCATCGCCGGTGCGCTGCGCGTTGGCGCCGGTGCTGGCGACCGCGATGATCAGTTCGCCGACCAGGTCGATCATGCGGTCGAGCTTGTCGGCGTCGACGCGGATCGAGCCGCCTTCGCCGCGCGCGCCCGCGGCCTTGGCAGGGCCGGCATTGGCGGCGGGGGCCGCTGCCAATGCCGGCGCACTGGGCACGGCCGGTGCGGCTGCAGCCGGCGCGGCCTCCGGTGTGGCGGCGCTTTCGAACCCGGCGAAGTCGTCGGCGCTGGCCTGGCTGCCGGCCTCGGCCACCAGCAGCGGCAGATCCAGGTTGGCGGCGTCGCCGAGCGGGTCCACCGCCAGCACCTGCAGGTCGCAGTCGTCGCGCACGAATTCGAAGATGTCCTCGATCGCGGCCTGCTGCGCTTCGCTGCGCAGCAGGATGTCGAAGCCCAGGTAGCAGGCCTCCGGATCCAGTTCCGGCAATGCCGGCACGCGCTCGTGACGGGTGCGCACCGCTTCCAGGCTGCCGAGGCTGCGCAGGCAGCGGATCAGGTGCAGCGGCGAGTTGCCGAAGCGCAGCGCATCGGTGAACAGCTGCAGCGAGATCCGCCAGTAGCCGGTCTGCGCCGGCGCGGCCGGTGCCGCGGGCGTTGCGGCGGCGCTGGCCTTGGCGGCCGGCGCGGCAGCCGGGTGCAGGTAGGTCTGCAGGCGTTCCAGCAGCGGCGCACCCTCGGTGGCCAGCGTGGCTTCGTCCGCCTCGGCGCCGGCGGCCGCTTCCACCAGGGTGCGGATGTGGTCGCAGCAGGCCAGCATCAGCTGGATGAGGTCCGAATCCAGCGCGACCGCGTGCTCGCGCACCAGGTCCAGCACGCTCTCCACCACATGGGTGAAGCCGACCAGTTGCGCCAGATCGAACAGGCCGCCGGAGCCCTTGATGGTATGGGCGGCGCGGAAGATCGCGTTGACCGCGTCGGGACCGGCTTCGCCGCGCTCGGCTTCCAGCAGGTTGCGTTCCATGTCCTCGAGCAGGTCGCGGCTCTCGGCGATGAAGGTCTGCAGCAATTGATCCATGTTCATGTCGTGCTGCCGATTAGTGAAGAGTGTCGTCGCCGACGCGCTCGAACGCGTCGCCCAGGCCGAGCAGGTCCAGCGCGTCGCCGACCGCCGTGGTGCAGCCCTCGAGTTGGAATGGCCGTCCCAGCGCGCGCAGCGCGGCCTGGGTGGCCAGCAGCAGTTGCACGCCGGTGGCGTCGATGTCGTTCACCGCCTGCAACTGCAGGCGCAGGCCGCCGGGATGCTCCAGCGCGGGCAGCAGCAGCGGCTTCAGTTCGGCCGCATGGCGGATGGTCATGTCGCCGTCCACGATCAACTGCAGCGGCGGATCCTGTTCGTCGGGGGGCGTCGAGCGCATGGCGGGTCTCCGGCAGTGGGCAAGGGGAAAGCCGGCGGCGCTCGATGAAGGGCGCATGCGGGCTTCGGTAAGAGCGATATCGGCGCAGACAGGAAATATTTAGAAATATTTAGTGCGCGTGAAGCATTTGTCTCCCACGCCGCACGCAAGCCTGAGTGGTTCAGATCGACCCAAGATGCACGTCCCATAACGGCTTGAGTGCGACCGGGGTTTCCCCATGGCTCCTGCACGTGCTGTGCCAATCGCAATCGCGCGTGAAGACGTCAAAAAAGCCGCGCGAGGCGCGTCCGTCGGTCTTCACGTGAAGACCGTTGCGTTCAGGTGTTGCGCAAGCTGCAGGCGCCGTACGCCGCCGCATGTGGCGGCGGTATTTCAGAACGAAAAGAGTTCAGCCCGTGTGCGGCGGCCGATGGTGCGTGAACAGACGCGGGCACGATCGCCCGCGTCGCTCAGCGTGGCGACAGCGCGGTCAGCAGGCCGCGCGCGGCATTGAAGCGGTCGGCCGCTTCCGGCAGCGGCAGCTTGAGCTTCAGCTTGTCCGGGCCATCCATCGCATACAGCTTCGGCTGCTTCTGGATCATCTGGATGATGGTCATCGGATCCACGTTGGGCTTGGCCTCGAACACCAGGCGCCCACCGTGTTCGCCCAGTTCCAGCTTGCGGATGCCCAGCACGTTGGCCTGCAGCTTCAGTTCGGCGATGGCGAACAGGTGCTTCACCGGATCCGGCAGCAGGCCGAAGCGGTCGATCATCTCCACCTGCAGTTCGCGCAGGCCGTCGCTGTCGCGGGCGCTGGAAATGCGCTTGTACAGGGTCAGGCGGGTATGCACGTCGGGCAGATAGTCGTCGGGGATCAGCGCCGGCACATGCAGTTCCACCTCGGCGCCGCGCGCTTCCTCGCCGGCATCCAGGTCCGGCAGCTTGCCCTGGCGGATGCTGCGCACCGCGCGTTCGAGCAGTTCGGTGTACAGGCTGAAGCCGACCTCGGCCATCTGCCCGCTCTGGTCCTCGCCCAGCAGTTCGCCGGCGCCGCGGATCTCCAGATCGTGGGTGGCCAGGGTGAAGCCGGCGCCCAGTTCGTCCATCGAGGCGATCGCGTCCAGCCGCTTCTGCGCATCCGGGGTGATGCTGCGCCGGTCCGGCACCAGCAGATAGGCATAGGCGCGGTGATGCGAGCGGCCGACGCGGCCGCGCAACTGGTGCAACTGCGCCAAGCCGAAGCGGTCGGCGCGGTTGATGACGATGGTGTTGGCGTTGGGGATGTCGATGCCCGATTCGATGATCGTGGTCGACAGCAGCACGTTGAAGCGCTGCTTCTGGAAATCCAGCATCACCTTTTCCAGCTCGCGCTCGGGCATCTGCCCGTGGGCGATGCCGATGCGCGCCTCCGGCACCAGCTCGCTCAGCTCGCGCTGCATGCGGCCGATGCTCTCCACGTCGTTGTGCAGGAAGTACAGCTGGCCGCCGCGCGCCAGTTCGCGCTGGAAGGCTTCGCGCAGCAGCGCGTTGTCCCACTGGGTGACGAAGGTCTGCACCGCCAGCCGGTTCGGCGGCGGCGTGGCGATGATCGACAGGTCGCGCAGGCCGGCCATGGCCATGTTCAAGGTGCGCGGAATCGGCGTGGCGGTCAGGGTCAGCAGGTGCACGTTGGCGCGCAGCGCCTTCAGCGCTTCCTTCTGGCGCACGCCGAAGCGTTGCTCCTCGTCGACGATGACCATGCCCAGGTCCTTGAACTTCACGTCCGGCTGCAGCAGGCGATGGGTGCCGACGATCACGTCGATGCTGCCGGCGGCGACCTTCTCCAGCTCGGCCTTGATCTCCTTGCTGCTCTTGAAGCGCGACAGCACCTCGACCTTCAGCGGGTAGTCGGCGAAGCGGTCGCGGAAGTTGCGGTAGTGCTGTTCGGCCAGCAGCGTGGTCGGCACCAGCACCGCCACCTGCTTGCCGGCGCTGGCCGCGGCGAAGGCCGCGCGCACCGCGACCTCGGTCTTGCCGAAGCCGACGTCGCCGCAGACCACGCGGTCCATCGGCTGGCTGCTGGCCAGGTCGCGCAGGGTGGCGTCGATCGCGGCCAACTGGTCGGGGGTTTCCTCGAACGGGAAGCCGGCGGCGAACGGCTCGTACATCGCCCGATCCACCTGCAGCGCCAGTCCGGCACGGGCCTGCCGGCGCGCCTGGATCTCCAGCAGCTCCGCGGCCACGTCGCGCACCTTCTCGGCGGCCTTGCGCTTGGCCTTGGTCCATTGTTCGCCGCCCAGCGAATGCAGCGGCGCGGTCTCGGCCGAGGCGCCGGAGTAGCGGCTGATCAGATGCAACTGCGCGACCGGCACGTACAACCGGTCGCCCTTGGCGTATTCGATTTCCAGGAACTCGCCGGGCATGCCGCCGGCATCGAGCACGATCAGCCCGCGGTAGCGGCCGACGCCGTGGTCCTCGTGCACGATCGGCGCGCCCTCGGACAATTCGCCGAGGTCGCGGATGATCGCTTCCGGCTCGCGCCCCACGCGGCGGCTGCGCCGCGGCTGGCTGGCACGCTCGGGGAACAACTGGCGCTCGGTCAGCACCGCGATCCGCGGCGACTCCAGCGCGAAGCCGTCGTCCAGTGGTGCAACGGCAATAGCGAAGCGTGCACCGATCTCGCCGGAGTCGAGCCCCTCTCCCTCCGGGAGAGGGGTTGGGGTGAGGGTACGACCGCTAGTGGAGTTCGTCTGCGCAGCCTTGGAACTTGCCGAAGCACCCGCCTTCTTCGTTCCCGGCCGCGCGAGCGCCGCACCCTCATCCGGCGCTTCGCGCCACCTTCTCCCGGTGGGAGAAGGAACAAACGCCGCGAAGTTCGGCAGCACCTCCGGCTTCAACTCCGCGGCCGCCAACACTTCCAGCAGCGCCTCGCGGCGGCCCGGCGAATCGGCGGCGATCAGCACCCGCCCCGGGTAGTGATCGAGGAAGCTCTTCAGCGCCGCGCCCGGCGCAGCGTCCTTGGCCGCCACCGGCAACGGCGGCAGCGGCTGGTCGCCCAGCGCCTGTGCCTCGTCGATGCGCGGGTGGTCGGCGGCCCATACGTCGATGCGCGGCAGCCCGTTGAGGCGTTCGCGCAGCGCGTCCGGCGCCTGGTACAGCTCTTCCGGCGCCAGCAGCGGGCGCTCCACGTCGTGGCGGCGTTGCTCGTAGCGGGCCTGGGTCTGCGCCCAGAACGCATCGGCGGCGGCGCCCACGCCCGGGGCGATCAGCGGCAGCACCTGCTCGCTCAGATAATCGAACAGGGTGGCGGTGGCCTCGCGTGCGCCGCTGCTGCGGGGCTCCTGGAAGAACAGCGGCAGGTAGTACTCGATGCCCGACGGCGCCAGCCCGGCCTTCAGGTCCTGGTACAGCGCGCTGCGCCGGGTGTCCACGTCGAAGCGTTCGCGCAGCGCGGTCAATACCCGCTCCACGCTGACGTCGTCCATCGGCACTTCGCGCCCAGGCAGCATGCGTACCGCCTGCACATGGTCCAGCGAGCGCTGCGATTCCGGGTCGAAGGCGCGGATCGAGTCGATGTCCTCGTCCAGCAGCTCGATCCGCAGCGGCGCATCGGTGCCCATCGGGTACACGTCGAGCAGGCCGCCGCGCACGGCGAAATCGCCCGGGTCCATCACCTGCGGCACGTTGCGGTAGCCGGCGCTTTCCAGCCGACGCTTTTCCGCATCCAGGTCCAGACGCTGGCCCACGCGCAGGTCGAAGCTGCCGCCGACGATGTAGCGCAGCGGCGCCACCCGCTGCATCAGCGTCTGCACCGGCACCACCACGATGCCCTGGGTCAGCGTCGGCAGCCGGTGCAGCGCCGCCAGGCGCTGGCTGACGATGTCCGGGTGCGGACTGAACTGGTCGTAGGGCAGGGTTTCCCAATCCGGGAACGGCACCACCGGCAGGCTGGGATCGTCGCCGAGCAGGCTATGCAGGTCGGCTTCGAGCTGGTGCGCGCTCTGGTTGTCGCGGGCGACCACCAGCAACGGCCCGCGATGCGCGGACGCGGCGCAGGCGATGTGCCAGGCCAGTGCGGTGGAGGACGCGGGCGCGCGCCAGTGCGCGCGGAGCTGGCCGGACTTGGGCAGCGGCGGAACGGGGAAGGAGAGGGGCGGCATGGACCAACTAGTTTAGCAAGGTCGGGACCCGGGACCCGGAAGAGCAGGAGCTGAAGCTGCCTGCGGAGCGCTGGCTTTTCCGGGTCCCGGGACCCGGGTTTTCAGCTGCCCAGTTCCAGCACCACCCGCACCAGGTCCGGATTGTCCGGATGCGGCATGCGCTGGAAGCCCAGCGACTCGGCCAGCTGCAACATCGGCACGTTGCGTTCGAGCACATCGCCGTAGAGCCGGTCCAGGTACTTGCGGCGTGCCCACTTGACCAGCTTGCGCATCAATTGCCGGCCCAGGCCCTGGCCGGAGACGAAGCTGCTGACCAGGATCGCGTACTGCGCCTCGCGGGTGCCGGGGGTGATCGCGGCGCGCGCCACCGCGCCGACCACGGCTTCGCCAGGCGGCAGCGGCTCGGCCGCGACCAGGATCAATTCCGACTTCGGATTGGGATGGGTGAGGCGTTGCGCCATGTCCTCGGTCAGTTCCTGCGTCGAATGCAGGAAGCGCTCGCGGATCTCGGTCGGCCCGAGCAGGCCGAAGGCACCTTGCAGCGGCGCGCTGTCCTCCGGCCGGATGGGACGGATCAGCAGTTCGCGCCCACTGGGCAGGGTGAAGGTTTCATGCCACGGAGGCATGCGGTTGCGGGTAGCCATGGCCGTATGATCCTCGACGAAGCCTGGATTCTCGCATTACCAAAACCTTACGCCCGTGAACGCAGCGTCCTGCCGATGTGCCGTTCGGGTGGTCTTGCTAGAGTGGCGCTTCGTTCAAGGGAATGCGCGACGATGAAGACATCGCATGCCGTGGCCGTCTCCGCGGCGATCGGGCTGGGCCTGGCCACGCTGCTGGTGGGGCTGCTCGTGGGCGGTGGCAGGTGGCTGCTGCGCGTACAGCACCACGAAACGCCGACCGCCACCACTGCCGCTCCAGTCGCCGATGCGGAGCAACTGGCGACACAGGCATTGGCCCCGTACCAGGCGCGGCTGCAGGCCACGCGCCGGCCGGTGGTGCAACTGCGACTGCGGCCGATGGCGCAGGATGATCGCATGGCCAGCAAGGTCGGCGGGCGCCCCTACTGGACCGGCGACAAGCCGTATCCGCACGCGGCCGATGGCCAGCCGCTGGCGTTGCTGGCGCAGATCGATCTGGCGCGGATGCCGCCGCTGCCCGGCTACCCGCGCCAGGGCATGCTGCAGTTCTTCATCGGCGGCGACGATTTCTATGGCGCCAACTTCGGCGGCGCGCGCAGCGACCTGGCCGCGCTGAGCGAACAACGCAATTTCCGCGTGGTGTACTGGCCGCAGCCACAGGCGTCGGCGCGGCAGGCCGAGGTGCCGTTGCCGGCCGCCGAGACGCTGCCGTTCGATCCGGCGCGGCCGCGGGCGATGCAGTTCGATGTCGGTGAGGAAACCATCGGCAGCAGCGACGTGCGCTTCGAGCAGGTGCTGGGAAAGCCGCTGGAGGAGGTCGCCGCCGCGTACGCCAAGCGTCACGCGGTGCCGCAGGATGCGCTGGACGACGCGCTGTACGACACGTTGAACCGGAGCGGGAACAAGCTCGGCGGCTACCCGGAGTTCACCCAGCAAGACCCGCGTACCCTGCAGAACAAGCAGGTCCTGCTGCTGCAGTTGGACAGCGACGAGGAGATGATGTGGGGCGACAGCGGCGTCGCCAACTTCTTCATCGATCCGGACGACCTGCGGCGCGGCGATTTCAGCCGCATCGCCTACAACTGGGATTGCTTCTGAGCGCGCGCGTGCGCCGCTGCGCGCACCTCATGCCTCGCGCTTGAGCCACTCCAGGCGCGTGCTGGCACCGGCGTCGCCCAGGTGCGCCTTCAGCGGCGGCAGCGCCTGTGCCAGCGTCTGCTCGAACTGCCAGGGCGGATTGAGCAGCAACATGCCGCTGCCGTTGAGCCGCAGCGGTGAGTCGTCCGGGCGCACCTGCAGTTCGGCGACCAGCGCCGACGTCACCGGCAGGGCCGCGGCCTTGCGGAAGAACGGCTGCAGGCTGCGACGCTGCTTGATCGGGTACCACACTGCGCACACCGCCTGCGGCCAGCGGCTCAGCGTCTCGCGCAGCGCGGCCACGATCACAGGGTATTCGGCGTCCTGCGCCTCGTAGGGCGGATCGATCAGCACCAGCCCGCGGCCGATCCGGTTGGCCCCGGACTTGGGCGGCAGGAATGCCTTGATCGCCGCATAGCCATCGCCGGCATGCACCTGCACACGGCGGTCGTGGGCGAACAACGCCTTGAGTTCGGCGGCTTCCTCGACCTGCAGTTCGCAGGCGGCCAGCCGGTCCTGCGCGCGCAGCGCCTGCGCCACCAGCAGCGGCGAGCCAGGGTAGGCGACCAGGGCGCCGACCGGATTGTCGGCCTGCACCGCGCGCAGGTAGCGCTCCACCACGTCGGGCAGGGTCGGCTGGCCCATCAACCGCAGCACGCCGGCGGCCGCCTCGCCGGTCTTGCGCGCCTCGTTGGCCGCGAACAGGTAGCGGCCGCGCCCGGCGTGGGTATCGAGCACGAAGAACGGGCTGTCCTTGCGCTTGAACGCATCGAGCAGCGCCAGCAGCACGATGTGCTTGAGGACATCGGCATGGTTGCCGGCGTGGAAGGCGTGGCGGTAATTCATCGGCGCAGTGTACGGGGCGCCACGCCGGCCGGCCACGCCTGCCGTGGTGCCGGGCAGGGCGGGTCCGCGGCCGCGGTACACTAGCCGGGCGACCGCTGGCGGCCGCACGGCGCCTACCGGGCATGAGGCCGGAAGGTGTGGACGATGGGCCTGTGCATCCGGGCGCAGGCGTCGTCGGAGCGTTCGGGTGCGCAGTGCCGATACCGCGTTGGCGGTCGGCGGGTGCCACGGTTCGCATGCTCATCTCTTCTCCCCTGTTGCTCGGTGTCCTGGCGTTGGCGCTGCCGTTCGCCGCCTGCGGCGCCTCCCGTGCCGAAGCCGCGCCCCCGGGCGCAGCGCAGGCTGCGGCGTTCGATGCGCTGATCGAGGATGTCGGTGCGCACGGCAAGGACATGGCCGCCGACGAGCAGGCCTACCGCGTCGCGCATGCGCGCCTGCAGGCGCTGCTGCCCGCCGGCGACCCGGTGCGGCGGGCGCGCCTGGACGCCTTCGATTGCCAGCATTTTCCGCAGGGCCCGGCCGCGGCGGTGGAGCAGGCGCGGCGCGGCGAGCGCGGCGCGATCGCGCGCGCCCATGTGCAGGTGCGCCTGGAGTACCTGCTGTGCGAGACCTATGCGCTGTACAACGACGGCCAGCGCCCGGCCTATCTGCGGCCCGCCACCACGATCCTGGCGTTGACCGATGCGCACCGTTTCCCGCGCCTGCGCGCGGCGGCCCTGCGCATGCGCGCCTTCGCCGAGCGCGATGCCGGCCACTACGCCCAGTCGCTGCGTACCTTGCAGGAACTCCGCCGGCTCGACGAACAGCGCGATGGCGGCTGGGTCGCACTGCTGACCCTGATCGGCATCGCCGACGCCTACCTGGACATGGGCCTGCCGGACCTGTCGCACCAGGTCGTCGCCGAGGTCCTGCAGCGGGCCAGGCAGGGCGATGGCGGCTACATGCAGGCGCTGGCGGTGGAACGCGAAGGCGCCATCGCCGAGCAACGCGGCGATCTGCCGGCGGCACTGGCCGCCTACCTGCGTGCGGCCGAGTTGCATGGCCGGCATCCGCTGGAGGGGTCGCAGGCGTCGCTGTTGCTGCGCGCGTCACGGGTCAACGCGTTGCTGGGCAACCTGCCGCAGGCACGGGCGCAGCGGCAGCAGGCCGAGGCGCAACTGGTCGCGATGGGCGCCACGCGGCTGATGCGCGCGCGCCGCGATTATGTGGATGCATTGATCGCCGAGCGCAGCGGCGATGCGCGGGCCGCGCTGGCGCTGGCCGAACAGGCCGAGCAGGGCTACCGCGCCAACGGCGACCTGCGCAGCCTCAGCGACGTGCTGGACCTCAAGGCCACGGCCTTGCGCGCGCTGGCCGCCTGGCGCCAGGCACTGGACGCGCGCGAGGCGCAGATGCGCGTGCAGCAGGAACTGGATACGCGCATGCAGCGCGAGCAATCGCAGTTCCTGATCGCCGAATCGGAAAGCCGCCAACGCGACCTGGCGGCGCTGCAACTGGCGCAGAAGGCGGAAACCCAGCGTAACCGGCTGCAGGCGATGGAGCGCGAGGCGACCCTGCGGCGCGCGCTGCTGGGCGCGGCGCTGCTGTTGCTGGCGGTGCTCGGTGGGGTGTTGTTCCTGACCCTCGGGCGCCTGCGCGGCGCCCGCCGCGAAGTGCGGATCGACAGCCTCACCGGCGTCGCCTCGCGGCGCCAGGTCCTGGGCGAACTGGACACCGCGCTGGCGGCGCTGCCGCGCGGCGGGCGCATGCCGCTGTCGGTGCTGGCGCTGGACGTGGACCACTTCAAGCGCATCAACGACGAACACGGCCATGCGGCGGGCGACCAGGTGCTGCGGCTGGTCGCCACCACCCTGCGGCAGAGCCTGCGCAGGAACGACAGCTTCGGCCGGACCGGCGGCGAGGAGTTCCTGGCGCTGCTGCCCGGCGCCACCTGTGCCGAGGCACGGGAGCTGGCCGGGCTGCTGCGCGAGGTGCTGGAGCGGCAGTCGTTCGACGCGGTCGTGCCGGGCCTGCGCCTGACCGTCAGCATCGGCATCGCCGAGGCCGGCGCCGGCGAGAGCAGCCAGGCGCTGCTGGCGCGCGCCGATGCCGCGCTGTACCGGGCCAAGCACGGCGGCCGCAACCGCGTGGAACTGGCAGCGCCGCCGGGCGCGGCCAACACGCGCGGCGGCGGCGACAGCTGACGCGCCGCGGGTGCGCACCGGGTTCCGTGCCGACCCACGACCGGTGCCGCGGAATGGCTGCACGGACTGCCGCGGCGCCCGCGCGACGGCTATGCTGCGCGCCATGTCCACGCCCGCCGCCGCCTGTGTCCTCGTGGTCGAGGACGAATCCGCCATCGCCGATACCGTGCTCTACGCGCTGCGCAGCGAGGGCTACCAGGTGCGCCACTGCCAGCTCGGGCGCGAGGCGCTGGCGCAGTTGCGCGCCGGCGGCATCGACGTGGTGGTGCTGGACGTCGGCCTGCCGGATCTGAGCGGGTTCGAGGTGTGCCGCACGCTGCGCGGTTTCAGCCAGGTGCCGGTGCTGTTCCTGACCGCGCGCAACGAGGAGATCGATCGCGTGCTCGGCCTGGAACTGGGCGCCGACGACTACGTGGCCAAGCCGTTCTCGCCGCGCGAACTGGTCGCGCGGGTGCGGGCGCGGCTGCGGCGCCCGGCGGTGGTCGTCGGCGACGCCGAGGCCGGCTGGCAACAGCACGGCGATTTCGCCATCGATCGCGATGGCCGCCGCATCCGCTGGCGCGGTGCGGTGCTGGACCTGACCCGCTACGAGTACGCGCTGCTGGCGGCGCTGCTGCAGCGGCCAGGCGCCATCCTCAGTCGCGCGCAGTTGATGGACCGCGGCTGGGACAGCAGCGCCGACAGCGCCGACCGCACTGTCGACACCCATATCAAGACCCTGCGCGCCAAGCTGCGCGCGGCCGGCGCCACCGACGATCCGATCCGCACCCACCGCGGCCTCGGCTACGCGCTGGAGGCCTGAGGTGCGGCTGGGGCTGAAGCTGTTCCTGGGCTTCTTCCTGATCGTCGGCGTGGCCGCGTTCTTCGTGATGCGGGTGTTCGTCAACGAGGTCAAGCCGGGCGTGCGCCAGGCGATGGAATCGACCCTGGTGGACGCGGCCAACGTGCTGGCGCAGATGGCTGCGCAGGATCTCAAGGACGGGCGCATCGCCAGCGGCCGTTTCGCCCGCGACCTAGCGGCGGCGCAACGGCGCGATCCACGGGCGATGGTCTGGCGCTTTCCCAAGCACAGCGTCGACTACCGCGTCACCCTCACCGATGCGGCGGGCATCGTGGTGTTCGATTCGCGCGGGCAGGACATCGGTCGCGACAACTCGCGCTGGAACGACGTGTACCGCACCCTGCGCGGCGAGTACGGCGCCCGCTCCAGCCCCGAGGCCGACGGCGACCCCAACCACACGGTGATGCACGTGGCCGCGCCGGTCTACGATCCGGCCGACCCGCGGCGGTTGATCGGCGTGCTGACCCTGTCCCAGCCCAACCGCAGCATCGAGCCGTTCATCGTCGCCAGCCAGCGCAGCATCCTGTTGCGCGGCGCCTGGCTGATCGGCATCTCGGCGCTGATCGGGATCCTGATGACGTGGGGTCTGCTGCGCGGCATCGGCCGGCTCAACCGCTACGCGCAGGCGGTCAGTGCCGGTGCGCCGGTGCCGCCGCCGCCGCCGCGCCGCGACGAGATCGGCGATCTCGGCCGCGCGCTGGAGACGATGCGCCGCAAGCTGGAGGGCAAGCAGTACGTCGAGCAGTACGTGCAGTCGCTGACCCACGAGATGAAGAGCCCGCTGGCCGCGATCCGTGGTGCGGCGGAACTGCTGCAGGAGCCGTTGCCGGAACCGGAGCGGCAACGCTTCGTGCGCAACATCGCCGAGCAGCAGCAGCGCCTCACCGAGACCATCGACAAGCTGCTGGCGCTGGCCGAGGTCGAGCAACACGGCTGGTTGCAGCGGCGCGAACCCGTGGCGCTGGCGCCGCTGTGCGCCGGGCTGGCCGAAGCGCTGGCGCCGCAACTGCAGGCGCGCGGCCTGCAACTGCAGGTCCAGGTGCTGGACCCGGCCCTGGCGGTGTCGGGCGATCCCTACCTGCTGCGCCAGGCGCTGCACAACCTGCTCGACAATGCCATCGCCTTCTCGCCGGAGGGCGCGGTCATCGTGCTGCGTGCCGAACGCGGCGCCGATGCGCGCGTGCTGCTGATGGTGGAGGATGCCGGTCCGGGCATTCCCGATTACGCGCTGGAGCGGGTGTTCGAGCGCTTCTATTCGCTGGCGCGCCCGGTCACCGGCCAGCGCAGCTCCGGCCTCGGCCTGCCGTTCGTGCGCGAGGTGGCGCGCCTGCACGGCGGCGACGCCAGCCTGCGCAACGGCGATGGCGACGGCGGTGGTGCGGTAGCCTGCCTGGCATTGCCGCTGGCCTGAGCCGGAGAGCGCTCGTGTAGGAACGGCTTCAGCCGCGACCGGGCGTTCCCGGTAGAACCCTTCGCGGCTGAAGCCGCTCCTGCAGTAGCGCATGCCGCGCCGACAGGATGCCGGCCACCAATCCCGATTACCCAATCCCCAATCCCGGCTTCACACTCACTTCAAATTCGCCTCAAACCCCGCCCACGCAGCGGCCGCATCCTGGCGCCCTCCCAAGACGCGAGGCCGCCATGAAGTCCCTGAAACTGCTGTTGCGATTCGCCACCATCGGCGGATTGATCCTGTTGTTGCTGATCCCGCTGCTGATGATTCGCGGCACCGTGCAGGACCGCCAGCATTACCGCGACGAAGCGGTGGAGCGGGTGTCGCAGAGCAAGGCCGGCGAACAGCGCCTGCTCGGCCCGCTGCGGGTGATCCCGTGGACCCAGGAGCGTGAGGTCGCCGTCCTCGACGCCGACGGCAAGCGGGTGACCAAGCGCGAGACCGAGACCGGCTACGTGCTGCAGGCGCCGCGGCGGCTGCAGGTCGAAGGCGAACTGAAGCCCGCGCAGCGCCACATCGGCCTGTTCAAGGTGCAGGTGTACAGCTGGCATGCGCGGCTCAAGGCCGAGTTCGACGATCTCGATTATGCCGCTGTCGATCGCCGCCAGTACGGCACGCCGTATCTGGCGATCGGCCTGCAGGACGTGCGCGGCCTGGTCGGCACGCCGAACCTGCGCGCCGACGGCCGCGCGCTGCCGCTGCAGCCTGGCTCGGAAGGGCTGGCCAACATCTCCAAGGGCGTGCACGCGGTGCTGCCGGCATTGCGCGATACGCAGCAGGGGCGGCTGACCGACCTGCACGACGTGCAGATGGAATTCGTGCTCGACGGCACCCAGGCGCTGTCGATCGTGCCGGTCGGCGACGACAACCAGATCGCGCTGAACTCGCCGTGGCCGCATCCGCTGTTCGGCGGCCGCTTCCTGCCCAACGAGCGCCGCATCACCGCGCAGGGGTTCCAGGCGAGCTGGGCGCTGTCGTCGCTGGCGACCGGCGCGCAGGCGCAGCTGGCCTCCGGCGGACAGGATCTCGACGCCTTGCGCGTGGACCTGGTCGACCCGGTGGACGTGTATACCCAGGCCGAGCGCGCCAGCAAGTACGGCCTGCTGTTCGTGGTGCTGACCTTCGTCGCCTTCGGCCTGTTCGAGCTGATCAAGCGCCTGCCGATCCATCCGCTGCAGTACCTGCTGGTGGGCCTGGCGCTGGCGATCTTCTTCCTGCTGCTGCTGAGCCTGTCCGAGCACATCCCGTTCTGGCAGGCGTATCTGGTCTCGGCGGTGGCCTGCATCGGATTGCAGTTCTTCTACCTGTCCGGGGTATTGCGCAGCCGCCTGCGCGCGGCCGGCTTCGCCAGCATGCTCACCGTGCTGTACGGCGCGCTGTACGGCCTGCTGGCCTCGGAGGACAACGCCTTGCTGATGGGCTCGCTGCTGCTGTTCGGCATCCTCGGCGCGATCATGTGGATCACCCGCCGGATCGACTGGTACGAACTCGGCGCGTCGCTGCGCTGAGCCACCGCGAGGAGAGCCGGACATGGTCGCGCATCGTCATCTGCATCGACGTCTGCAGGCGCTGCTGCCGCCCGCCCTGGAGACCCATGGTCTGCATCCCGGCAACCTGCCGGGGGCGCTGGCGCGCAGCGCGCAGGCCGCGCTGGTCACCGCCGCCGACCGCGGCGGGGCCCTGTGGCTGCGCTTGAGCGAACGCAGCCGCGCCGCCCTGGCCAGCGACGCGGTGGCGTTCCTGGCCAGCGCACTGCAGGCGCGTGCGGCCTTGCCCGGCGACGTCGCGCCCTGGCGCTATTGCCCCTGGCGCGCGGTGCGGCGCGATCCGGACTGGGCGATGGACGTGGAGCGGGAAAGGGATACACCTGCGCCGGGGTTCGTGACCTGGGAAGCGGAAGGTCGCGCGCGCTTGCTGGTGCTGCCGGCACAGGCCGCGCTGCTGTGCCGCTGGTGGCGCTGACGCAGGGCACCCACATCGATCGCCGCCACGGTGGCGGGATCGGTCGGATGGTCATCGGCCATTGACGACAGGAACATCGACGGTGGCACGGATGCCGCCATGGGGCACAGGACGTGCGGGACGCCACGCAGAGAGGCACCAAGGGTGCACGCAAGCGCATCGCCGAGGCAGCTAGCGCAAGGAGGCGTTTGTGTGACAGGACGGGCAGGACGCTCACGCAGGGAGGCGGCGAGGACGCACACGCCAAGGCGTCGCAGGCAGGGCAAGGAAGCGCCTGCATCACAGGACGGGCAGGACGCCCATGCAGGGACGCAGCAAGGACGCATGTGCAAGGGCATCGCCAGGCAGGCAGCGCCAGGGAAACGCTTGCGGTAGAGTGCACGGATGCACTCTCCGCTCTCCATTCAGCGCCTGCGCGGCGCCGGGATCGTGCCGTTCCTGGACGCGGTCGCGCAGCTGCGCATCGCGGTGTTCCGCGACTGGCCGTACCTCTACGACGGCGACCTGGGCTACGAACGCGGGTACCTGGCGGCCTATGCCGCCTCGCCCGACAGCGTGTTCGTGCTGGCGCGCGACGGCGAGCAGGTGGTCGGCGCCTCCACCGGGCTGCCGCTGCTCGATGATGCCGAGGCGTTCGCCGCGGCCTTCGCCGGCAGCGGCATCGACCCGGCCGAGGTGTTCTATTTCGGCGAATCGGTGCTGTTGCCGCAGTACCGCGGCCGTGGGATCGGCCATGCCTTCTTCGACGAGCGCGAGGCGCATGCGCGCGCGCTGAGTCGTTTCCGGCTGACCGCGTTCTGTTCGGTGGAGCGGGCGCCCGACGACCCGCGGCGGCCGCCGGAGTACCGCGGCAACGACGCGTTCTGGCGCAAGCGCGGCTATCAGCCGCAGCCGGGGTTGCGCATGCACCTGCCGTGGAACGAGGTCGACCCCGGCGAGACGCCGCATACCCTGGGTTTCTGGACCCGCGCGCTGGAGCCTGCCGCATGAAAGTCGCCGTCGCCAAATATCCGATCGGCGCGCCTGCCGATTTCGCCGCCTTCGCCGACAAGCAGGCCGCGCTGCTCGGCGAGGCCGCCCAGGCCGGCGCGCAGCTGGCGGTGCTGCCGGAGTACCTGTCGCTGGAACTGGCCGCGACCTTCGGTGCCGAGGTGTCGGCGCGGCTGCCGGCCTCGCTCGCTGCGATCCAGGCACTGCATGCGCCGTACCTGGCCTTGTTCGCCGACCTGGCGCGGCGCCATCGCCTGCACGTGGTCGCCGGCAGCTTCCTGCTCGACGTGGGCCAGGGGCGCTACCGCAATCGCGCGTACTGGTTCACCCCCGACGGTGGCCAGGGCTGGCAGGACAAACTGCAACTGACCGGCTTCGAAAAAGCCACCGGCCTGATCGACGGCGGCGAGGCACTGAAGGTATTCGAGGCCGAAGGCGTGCGCGCGGGCGTGGCGGTCTGCTACGACAGCGAGTTCCCGCTGCCGGTGCGCGCCCAGTACGAGGCCGGCGCGCGCCTGCTGCTGGTGCCCAGTTGCACCGACACCGAGGCCGGCGCCACCCGCGTGCGCGTGGGCTGCCTGGCGCGGGCGCTGGAGAACCGCATCTTCGTCGCCCAGTCGGTGACCGCCGGCGTCGCCGAATGGAGCCCGGCGCTGGACGTGAACACCGGCGAAGCCACGCTGTATGCGCCGATGGACGCTGGTTTCCCGGCCGACGGCATCGTCGCGCAGACCCATGGCGAGCAGGTCTGGGCAATCGCCGAGCTGGATTTCGCCGCGTTCGAGGCCAGCCGCGCCAATGCGCAAGTAGCCAACGACCGCGACTGGCGCGGCCAACTGGCACCGGCCTTGGTGCGCGCGGAACTGAGTGGGTTCGCGTAGAGCAGGATTTTGCGCCGCCAGCAGTCCGCCCTGGCGTGGCAGGTCCTGTCCCTGGGCAAAATGCTGCTCGTACCAATCCCGAATCCCCAATCCCGAATCCCGTGCGCCGGCAGGCGCCTGCTTGGCAGGGTAAAATCGCCCGATTCCCGTCGTTTCGAGCGTTCCATGGCCTGCCGCACCCGTTTCGCCCCCAGTCCCACCGGTTACCTGCACATCGGCGGCGCGCGCACCGCGCTGTACTGCTGGCTGGAGGCGCGCCACCGCGGCGGCGAATTCGTGCTGCGGATCGAGGATACCGACCGCGAGCGCAGCACCCAGGCGGCGATCGACGCGATCCTGGAGGCGATGGAGTGGCTGGGCCTGGACTACGACGAAGGCCCGATCTACCAGACCCGGCGCCTGGACCGGTATCGCGAGGTGGCCGAGCAGTTGCTGGCGCAGGGCAAGGCCTACTACGCCTACGAGACCCGCGAGGAACTGGACGCCATGCGCGAAGCGGCGATGGCGCGGCAGGAAAAGCCGCGCTACAACGGCGCCGCGCGCGAACTGAACCTGCCGCACCGCGACGATCCGAACCGGGTGATCCGCTTCAAGAACCCGACCGAGGGCGTGGTGGCGTTCGACGACCTGATCAAGGGCCGCATCGAGATCGCCAACAGCGAACTGGACGACATGGTGATCTTCCGCCCCGACGGCTATCCCACCTACAACTTCGCGGTGGTGGTGGACGACTGGGACATGGGCATCACCGAGGTGATCCGCGGCGACGACCACATCAACAACACCCCGCGGCAGATCAACATCTACCAGGCGCTGGGCGCGCCGGTGCCGAAGTTCGCGCACATGCCGATGATCCTGGACGAGCAGGGCGCCAAGCTGTCCAAGCGCACCGGCGCGGCCGACGTGATGCAGTACAAGGACGCCGGCTACCTGCCGCACGCGCTGATCAACTACCTGGCGCGGCTGGGCTGGTCGCACGGCGACCAGGAACTGTTCGGGCGCCAGGAACTGATCGACCTGTTCGACGTCAAGGACGTCAATTCCAAGGCCGCGCGCCTGGACATGGCCAAGCTCGGCTGGGTCAACCAGCACTATCTCAAGAGCGACGACCCGGCGACGATCGCGCCGCAGCTGGAGTTCCAGTTGCGCAAGCTCGGCATCGACCCGGCCGCCGGCCCGGCCGCGGCCGAGGTGGTGGTGGCGCTGCGCGAGCGCGTGCAGACCCTGAAGGAAATGGCCGAGAAGGCCGAGGTCTGGTACCGCCCGCTGACCAGCTACGACGACGCGGCGGTGGCCAAGCATTTCAAGCCGGGCGCCGAACTGGCGCTGGGCAAGGCCCGCGAGCTGCTGGCCGCACTGCCGCAGTGGAATCTGGATGGTGTCGCCGCCGCGCTGCACGACACCGCCGCCGCCCTGGAGATCGGCATGGGCAAGGTGGCGCAGCCGCTGCGCGTGGCCATCACCGGCACCCAGGTCAGCCCGGACATCTCGCAGACCGTCTACCTGGCCGGTCGCGAGGAGGCCTTGAAACGCATCGACGCCGCGCTCATCAAGATCCCAGCGGGAAGCTGATTCCCGGGAGACCGTCATGTCCAGCAAGAAGACCGCCTGCACCGAGCCGCACCACCACGTCCACGACGCTGCCGACTTCGTCAAGGTGGTGGAGCGGGTGAGCCGCGAGCGCGGTCTGCGCCTGACCCCGATCCGCGCCAACGTGCTGCGGCTGATCGCCGAGGCCGGGCGCCCGGTCAAGGCCTACGACCTGCTGGAATGGGTGCGCGAGGGCAAGGGCGTGGGCGCCGACGCCCCGCCCACCGTGTACCGCGCGCTGGACTTCCTGATGGCCAACGGCTTCGTGCACAAGCTCGAATCGGTCAACGCCTTCGTCGCCTGCCATCACCCGAGCAGCGCCCAGCACTCGGTACCGTTCCTGATCTGCGACCGCTGCCATAGCGCGGTGGAGCTGGAGGACCGCGACGTGGTCAGCCAGCTGGAGCAGCGCGCCAAGGCGCTGGGCTTCCAGCCGCAGGCGCAGACCCTGGAAGTGCACGGGCTGTGCGCGAAGTGCGCGGGCTGAGCCGGCGCGCTTTGCTGGGCGTTGCGTAGCGACCAGGCAGGGCGTTCGATCGATCTGAGCCTGGCTGCCGCACGCGCGGGGGGCCAAGTGTTGCGCCGCGCGGGTAGGGCGGTTCCGTTCCCGCTGTTCTCTTGGCCAGCCCGGTTGCGGCCTTTTCGTGTCTCGCAGCGCCGCACGCGGATCGCGTGAGGTGCTCGGGCGATCGCTCAGTCCTGCGGCGCGGCGCGCCCGCCCTCGCGCACCTGCTCCCAGTCCAGACTGAACCGCGCCAGGTACTTGCGCAGGCGGTCGGCGTCGTTGGTGCTGGCGCGTTGCGTGCGGGAAACGGCGAACAGTTCGCGTCCGGCCTGCGACAGCGACTTGGCGGTGGCGCAGACCCGCACCACGTCTTCCAGTTGCACGCGGTCGAAGCGATCCAGCTGCGCCGCCGCATCGCCGAGCAGGGCATCCAGCGGCGAGGGTGGGGTGCCGTCGCGCCATTGCCGGCGCAGGCGCGCGATTTCCTCCTCCACCAGCTCGAGTTGAATGCGTCCGGCATTGGCCAGCGTCGCCAGGCGCATCACCGAGGCGCTGAGGTCGCGGAAGTTGCCGTGCCAGCGCGCCTCCGCGCTGGTGGCGAAGGTGAGATAGCGGCTGCGCGCCTCGCGATTGAAGGTCACCCGCTGGTGCTGCTCGCGTGACCAGCGCTCCAGTTCGAAGTCCAGGTTCGGCTCGATGTCCTCGCGGCGTTCGGCCAGGCCGGGCAGGTGGTACGTCCACAGGTTCAGGCGTGCCAGCAGGTCCTCGCGAAAACGGCCCTGGGCGACGTGCTGGTGCAGGTCGCGGTTGGTGCCGGCGATCAGCTGGAATTCGCTGTCCACCTCGCGGTCGCTGCCGACTGGCAGGAAGCGTTTCTCCTCCAGTGCCCGCAGCAGCATGGCCTGCTCGTCCAGGCCCAGCTCGCCGATCTCGTCGAGGAACAGCAGGCCCTGGTGGGCCGAGCGCAGCAGTCCCGGGCGGTCGCTGACCGCGCCGGTGTAGGCGCCCTTGGTGTGGCCGAACAGCGCGCTCATCGCGCCATCGCCGCGCAGGGTGGCGCAATTGACCTCGACGAAGCGTCCCGGCAATTGGTGCTTGAGTTTCTTCAGTTCGAACACGCGCTTGGCCAGTTGGCTCTTGCCGGCGCCGGTCGGACCCATCAGCAGCATCGGCGCCTTAGAGCGCGTGGCCACGGTCTCGATCTGTTCGATCATGCGGTTGAACGCCGCATTGCGCGTGGCGATGCCGCTCTTCAGCAGCGCGCGGTCCTGCAGTTGCTGCTGCTGGAAGCGCTGCGCGATGCGGTCGTAGCGCGACAGGTCCAGGTCGATCACAGTGTAGGCGCCGGCCTCGCCGCTGCCCTGTTTGCGCGGCGGCGAGGTCTGCAGCAGGCGCCCCGGGAAGTGCCGGCTCTCGGTCAGCAGGAAGCCGCAGATCTGGCTGACGTGGCTGCCGGTGGTGATGTGCAGGTAGTAGTCCTCTTCGTCCGGGCGGAACGTATAGCCGGCGAAGAAGTCGTGCAGTGTGGCGTAGACCCCTTCGAAATCCCAGGGGTCGGCCAGGTAGGTGTCGTGCAGCCGCACCTGCGTGTCCGGCGAGACCTGGCCCAGGTCCTCGCTCACCAGCTGCGCCAGTTTCTGGTAGCGGCGCAGGTCGGTCAGCAGCTCCAGGCGGCTGAGCAGGAAGTCCTCGTGCATCCCCAGCGCCACCGTCGGGCGCCACTTCTCCCAGCGTCCGGGGCCGCTGCCGGAATCCAGTTGGGTGCCTAGCATGCCGAACACGACCTGTGGCCTGTCCATATCCATCCTTATAAGAACGGCGCTGAAGTTATAGAAATATTTGGTGTGGGGCAAGTGGTCAATTCTTCCTGTTTGGAAATTTTTTCTTTTAAATCAATGTACTAATTGAATCCTGGAAAAGTTGGCACGTCCATTGCGATACCTCTTCATCACCAACGCGGGCCGTTCCCGCCAGGAGCCTCACATGACCAATCTCTCTCTGTTCTCGTCCTCGCGTGGCGCGCTGCTGCCGCCGGCGACCGTGCGCAACGACGCCGGTGGCGCCGCCTATGCGCGTTCGCCGCAGGCGGCGCTGGCGCTGTACGCGGCCACCGGCTGCTTGAATGGCACGTTCTATGCCGGTGCCGAGGTGCAACTGCAGCAGGTGCTCGGGCTGTGCGCGCAGGTCGAGCCGGCCTTCGTCGCGCAGACCGCGATCTACGCCCGCCAAGTCGCGCACATGAAGGACATGCCGGCATTGCTGTTGGCCACGTTGACCACCCGCGATCCGGATCTGTTCGCCCGGGCCTTTCCGCGCGTGATCGACAACGGCCGCCTGCTGCGCAACTTCGTGCAGATCGTGCGCAGCGGGCAGCTCGGGCGCAAGTCGCTGGGGTCGCGGCCCAAGCGCCTGGTGCGGCAGTGGCTGCAGCAGGCCTCGGCGCAGACCATCGTGCAGGCGGCGATCGGCCAGCAGCCGTCGCTGGCCGACGTGATCCGCATGGTCCACCCGAAGCCGGCCGACGCCGAGCGCGAGGCGCTGTACGCGTGGGTGGTCGGCAAGCCGTACCGCGAGGAGGCGTTGCCGGCGATGCTGCAGGCGTACGAGGCGTTCAAGCGCGCGCCGTCGGCGGCGTTGCCGGAGCTGCCGTTCCAGTACTACACCGCCTTGCCGCTGACCGCGGCGCATTGGGCGGCGTTGGCTCGCAATGCCTCGTGGCAGACCCTGCGCATGAACCTCAACACCTTCGCGCGGCACGGCGTGTTCGAGGACGAGGCGATGGTGGCGCAGGTCGCGGCACGCTTGCGCGATCCGGCGCAGATCCAGCGCGCCCGGGTGTTTCCGTACCAGTTGCTGGTGGCCAGCACCGCGGCCAGCCAGTTGCCACCGCAGATCGGCGAGGCGTTGCGCGACGCGATGGAGATCGCGACGCGGCAGGTGCCGCGGTTGGACGGCAAGGTAGTGGTCGCGGTGGACGTCTCCGGGTCGATGGCCGCACCGGTGACCGGCTTCCGCCGTGGCGCCAGCAGCAGCGTGCGCTGCGTGGATGTCGCCGCGCTGATCGCTGCCTGCGTGCAGCGGGTCAATCCGCGCGCCACGGTGTTGCCGTTCGACACCCAGGTGCGGTCGCTGCGGTTGCGCCAGCGCCAGGACGTGATCGCCCAGGCGCAGCAACTGGCCGCCTTGTGCGGTGGAGGTACCAGCGTCAGCGCGCCGCTGCTGCAGTTGAATGCGCAACGCGCGCCGGTCGACCTGCTGGTGCTGGTGTCGGACAACGAGAGCTGGCGCGACACCCGCAACGGGGCGACGGCGACCATGCGGGCCTGGGCGGAGTTGAAGGCGCGGTGTCCGCAGGCACGCATGGTCTGCATCGACCTGCAGCCGGTGGCCACCAGCCAGACGGTTGAGCGCGACGACATCCTGCATGTCGGCGGCTTCAGCGACGCAGTGTTCGACCTGCTGGCCACGTTCGCGGCCGAAGGCGCCGGCGCCAAGCGCTGGGTCGAGCGGATCGGCTCGATCGTGGTGTGAGGCAGCTTGAAAGCTGGTTTGCCCGGCGGGCAATGGGGCCCGCCGGGCTGCAGGAGAAACACGATTCGAGTTGAGGGAGGCGGCGATGGTGGTCTCCTTGTTTCGCCGCCGGCGTCCACGAATGCCGATGGAACTACAGCCTTTTAAGCTCCAGGTCGCGGGTTCGAGTCCCGCCCACTCCAAGGATGGGGTTGGTAGCTCAGTTGGTAGAGCAGGAATGTTCCATCCCTCTTGTCGCGGACGTCGTCGGTCTTGTTGTGTGCGTTGCATGGAAGCACTGGACCCGGCGGGCAATGGGGCCCGCCGGGCCGCAGGAGAAACACGATGTCAGTTGATGGAAGCGGCAGCTGCCGCTTCCCGGTTTCGCCGCCGGCGTCCACGAATGCCGATGGAACTACAGCCTCTTAAGCTCCAGGTCGCGGGTTCGAGTCCCGCCCACCCTGCGATGGGGTGGTAGCTCAGTTGGACAGAGCGGGAACGTTCCATCTCTCTTGTCGTGGCCGTCGTCGGTCCTGTTGTAGGCGTTGCCTGGCGGATGCAGGCGGAACTCCATCGGTCGCGGGTTCGAATCCCGCCCGCCCTACGGCGGTAGCTCAGCGGTAGAGCGATCGTTCCGCGTATGGACTTGCCGCATAAGGCGATGCGTTGGTTTTGCGGTGAATGCAGGTGGAACTCCATCTGGCAGCCCTTCATGGGTCGGGTTCGAGTCCCGGCCGCACGGCGTCAGTGACGCCATGCGGAAGGTTCCACCCTCCCTCGTCACCGCGCTTTTTTTCTTTGACTATGCGTTACACAAGGAGCAACACCATGAACACCGAGCAGTACGACGTCATCGCGCAGCCGGGAGCGGCGCCGATCAAGCTGTGGACCCGCGGCGTGCCGCTGGAGGACGAGGCGCGCCAGCAGCTGCAGAACATCGCCAAGCTGCCCTTCATCCACCGCTGGATCGCGGTGATGCCGGACGTGCACCTGGGCAAGGGCGCGACCGTCGGCTCGGTGGTGCCGACCATCGGCGCGATCGTGCCTGCCGCGGTCGGCGTGGACATCGGTTGCGGGATGATCGCCGCGCGTACCTCGCTGGTCGCCAGCGACCTGCCGGACAACCTGGCGCCGGTCCGCAGCGCGATCGAGCGCGCGGTGCCGCACGGGCGCACGCCCGGCGCGCGCGACAAGGGCGCGTGGCAGACGCCGCCGGGCGCGGCGGTGGACGGCTGGGCGCAGCTGGCCAGCGACTTCGCGCTGATCTGCGAGCGCCATCCGCGCCTGCGCAAGACCAACAACCTGCAGCATCTCGGGACCCTCGGCACCGGCAACCACTTCGTGGAAATGTGCCTGGACGAGACCCAGCGGGTCTGGTTCATGCTGCACTCCGGCTCGCGCGGCGTGGGCAACGCGATCGGCAACCACTTCATCCAGCTTGCCAAGGAAGAAATGCGGCGCTGGATGATCAACCTGCCGGACCAGGACCTGGCCTATCTGCCGGAAGGCAGCCAGTACTACGGCGACTACGTGTTCGCGGTGGACTGGGCGCAGCGCTATGCGCGGATCAACCGCGAGATCATGATGCGCAGCGTGGTCGAGGCGGTCCGCACGGTGATCGCCAAGCCGTTCGAAGCGCAGGCCGAGGCGGTGAACTGTCACCACAACTACGTCAGCCGCGAGCACCACTTCGGCAAGGACGTGTTCGTGACCCGCAAGGGTGCGGTGAGCGCGCGCAAGGGCGAGCTGGGTATCATTCCCGGCAGCATGGGCGCCAAGAGCTTCATCGTGCGCGGGCTCGGCAATGCCGACAGCTTCCACAGCTGCAGCCACGGTGCCGGCCGGGTGATGAGCCGCACGGAGGCGCGTCGCCGCATCAGCGTCGACGAGCACGCCAAGGCCACCGCGCACGTGGAGTGCCGCAAGGACCAGGACGTGGTGGACGAGTCGCCGGCAGCGTACAAGCCGATCGAGGCGGTGATGGCCGCGCAGCGCGATCTGGTGGAGATCGTGCACACGCTGCGGCAGGTGGTGTGCGTCAAGGGGTAGTCACAGGTGCCGGCCGGCTTGCACTGCCGTCGGTCGGCACCGATCGTTCGCGCGGGTTGGCCCGCACGGGCGTTTTCAACGATGGATTGCTTTGCAATGGACATGATCGAACTCGACGGTGCGGCGGGCGGCGGGCAGCTGCTGCGCACCGCGCTGACGCTGAGCCTGTGCACCGGCACCGGCTTCACCTTCAGCAACATCCGTGGTGCACGTCCGCGCCCGGGCCTGATGCGCCAGCACCTGACCGCGGTCGTCGCCGCGGCCACGATCGGCCAGGCGCGCACGCACGGGGCGCAGATCGGCGCGACCACGCTGCGCTTCGAGCCTGGAGCGGTCGTGCCCGGCGATTATCAGTTCGCCACCGGCAGTGCCGGCTCGACCACACTGGTGCTGCAGACGGTGCTGCCGGCGCTGTGGCGCGCCGCTGCGCCGTCGCGACTGACCCTGGAGGGCGGCACCCACAACCCGCTGGCGCCCTGCGCCGACTTCCTCGCCGAGACCTGGCTGCCGGCGCTGCAGCGCCTGGGCGTGAGCGCTGCGCTGACGCTGGACCGGCACGGCTTCTATCCGGCCGGCGGCGGCGCGCTGCGCGCCAGCATCGCGCCTTGTGCGCAGTTGCGGCACGTGGACTTCGCGGCACGCGGCGCGTTGCAGGCGATCGAGGCGCAGGTGCTGATCTCGGGGCTGTCCGGCAAGATCGGCCGGCGCGAACTGGCGGTGCTGGCCGAGCGACTTGGCGTGGACGCCAATCCGCGCCACGTGCACAGCGTGCGTCCGGCGCAGGGACCGGGCAACACCGCACTGGTGCGGGTGCGGCATGCCGCGCACGTGGAGGTGTTCGCCGGCCACGGCGAGCGCGGTGTCTCCGCCGAGCAGGTCGGCGAACGCCTGGCGGCGCAGGTGCGCCGCTACCTGGACAGCGGCGCCTGCGTCGGCGAGCACCTCGCCGACCAGTTGTTGCTGCCGATGGCGTTGGCTGGCGGCGGCGCCTTCACCACCGACACGGTCAGCGCGCACCTGTCCAGCAATGCCCGCCTGATCGAGAAGTTCCTGCCGGTGGAGATCGCCTGGGAGCAGGTGGCCGCACAGCAGTGGCGGGTGGTCGTGTCCAGCTGAGAGCGGCGGTACTGCTGGCAGGGTGTGTCGATGCCAGGGAAGGCACAGCGGGCGCCGTCATGCTTGCGTGGATTTGAAAGATCGACAGCGGCGCCCGACGCGCCGCCGCTTGTCTACGTTTGGCGCCGCCGCTTGCCGGATGCAGGACCATAATGGCGCGGCGCGGGCGCAGTCCCGCGCGGTCCCGGCGGTGTGCCGGGTTCCCGCCGCAGGATCAGGCGCAATGGAGGATGCACATGGACAAGAACGTGCGCGTGCTGTGCTGGTTGGTGTCGTCGACGCTGCTGCCGATCGCGCAGGCGATGGCGGATCCCCCCACCGAACTCATGCAGCCGCTGCCCGCGTCGCTGATCTTCAACGACGACAACGGCAAGATCCTCGGCACGTCCGGGCCGCAACGGCCCACCGCGTATGCCCTGGCGCAATGGGGCGCCAATCCGAACAGTTCGGATACCTTGCAGCCGGTCGTCGGCGGCTCGGCGCAGGGCTGGCAAGCGGAGAGTGTGCGTGCGCGGGTGAAGTACTACCCGCTGTACGCCGGTCATGCCAACGCCTACGAACTGGCGCAGGCCGACAACAAGTGCGCCGGCTCGGATCCGGGCAATCCGAATCCGTACGATGGCGAGAAGGACTTGTTCCTGGTGACCGCCGATTCGAGGTTCTGGGGCAGTAATGCCCTGCTGGGCTTCACGCCCAGTGCGCCGCTGTCCAGCCTTGGCGCGATCCGTATGCGGGTCGGGTTGAGCAGGACCTACGAGGACGATGTCCGCTGCGGCGGTACGGCGCCCAGCGGCACCGGCTATGCCTTCAGTTTCATCCTCGGCAATACGCAGGGACAGACCCTGTTCTATCAGATCGACCTGGGCCATACCGGCGCGACCCCTGCGCAGGATCCGTCCACGCCGTGGTGCCCGCATGGGTACGAAGACACGCAGAGTCTGGACTTCTGCCTGGACGACGACATCCGCAACATGGGCGGGCAGTGGAACCTCGCCGGCACGGCGACGTCCAACGACGTGGATTTCCTGCCCAGGCTGCTGCAGGTCATCGGCAAGGGGCACACCAAGCCGGTGCGCGACAAGCAGGGCAACCCCATCAACCTGGACCGCGATCCGAGCCACTGGACACTGACGTCGGTGTACATGGGCCATATCACCCAGGGCAAGACCATCAGCACCACGATCTGGTACGAGCCCAGCGTCAAGACCTGGCCGGGTGGCACCTTCTGCAGTGCGGCAGGCACGCTGACCCAGTACACCTGCAACATGAGCGCGCAGGATGCGAACCAACTCGGATCGGGATGGGTCGCGGTCGGCAATGCCTGCTATCACCGCAACGCGGGCACGTCCTGCCCGCCGTGACGCGTGGCGGTAGCGTGCTACGCGCTTTCCGGCGCGGCATTGCCGCGTTGGAAATCGGAGCGACGGCGTAGCGGAGCCCCATCACAGCGAGTGCCTGAGAACCGCGTTGCGCGTCCTGGGTTGCTATCCTGATCGGTGCCACCGCATTGCCAGGAATCTCGTTCCGATGCGCACTCCCGTCGCTTCTGTCCCGCTCGCGCCCGCACGGGCGCGCGCACTGTGGCTGCATGCCCAGCGTCTGACCACCCCGGCGCCATTCGGCCGTGGCGCCGAGGCGGTGCGGCAGGCGACCGCGCACCTGGGCTATGTGCAGATCGACACCATCCACGTGATCGCGCGTAGCCACCACCACGTGCTGTACACGCGCATTCCCGAGTACCGCGAACGGGATCTGGAACAGGCGCAGTCGCAGGACAAGTCGCTGTTCGAGTACTGGACCCATGCCTTGGCCTACGTGCCGGTCGCCGACTACCGCATGTACGTGGCGCAGATGGCACGCCGGCGCGCGCAGGCCGATGCCAGGGGCACGGTGAATGCGCAGGATTACGCGCGCTTGCTGCGGCGCATCCGTAGCGAGGGGCCGTTGTCGATCCGCGACATCGACGACGAGGTGCTGGTCGAGAAGACCCATCCGTGGGGCAGCCGCAAGCCATCGCGGGCCGCGTTGCAGTACGGCTTCTTCAGTGGCGACCTGGTGGTCAGCCAGCGCAGCGGCATGCTCAAGACCTATGAACTGGCTGCGCGGCACTTCGGCTGGCGGCAGCGGCCGCGTCCGGTCAGCGAGGCGCACTATGCGCGCTACCTGCTGCAGCGTGCGCTGCGCGCGCAGGGCATCGTCGGCGTTGAATCGATCTGCTACGGCGAGACCGTCGCCAAGCCGGCGGTGCGCGCCTTGATCGCCGCGGAAGTGGCGCGCAAGCGCCTGCGCCCGGTGCATCTGCAGGGCCAGGAGGGCGTCGCCCTGTGGGCCGAGCCGGAGCTGCTGGACAGCACGCCGCCGCCGCCGGATCCGACGCGGGCGCAGTTGCTGTCGCCATTCGATCCGCTGGTGATCCAGCGCAAGCGCTTGCAGCAGTTCTTCGGCTACCTCCATCGCTTCGAGGCCTACGTGCCGGCGCCGCAGCGGGTGCTGGGCTACTTCGCACTGCCGGTGCTGGTCGGCGACCGTATCGTCGCCGCGCTCGACCTGAAGATGGACCGTCGCGCCGGCCGCCTGCTGATCCAGCAATGGACCTGGCTGGAACCGCGGCGCCCGGCGCTGCAGGCGATGATCGACGCGGCGCTGCAGCGGTTCGAACGCTTCCATTTGCTGTAGCCGGGCGCTGCCGCCGCCAGGTATGGCTTGCGGCGGCACAGCTCGCGCCAACGGCATCCACGGCGCAGCGCCGGACTTCTAGATGGTGCCGCGCATCTCCGATCGCATGCGTAGGCCGGTTGCCGCCTCCTTGCGCTGCCGTCGCCGCGAACCCGATGCCTACGCACCGCGGCCAGGGTCACCTCGCGACCACAGGCCGCCGCTTAGGCTCGGGTTTCCCACGTTGCCTGTGCCGCCGCATGTCCGCTGCCCGACACTGTCTCCATGCTGCAATCGACGCCTGCCGGCGCGGTACGCCCGCGGTCCTGGCCGTGGCGATGGCCCGCGAAGGCTCCACCTACGCGCGTGCCGGGGCGATGGCCTTGTTCGGCCCCGATGGTGCGCAGCAGGGTTGGCTCAGCGGCGGTTGCCTGGAGCCGGAGATCGCGCGCTGCGCCGCGGAGGCCGCCGTCGCCGGCATGCCGGTGTGGATGGAGATCGATACGCGCGAGGACGAAGACCTGCTGTCGGGTTCGTCAGCCGGTTGCCGTGGCCGCCTGCACCTGGCCTTGCTGCCGCTGCTCGCCTTGCCGGGCTTCGACGGGCTGGCCCAGGCCTGGTTGCAGGGGCGCGGTGGCTTGACCCTGGCGCTCGAGGCCGACGGTCGCATCGCCGCCAGCGTGGCCGCGCAGGCGTTGCGGTGGTGCCTGCCTTGGCACGCGCTGTCTGCGGCGTCGCCGCGGGTCGGCGAAGTGCAGGTGCCGCCACCGCCGAGGGTCAGCGTCTTCGGTGCCGGCCCGGAAACCCCAGTGTTGCTGCCCCTGCTGCGTCAATTGGGCTGGATGACCACCCTGGTCGAGCAGCGGCCGCGCTGGTCTGCGTTGGCGGCGCTGGCCGACCGCGCCCTGGCATGCACGCCGACCCACGCCCTGGCCGACTGTGACGGCAGCGATGCGGCGCTGGTGATGCACCACAATTTCGAACTGGATCGCGAAGCGCTGGACGCGCTGGCCGGTAGCGCGATTCCGTTCCTCGGCCTGCTGGGACCGGTGCGGCGGCGTGAGGACCTGTTCCGTTTGCTGAGCCCGACGCAACGCGCGCAGTTGTCGCCACGCCTGCATTCGCCGATCGGGCTGCGCCTGGGAGGCAACGGCGCGGAGGCGATCGCGCTGAGCATCGCCGCGCAGTTGCAGGCCAGCCGGGCGGCGCCGCCGCGGCTGAGTGCGGTCGCGCAGGCGAGCGACAGGTTGCGGCGATCGCATCGCGATGCGCTGGCGGCAGCGCCGCGATTGCTGGCCGAGGGCGCTAGGTGATGGCGCAGGCGCACGCGGCGCTGATCCTGGCCGCGGGTGGCAGCCTCCGCCTCGGCCGTCCCAAGCAGACGCTGACCAGCGATGGCGAGCCGCTGCTGCGCAAGGTCGTGCGCCTGGCGCTGTCCACGGCGCCGGCGCGTTGCGTGGTGGTGCTGGGTGCACAAGCCGAGGCGCTGCACCCGCTGCTGGAGGGATTGCCGGTGGAATGCGTGCGCAATCCGGAGTGGTCCACCGGCATGGGCGGCAGCCTGGACTGCCTGCGTGCGGCGGTAGGCGACGATGCCGCGATCACCCACAGCCTGGTGCTCGGTTGCGACCAGCCGGCGCTGGCCGCGGCGCATCTGCAGGATCTGCTGGCGGCGGCCGCACGGGCGGCCTCCGGCTGCGCGGTGAGCGCCTACGCCGGCGTGCGCGGCATGCCGGCGGTGGTGGCGCAGCAGCGCTGGCGCACGCTGCCATTGGGCGGCGACCAGGGCTTGCGCGCGTTGTTCGCAACGCTGGCGCCGGACAGCCTCGGCTGCATCGTCGCGCCGGCCTTGGCGCTGGACCTGGACACGCCGGAGGATGTGCAGGCGGCGGTGGCGAAAGGGTGGCTGGATCCGTAGCGGTTGCATCGGCCGCGGTGTTGCTGCGACCGACGCCCCCCCTTGTAGGAGCGGCTTCAGCCGCGACAGGCATTCCCGGTAACGCCTGTCGCGGCTGAAGCCGCTCCTACGAGAGCAAACTGCGCGCAAAAACGCGGCGCAGCACGCGGCGATCGCACTCAGCCGATCAGCTTGTCCGGGGTGATCGGCAGGTCGCGGATGCGCTTGCCGGTGGCGTGGAACACGGCGTTGGCGATGGCCGCTGGAATGCCGACCATGCCCAGTTCGCCCATGCCCTTGACCCCGAGCGGGTTGACGATGGTGTCGTCCTCTTCGACGAACATGGTGTGGATCTCGTGCACGTCGGCGTTGACCGGCACGTGATAGTCGGCCAGCGAGGCGTTGAGCATGCGCCCGTAGCGATGGTCGATCTCGGTGCCTTCGCTGAGCGCCATGCCGATGCCCATCACCACGCCGCCGATTTCCTGGCTGTGCGAGGTCAGCGGATTCATGATCTTGCCGCAGGCGGTGGCTTCGATGACCCGCGTCACCTGCACCATGCCGGTATCCGGATCGACCTTGACCTCGATGAACTGCGCGCCGTGCGCGGCGGTGGCGTACTGCTTGCGCTCGGCCGAGGGTTTGGACTCGTGCACCACCTCCAGCTCCTGCAGGCCGTGCTGGCGCATCAGCTTGGCCACGTCCAGGCCGGCCTCGGGCTTGCCGGTCGGGCGCAGCTGGCCATCGACCAGTTCCACCGCATCCACGTCCAGCCCACTGAATGCGGCCTGCCCATCCTGCCTGGCCAGTTCCAGCAGCTTGCCGCGGATCTCGCGCGCCGCGCCATGGATCGCGCTGCCGACGCTGGCGGTGGTCCACGAGCCGCCCTGCGCCGGCGCCTTGGGCAGGCGCGTGTCGCCCAGTTCGAACTGCACGCGCTTGGCGTCGATGCCCAGATACTCGGCGGCGATCAGGGTCATCACCGTGTAGGTGCCAGGGCCGATGTCGGAGGTGGCACTGCCGACCCGGGCGCTGCCGTCGGCCTTCAGTACCACCCGTGCCAGCGCCGGCATCTGCATCGACGCCCAGGTGCCGGTGGCCATGCCCCAGCCGACCAGCAGACGGCCATCGCGCATGGAGCGCGGCTCGGGCGTGCGCTTGCTCCAGCCGAAGGTCTCGGCGGCGAGCGCGTAGCATTCGCGCAGCGCCTTGCTCGAGAACGGCTTGCCGCTCTCCGGATCGGTCTCGGCGTAGTTCGCCAGGCGCAGTTCCAGCGGATCCATCTTCAGCGCGTAGGCCAGTTCGTCCATCGCGCACTCGATGCCGAACATCTGGCTGATGGTGCCGGGTGCGCGCATCGCCTGCGGCGTCGGCAGGTCGGTCTCCACCACCTCGAAGCGGTCCTCCACGTTCGGGCAGGCGTACAGCGAGCGCGCGTTGCGGAAGATGGCCTCGTTGAACGCCTCGATGCGCGAGGTGTTGAGCACGTGCCGGTAGCGGATCGCTTGCAGCGTGCCCGCGGCATCGGCGCCCAGGCCCAGCTCCACGCGGTAGTAAGGCCGGTACCCGTGGCCGCTGAACATCTGCCGCCGGGTGTAGACGATCTTCACCGGCAGGCCGACCGCCTTGGAGACCGCGCCGAGCAGGAAGGTGTAGTAGTTGGGGCGCAGGCAGGAGCCGAACGCGCCGCCGACAAACAGCGAGACCACGTTGACCTTGTCCATCGGAATGCCGAAGTAGCCGGCCAGCTGCTCGCGGTCCTGGTAGACGTTCTGGCTCTTGTTGACCACGGTCAGGGTGTCGCCGATCCAGTAGCCGATGCCGCCGTGCGGCTCCATCGGGTTGTGGTGCTCAACCGGCATCGTGTACGCGGCCTCCAGCTTCACCGGCGCGGCGGCGAACGCGGCCGCCGGGTTGCCGCGCGGCTTGGGCGAGTCTTCCGGGGTCGGATCGTGCGCCTGGTCGAGCAGCGCGTCGAAATCGGTGTGCGCGGGCTCGGTGGCGTAGTCCACCTGGATCAGTCGCGACGCGTGCCGCGCCTGCTCGAAAGTGGTGGCCACCACCACCGCGATCGGTTGCGCGTTGAAATGGATGCGATCGTCGACCAGGGCGCGGAACGACAGATCCTCGCCTTTCTTCTTGACCGCGTCGGACACCGGCTTGATCGCATTGAGGTGGGTCAGCACCTTGATCACGCCTGGCGCGGCTTCGGCGGCGCGGGTGTCGATGCGCACGATGCGGCCCTTGGCGATGGTGCTGGTGAGGATGTAGCCGTGGACCAGGTGCGGGATCTGGAACTCCGCCGCATAGCGCGCCTTGCCGGTGACCTTGGCGTAGCCGTCGACGCGGCGCATTTCCTTGCCGATGTAGTTCATTGCCGGTTCTCCGGTTGGCCGCTCACGCGGCGTCGCTGCCGCTGGCGCGGTGCAGGGCGCGGATCATCGCGTGCGTGCCCATCGGGATCTTATAGGCGTTGTGCGCCAGCGGCCGCGCCGCGGCCATCTCGGCCCGCGCGGCGGCGGCGAAGGCAGTCTCGCCGACGTGCTGCCCGACGAGCGCACGTTCTGCCGCGCGCGCGCGCCAGGGCTTGTGCGCCACCCCGCCCATGGCGATGCGCGCTTCGCGGATGCGTCCATCCGGTTCCAGCGCCAGCGCCGCGGCCACCGAGACCAGCGCGAACGCATAACTGGCCCGGTCGCGCACCTTCAGGTAGTGGCTGTGCGCGGCGAAGCTCTGCGCAGGCAGGGTGATCGACTCGATCAGTTCGCCGTGCGCCAACTGATTGTCCAGGTCGGCGCGTGCGTCCGGCAGCAGATGGAACTCGGCGAACGGGATTTCGCGGTGTGCGCCGGCTGGCTTGCGTACGTTGACTGTCGCGTCCAGCGCGGCGAGCGCCACGCACATGTCCGACGGATGCACCGCCACGCACTGCGCGCTGTGGCCGAAGATGGCGTGGGTGCGGTTGAGCCCCTCGCGCGCGCCGCAGCCGCTGCCTGGTTCGCGCTTGTTGCACGGCAGGGCGGTGTCGTAGAAGTAGCCGCAGCGCGTGCGCTGCAGCAGGTTGCCGCCGTTGCTGGCCATGTTGCGCAGCTGCATCGTGGCCCCGGCCAGGATCGCCTGGCTCAGCAACGGATAGCGTTGACGCACAAGAGGATGATTGGCGGTCTGCGTGTTATTGGCGAGCGCGCCCAAGCGCAGGCCGCCGTCGGCGGTTTCGGCGATCTCGGCCAGGCCCTTGAGCCGGGTCAGGTCGACGATCTCGTCGGCACCGGTCACCCCTTCCTTCATCAGGTCGAGCAGATTGGTGCCGCCGCCGAGGAAGCGCGCGTTCGGGTTGGCGGCGACACGGCGCACCGCGTCTTCCGGCGAGGTCGCACGCTGATACTTAAACGGCGTCATCGGCCACCTCCTTCGCCATCTTCAGGGCAGTCAGCTCGGATTGGTCGACATAGCGCCAGGTCAGCGGCCGCGGCGCGCCGCCGCTGTGCACGTCCTGGATGGCGGCGACGATCTTCGGGTAGGCGCCGCAGCGGCAGATGTTGCCGCTCATGCGCTCGCGCACCTCGGCGTCGCTGAGCTCGGTCACCGGCCGGCTGACGTCGGCGCTGACGTGGCTGGCGTCGCCGCGCTTGATCTCGTTGAGCAGCGCCACGGCCGAGCAGATCTGTCCCGGGGTGCAGTAGCCGCACTGGAACCCGTCGTGCTGCACAAAGGCGGCCTGCATAGGATGCAGCCGCTCGCCGTCGGCCAAGCCTTCGATGGTGGTGATCTGCGTGTCCTCGGCCTGCGCGGCCAGGGTCAGGCAGGAGAGGCGGCGCTCGCCGTCGACGATCACCGTGCAGGCGCCGCACTGGCCGTGATCGCAGCCCTTCTTAGTGCCGGTCAGTGCCAGGTGTTCGCGCAGCGCGTCCAGCAGCGTGGTCCGTGGATCCAACTGCAGTGCGTGGCGCTGACCGTTGACCTCAAGGACCACGGGCAAGGCGTTCTGCGGTGGCGCGGCCTTGGCGGCCGGCGCGGCAAACGCGGCCTCGCTGAAGAGGATCTGCCCGCCCGCGCTGCTCAGACCGGCGGCCGAGAGCAAGGCAATGAATTCGCGGCGCGAGAGGCCGTTGATGCCGAGTCGACGCGCGAGCGCGGCTTCGTCCTCGCTCAGCGGGGTGTCGCGCGCGCTGTCGGCGGCGCCGGACGCGTCATCGGAACGGTGGGGCTCATGCTGCATCGGTCTCTCCTGCCTGGGGACCGCCACCGCGCGCGCCATGGTGCCGCAGGAAGCGAGTCGACCTGGGTAGCAGCGCCATCGCGGCGCCGGCGTACGGGCACGCATCGGAACCCGGCCGCCAGCATCGCGGCGATACCGCGAAGGGATTGCGAAGAGGGCGCGAAGGCAGGGTGTCGAGGCAGTGAGGCGATTGGGCCGTTGCCTGGGGGCGGCAATGGCACGTGTGCGGTGCGCATTGACGCTTGCCGGGACGGCCGCCGCCGCGACAGGCGCCGAAGCGCGCCTGTCGCGGCAGTAGCGGTTGCATCACCTGCGTCTGCGATGCCGGCGGCGCTACCAGCGATACGCCACCGACAGCTGATACTGGCGGCCGGCGATCGGGCGGCCCATGAACACGCCGCCGGTGGCCGCGCCGGGCACGCGCACATTGCCCTCGGTCAGGCCCAGCGTATCGGTCACGTTACTGCCGCTGACGGTGAACTCCCAGTGCTCGCCGCTGTGCAGGCTGGCGCCTACGTCCAGCATGTCGTAGGACGGCAGGCGCTGGCTGTTGGCCAGGTCGGCGTAGCGTTCGCCGATGTAGGAATAGGTGGCGAACACGCGCAGGTCGCCGAACGGCAGCATCCAGTAGTAGCTCGGGGTCAGCCGGAACTGCCGCTTGGGCTGGCGCATGACCTGGTTGCCGGTGTACTCGCGGTAATTGCGGTACTTGGCGTCGAGCCATACCCCGGTGCCGGCCAGTTCGAAGCCGCCGAACGGGCGGATCGCGCCTTCCACCTCCAGGCCATAGGCGCGCGAATCGCCGACCGTGGTGAAGTTGCTGCCATTGGCCAGGAACGCCTGGAACGGCGAATTCTTGAAGGTGTTGTAGAACGCGGTGAGGTACAGGTCGTAGTTGGCCGCGCCCGACTTCAATCCCAGTTCGTACTGCCGGATGTCCTGCACCTTGGTCTGCCCATCGCGCAGGTTGTCGAAGCCGGGAAACTTGACCCCGGAATTGACCCGCGCGAACACGCTGTTGTGCGTGTCGAGCTTGACGTTCAATCCGGCCGTCCACGACAGCGCATTGTCGTCCTGGTCGATGCGCCGCGCGCTCGGCAGCGAGATCGAGGTGGCATTGTCGTAGAGCGTGGCCGGATTGCCGTCCAGGTCCACGGTGGCGGTGTCGTGCACCGTGCCGGTGACACGCTGGCGCTCGTAGCGCACACCCAGGTCCAGGCGCAGGCGCTCGTCCAGTTCCCATTCGTCGGCGACGAACACCGCGGCGTTCTCGCCCCGGTAGTGCGCGCGCAGCGCCAGGAAGGCGGTGCTGGTGAAGCCATCGCGGGTGGGCTGGCGGCCGTCGTCCAGGGTCACGTCGATGCGCCGCGCATGGTTCTGCGCGGTCAGCAGCATGGTGTTGCCGAGGTACCAGGTGTCGTTGGAGGTGTACCTGGCGTAGTAGCTGCCCACGGTGAGGGTGTTGCCGGCGAACAGCGCACGGCTCAGGCGCAGGTCGTTGGTGAAGGAGTTCAGGCGCTTGTCCACCGACCACCAGCCGGCTTCCAGCACCTGCTGGTTCGGATCGACCGCGCCGCCGCCGTTGGTATAGCGCGCGCTGCCGGTGCTGCCGTAGCCGGCGATGAAGTCGCCCAACCGCTGCGGCGCGTCGCCGGTGAACAGCGCGTAGGTCGGCGCGGTGCCGCCCATCACGTTGAAGCGGTCGGCGACGGTCCAGTCGCCCACTTCCCAGTTCAGTTCGCCGCCGAACACGTCGATGTTGACGCCGCGGCCGTCGCCCAGATCGCGCTGGATGGTCTGGCCGTTCGGGCCGACCGGCAGGGTGACGTTGCGGAAGTCGTCGCTCAGCAGCGTGCCACGCTGCGCGTCGAGGCCGGGGAAGCTGGACAGGTCGTTGCCGTTGTTGCGCGACAGCAACGGGATCGCGGTGTAGAAGGCGTTGTTGTCGTCGGTGTGGCGCGCATAGAACGACAGTTCGCCGCTGTCCCAGCGCTTGCTCAGGGTGGCGCTGAACTGGCCGCCCTTGTCGGCGGGGAACTGCGGGTCGCGCACGCCGTCGGTCTCGCGGAAGAAGCCACCGACGCTGTAGTACCAACCGTTGCCCATCGGCCCGCTGTCGAACAGATCGATGCGGCGCAGGGCGTCGCTGCCGCCGGTGACGCGTACGCTGCCTTCCGGCTCGTCCTGGCCTTTCTTCTGGATGAAATTCACCGTGATGCCGGCTTGCCCATTGGAGAAGATCGGGCTGGGGCCGCCGCGCAGCACTTCCATGCGCTCGATGGTGTCGTCGGTGCGGAACAGCGTGGAGTTTTCCAGGAACGACAGGGTCGGCGGCGGGAACAGCGGCGCGCCGTCGAGCTGGAAGGTGACGAATGGCGCATCGCCTTCGGACGGCATGCCGCGCACGAAGATGTTGGCGCCGGTGCCGCCGCCGCTGGGCTCGGCCCACACGCCCGGCACGATCTTCAGCAGGTCGGCGCTGCTCTGAGGCACCGCCTGCTGGATCTGCTCGGGTGTGGCGGTGGTGATCGAGAAGCTGGCGTCGCGCTTGCGCAGGCCCTTGAAGCGCGCGGTGCCGCTGACGACGACGGCATCCAGGGTGGTGGCGTCGGGTTGCGTTGCAGGCGCGGCGGGTGCGTCGGCGCTCTGGGCCAGCGCGGGGGGCGCGAGCAGGGCGGCGGCGACGGACAGGGCAAGCAAATGGCGAAGCGGCGCAAGATGCATGAAGAATCTCTCCTTTCTTCATTCGGAACGATTGGCCGGGATGCGGCACGCGCGTGCGGCGCGCGGCCGCGTCGCATCGGCCGGGACGGCGCGAAGCAGGGGGCGACGCGCGGCGCCCTTTGTAACGCCGTCGGGCGATCGGAGCGTTGTGCAGCGCGGTACGGGCCGCGTTTGCGTGACAGGTTGCCCAGGCAGGTCGCCATCGCACCGCAACCTGCGGCGTGTGCTGCGCAGTGCGGCGTCGCTTCGGTTGGTCATGCGTGTGGTCATGCATGGCGTCGCAGGAGGGACGCAGCCGTGACAGAGACGCAGCCGTGACAGAGATGATCCGGAATGCCGATCGCGGTCGATTTCCAGAAGGACGCAACGCGCCGCTCCTGCGCAGCGTGCATCCGGGACAAGGGCCGTCGCCATCGTCGCCACGCGCCGCTTGCTATCGTGGCGCGCTGCGCGTCCAGGAGTGTCCTGCAATGAAGAACTGGCTGTTCCTGCTGGTGGCCATCCTTGCCGAGGTGGTCGCGACCTCGGCGCTGAAGGCCAGCGAGGGCTTCACCCGGCTGTGGCCGACGCTGCTGGCGCTGTGCGGCTATGGCATCGCCTTCTACCTGCTGTCGCTGACCCTGCGCAGCGTGCCGGTGGGCGTGGCCTATGCGCTCTGGTCGGGCATCGGCATCGTGTTGATCTCGCTGCTGGCGTGGTGGCGGTTCGGCCAGGCGCTGGACCCGCCGGCGATCGTCGGCATGGCGCTGATCGTGGCCGGCGTAGTGGTGATCAACGTGTTCTCGCGCAGCGCGCCGCATTAGCGGAAAAAAAGAGGCCGCCTGAAGGCGGCCTCGTCACGCTGCAGCGAACCCGCCCGATCAGAAGAACAGGCGCACGCCGAAGGAAGCGCTGCGGCCGGGCAGCATGACGTCGTCCTTGAGGAACGAGGTATGCACGCGCGCATCCTGGTTGGTCAGGTTGTTGCCGTCCAGGAACACTTCCCATGCGGTGCTGCCCGCATCCACGTGATAGGCCAGATGCGCATCGACCAGGGTGTAGCCGGCGGTGGGCGTCTCGTTGACCGCCACCTTGTCCTGCTTCTGGTAGCGGGTGGCGCCCAGCGCAGCGCGCCAGTTGCTGGCGTCCCAGCGCAGCTGCGCGCCGTAGCGCGCCGGCGCGATGCGCGGCAGGTTGCCGCCGTCCTTCAGGCGTGCGCGCACGGTGTCGCCGAACACGCGCAGGTCCCAGGCGCCGCTGTCGTTGTCGGCCAGGTGGAAGGTGGCCTCGCCCTCGAAACCATGGAACACCGCATCGGCCTGGGTCCACTGGCGGATCGGCAGGAAATCGTTGTCCTCCTCGTGGAACCACTGGCCGCCCGTGTCGACGATGTAGATGAAGTCGTCGTAGCGGTTGTAGTAGCCGGCCACCTTGGCGTCGACCCAGTCGTTCTTGAAGATCAGGCCCAGCTCGGCCTGATTGGCCTTCTCGGTCTTCAGGTCGGGGTTGCCGATCTCGTAGGCGAGGGTGGCGATGTGCGGACCGTTGGCGAACAGTTCTTCCTCGGCCGGGGCGCGCTCGGCGTGGTCGAGGTTGGCGGTCAGGCGCCACTGCTCGTTGAAGCGGAAGCCGCCGCTCAGCGACAGGCTCTTCGGAGTGAAATCGCGGTCCACGCCGGTGTCGGTCTCGTACTTGGTCTTGTCCACGCGCGCGCCGATCTCGGCCTGCACGCGGTCCCAGGTGTTGCGCGCCAGCGCGAACACGCCGATGGCGCGGGTGTCGGTCTTCGGCACGAAGGCTTCTTCGCCGGTGGCCTGGAAGGTCGAGTCGCTGCCCTGCACGCCGACCGCGGTCTGCCAGCCGCCGCCCAGGCCGAAGGAGGCCTCGACGCGGCCTTCGTTGGCGCGCTTGTCGAACTTGGTGCCCACTTCCGCGCCTTCGAACTCGGTGTGGGTGTAGGCGGTGTGGCCGAAGCTGTAGCGCAGCGCGCTGCCGTCGCCCCACGGATCGTTCAACGCGCCCTTGAGCTCGAAGCGGTCCTGGTGCAGCTGCAGCGACACGCCGCGCTCGCCGGCGGCCGGATCGCCCGGCTCGCCCGGGTTGCCGTAGTTGTCGCGGAAGCGCGAGATCGACACGCCGACGAAGCCCCAGTCGCCGGCCAGCGAACTGCCGATCGAGCCGACCTTGGACTTGACGAACGAGTTGAGCTGCGGGCCCTGCGGCGTGTCGTAGTCCTTGAGGTTGCGGTACACGCCGTCGGCATGGATCGACAGGCCGCTGCCGTTGCCGGCATCGACGCGGAACATGTCGGTGTTGCCGCTCTTGTCGCCGCCTTCCCAGCGCGCTTCGGCACGGCCGTGCACGCCGTCGACCGGGGTCTCGGCGATGCGCCCGTCGACCACGTTGACCACGCCGCCGATCGCACCGGAGCCGTACAGCAGGGTGGACGGACCCTTCAGCACTTCGATCTGGTCGGCCAGGAACGGCTCAACGGCAGGCGAATGATCCTGGCTGACGGTGGACACGTCCTGCGAGGACAGGCCGTCGTTGAGCACCGCCACGCGCGGGCCGTCGAGGCCGCGGATGATCGGCCGGCCCACGCCGGGGCCGAAGTTGGAGCTCTGCACGCCCGGCAGGCTGGCCACGGTCTCGCCGATGCTGGCGCCGCGGTTCTCGTCCAGGCGCTCGCCGGCCAGCACGTCCACCGGCTGGCTCAGCGCACCGGCGGCATCGCGCAGCGGGCTGGCGGTGACCACCACCTGGTCCATGTCCTTCACGTGCCGGTCCTGCTTGTGGCCTGCGCCGTGGCGGCTGTCGCTGGCCGGCGGCGTGGCGTCGGTTGCGGTCGTCGCGGTGGTCGGGTCGGCGGCCAGGGCCAGCGACGGGCTCAGCAGGCCAAGCAGGGCCAGGGACAGGGCGGAACGGCGGAGCAGGACGGGATGGGGAGAGGGCATGGGCATTCCATTAGGAGGGACAGTCGGGGGCGACGTGCGCGCTGCCGGCACCGCACAGCGGCGGTGGACGGTCGGGGAAGGGGCACGGGACGCGCTGGTCGCCGGCGGCCGAATGTTATATTATTCCGTAACACTTTCAACCCGTGCCGACCGTCATGTCCTCACCGTTCGATCTGCGCGCCGCGCTCGACCGCCTCGGCGCCACCGGTTCGCTGCTGTGCGCGGTGCATTGCGCGGTGTTGCCGCTGGCGCTGGCGGTGCTGCCGTCGCTGGGCCTGGCGATGTGGCTGGGCGAGGGCGTGGAGCGCACCCTGGTACTGTTCGTGACCTGCCTGGGCTTGTTCAGCCTGGTGCTTGGCTATCGCCGGCACCGCGTGTGGCAGGCGCTGGGATTGCTCATCCTCGGCTTGCTGGCACTGTGGGCCGGGCTGCTGGTGCCGGCGCTGCACCACGCGGTGGCGCCGCACGCGGCGATCATGACCTTCGGCGGCACCCTGGTCGGACTGGCCCACCTGCTCAACCTGCGCCTGAACCACGGCCACGTGCACGACGCAAGCTGCGCCCATTGAGCGCACGTGGTAGGCTTGCCGCCCTTGCGCGAGGGCGCTGACCGCGTTGGCCTCGCCAAACCCCGTGCATCTCGCGGGGGTTTTCGCAAACACATTCAGGAGTCGATGAGCATGGGTAAGGGTGACCGCAAGACCGCCAAGGGCAAGCGCTACAACGCCAGCTACGGCAATTCGCGCTCGCACAGCGTGAGCAAGGTAGCCGTGGGCGCTGCATCGCCGGCCGCGAAGAAGTCGGTGGTCAAGGCGCCGGCGGTGAAGAAGGCCGTGGCCAAGAAGACGGTCGCCAAGGCCGGCTGAGCCAGCCACCGGTTGCGACGAAGAACGCGGCGCTTGCGCCGCGTTTTTTTATGCCTGGCGTCCATGCCTGGCGGTCGCCGTGAGGCAGAGACAGAAGGTCCTGCAGCGAGGAGGATGGAGCGGGAGGCGAACTCCCCGATCGTTCGTTCGCCGCTCAGGACACGCGGCCGCTCGTGGCGAGCCGCCGCTCAGTGCGGACGCGGCGCGCTGGGGCCGTCGTCGCGGTCGTCGTGGTCGCTGCCGGCCAGATCGGCGACCAGCGAGGTCGGCGCGTCCTCTTCGGCGGGCGGCGCGGGTGCCAGTGGCGGCGCCACCAGCAACAGCTCGGCCAGGCCGCGATAGATCGGCGTGCGGCAGACCAGCGCCGAGGCGCCGCGGGCGATCAGCACCGTCGCCAGGATCGGCAGCAGCATGTCGCTGCTGTCGGTGAGTTCCAGCGAGATCACCGCCGAGGTCAGCGGCGCCTGGGTCACCCCGGTCAGATAGGCGCACATGCCCAGCAGCACGAAGACGCGCGGGTCCACGCCCGGCATCAGCACGGCCAGGTTGTGGCCGAGCCCGGCGCCGACCGCCAGGGCCGGCGAGAACAGGCCGCCGGGGATGCCGGCCACGTAGGACACCAGGTTCGCGAGCAGCTTCATCAGGCCGAATTCGTGGCCGACGCTGGCGTGCCCCTGCACCAGGCTGCGCGCCTGCTCGTAGCCGGTGCCGAATGCGCCGGCGCCGAAGATCAGGCCCAGCAGCACCAGCGCCAGGCCGCACAGCGCGGCCAGCAGCACCGGCTGCCGGCGGCGCAGGTCGCCCAGCCAGCGTGGCCTGCCGGCGGCGCTGGCCAGCACCATGCGCGAGAAGGCGCCGCCGAGCAGGCCGGCGACCACACCGCACAGCAGGATCGCCAGCCAGGCCTTGCCCAGCGGCAGGCCGGCGGTGGCGACCCGGCCGAAGTAGGTGTAGTCGCCGAGCAAACCTAGCGAGATCACGCCGCCGACGATCACCGCGGTCAGCAGGGTGCCGGAAAAATGGTGCTCGAAGCGTCCGCTCAGTTCCTCGATGGCGAACACCACGCCGGCCAGCGGCGTGTTGAACGCGGCGGCGATGCCGGCGGCGCCGCCGGCCAGCAGGAAGTGGCTGGCCTGGCGCGCGTCGCGGAAGCCGAACCAGCGCCCGAACACGTACATCAGGCTGGCACCGACGTGCACGGTGGGGCCTTCGCGGCCGATCGAGGCGCCGCCGAACAGGGCCATGGTGGTCAGCAGCAGCTTGCCGGCGGACACGCGCAGCGACAGGTTGGACTGGCGGAAGCCGTCGTCGGGGCGTTCCAGCGCGGCGATCACCTGCGGAATGCCGCTGCCGCGGGTGGGGCGCAGCGCGCCGTTGGTCAGCCAGGCGAGCAGGGCGAACACGCCCGGGGTCAGCAGCAGCGCCCACCACGGCGAATGCGCGGTGATGCGCTGGAACACGTGGAAGGCGGCGTCGCTGGCCTTGGCGAAGACGATGGAGACCAGGGCCACCGCCACTGCGCCGCCCCACAGCACGGCGCGCTGCTTCCAGCTCTCCTGCGAGATCAGTTGGCGCAGGCGCGGTGGTTGCGCGGAGTCGGGCGAATGCATGCGGCCATTGTCGCACGCGTCGCCATGGGCGGGCGTCGCTGCGCCGCGACCGTTGTCGTGGCACTCAGGGCGGGTCACCTATCCCCGAGCATGCCGCGTTGGGTCTGGCAGGCGCGCGGCCGGCGTTGCGTGGCGCAGCGCCTGACTGGCCGTCAGGTCAAGCTGCGCGGCGCCGGCCGCGCGTTTGCCAGACCCAAGCCGAAGGGCCGCGATTGCGCGCGCCCGTGGCCGCGTCATCGCTCGGGCGTGGACGGGCGTCCACTTCCTCGCTCTTCCTTGCCACACGCACGCGCAATCGCGGCGCGGCATGCTCGGGATGGGGGACCCGTCCTAGCGCAGCGCCGGCAGCAGCGCCTGCGGATCGCCGTCGTTGGGGGCGGCGGGAATGCCGAGCAGGCGGGTCAGCAGCGGGTAGACGTCGACGTTGTCGATCGGCGCCAGGGTGACGCCCTGGCGGAACGCCGGGCCGCGGGCGACGAACACCGCGCGCATCGACGGCAGTGCCGGGTCGTAGCCGTGGGAGCCGCGCAGGCTGCGCGGCTTCTCGGCGATGCGCGCACGCGGCAGCGCATCCCAGCCCTCGTGCATCTGGCACACGATCGGCGGGATGCGCGGATTGCTGCCGTAGTGCCAGCGCGCCGGCAGTTCGCCCTTGCGCCAGCAGTCGTACTGCGGATGCGCGCCGAGCAGGCGCGCCTCGACCGCGGCCTCCTGGCCCGCGCGCGGCGCGATGCCCACCGACTGCCCGTAGCTGATCACCGTGACCTGTTGCGGCGGGACCATCTCCTCGACCGCCAGCACCTGCTTGGGCGGCACCGCGGCCATGCCGTGGTCGGAGACCAGCATCAGGTTGATCCGGTCCAGTTCGCCGCGCTGCGCCAGGCCGTCGAGCAGATGTCCGATCGCCGCATCGATGCTGGCGACGGCCTGCGCGTATTCGCGCGACTCCGGGCCGTGGTCGTGGCCGGCTTCGTCCACCTGTTCGAAGTACAGCGTCAGCAGTTGCGGACGCGGCGCGTTGGGATCGTCGAGCCAGCCCAGCACCTGGTCGACCCGCGCGTTCGGCGACATGTCGGCGTCGAAGGCCTGGCGACGGCTGGGGCGCACGCCCTGGATGGCCGCCTCGCTGCCCGGCCAGGCCCACGTCGCCGCGTGCAGGCCGGCCTTCTCGACGCCGACCCAGATCGGCTCGCCGCCCCACCAGCGGCCATCGCTGACCGCGGCGCGATCGCTGAGCTGGAACGTGCCCAGCAGCGGGTCCTGCATGCTGTTGTGGACGATGCCGTGATGGTCCGGGCGCAGGCCGGTGGCGATGGTGTAGTGGTTGGGGAAGGTCAGCGACGGATAGGAGGGCGTCATCCACTGCGCGCGCACGCCGTCGTGGACCATGCGACTCAGGTTCGGGGTGATGCCGCGATCGAGCATGTCCGCGCGCAGGCCGTCGATCGAGATCAGCAGCACCGGCGTGGGCAGTCTCGCCGGTGCGGCGGCGCCGGGTGCGGCGGCCGCGGTGGTCGCGTGCGGCGATGTGGAGGGGGCGGAGGCGCAGGCACCGAGCAGCAGGGTGGCGCAGACGAGCGTGGAGCGCAGGGCGGAGGACATCATCGCGCCATCATAGAGCGCGCACGGTGACGTGGCGAAGACAGCGCCTGCCGCGCGCGTGCATCGGTACTCGGGGCGCGCGATGCCGCAGCGCTCGCGGCGTCGCCGCCGCATGGCTGCGACGCTCAGTCGAACAGCGGGGCCATGGTGCCGGCGGCCGCGTCGCCGCCATCGCGTCGCTCCAGCGCCAGCAGCGCGGCCTTGGTCGGCAGGCCGCCACCGAAGCCGGTCAGCGCGCCGTTGGCGCCGATCACCCGATGGCAGGGCAGCACGATCGGCAGCGGGTTGCGGCCATTGGCGGCACCGACCGCGCGCACCGCACGCGGCTGGCCCACATGCTGCGCCAGTTGCGCGTAGCTCCAGGTCGCGCCGAACGGGATCTCGGCCAGCGCCAGCCACACCCGTCGCTGGAAGTCGGTGCCGTGCGGCGCCAGCGGCAGGTCAAAGTGGTCGCGCTCGCCGGCGAAGTAGGCCAGCAACTGCTCGCGCGCGGCACGCACGGGCGCCGGATCGTGGATCCAGTCGGCGCGGCCGCGGGCGTCGTAGCGGTTCTCGGGGAACAGGATGTGACGCACGCCATCGCTGCCGGCGGCGACGGTGAGAACGCCGATCGGCGTGGCGAAACGGTCGTAGTAAAGCGGGGACGCGGTCATGCGCGGGTCTCCTCGGGAGGATCGTTGGCCAGGTGCCACAGGTGCAGCACCGCGTAGGCGCGCCAGGGCCGCCAGGCCTGCGCGCGCGCCTCGCTGGCGCGTTCGCTCAGGCGTGCGCCGTCTGCGCCGAGCATGCGCTGCAGGACCAGGTCGCCGGCGGGGAAGGCGTCGGGCTGGCCGAGCGCGCGCAGGGCGATGTACTGCGCGGTCCAGGCGCCGATGCCGGGCAAGGTGATGGCGTGGGCGACGAAGTCGTCCAGGCGCTGGCCGGCACGGAACGACAGGCGGCCGTCCAACACCGCCTGCGCCAGCGCACGGATCGTCGCCGCACGCGAACGCGGCAGGCCGATGGCTTCCAGCGGCGCGTCGCGCAGCGCCTGCGGGGTCGGGAAGGCGCGGTCCAGTCCCGGCGGCTGGCCGGGCCGCACGGCGCCGTGCCGATCGACCAGGCGCGCGGCCAGGGTCGCCGCGCCCGCCACGCTGACCTGCTGGCCGAGCACCGCGCGCACCGCCACTTCGAAGCCGTCCCAGCCGCCCGGCACGCGCAGCCCGGGGCGCCACGCGATCGCGCGCGCCAGCAGCGGATCGTCGCCGAGCGTGGCATGCACCGCGCGCAGGTCGGCATCCAGGTCGAACACGCGGCGCACCCGGCGCACGATGTCGGGAATGGCGCGCGGATCGGCCGCGGCGATGTGCAGGCGCAGTTCGTGGCGCTGCGGATCGGCCTCGACACGGATGCGCGTGGAGGCCTCGCAAGGGCCGAGCACGCGCTCGTAGCTGGCCTCGCCGATGCGCTCGATGCCGGGGATCGCGCGCTTGCGCAGGAACGCCAGCATCGCCGGGAAGTCCAGTGGCGGCCGGTAGCCCAGGCGCAGCACCAGATCGCCACCGGGACTCTCGGTGCGCTGCTTGCGGATCGCCGAGGGTGGCATGCCGCAGCCGTCCAGGAACGCGGCGTTGAAGCGGCGCAGGCTGTTGAAGCCGGCCGCCAGCGCCACCTGGGTGATCGGCAAGGCGGTCTCGGTGAGCAGTTGCTTGGCCAGCAACAGGCGCCGGGTGGCGTGCACCGCCGCCGGGCTGGCGCCGAGCTGGGCCACGAACAGGCGCTGCAACTGGCGCGCGCTGATGCCCAGTTCGGCCGCCAGCGCGGCGACGCTGGCGTCCTGCAGCGCGCCCTCGGCGATCAGTGCCAGCGCCCGCCGCACGACCTCTTCGCCCAGGTGCTGCTGCGCCTCCGGCGAGAGTTCGGGGCGGCAACGCAGGCACGGCCGATAGCCGGCCGCCGCGGCCGCCGCGGCGCTGGGGTAGTAGCGCACGTTGCTGCGCTTGGGCGGCGGCGCCGGGCACACCGGCCGGCAGTAGATGCCGGTGCTGCGCACGGCGGTGAAGAACACGCCGTCGAAGCGCGCGTCGCGGGACTGGCGGGCGCGGTCGTAGAGGGCGTGGTCGGTGGCGGCGAGGGCAGGCATGGCGCCAGTCTAGTCGGCCCCGGCGCGGCGCACTGGCCGTTTTCGGACAGCAATGCCGCGGCTGTCGCGTGGCCGCGGTGCCCGCGGTTTAGGCGCAGTTGGGGAGGTTTCGTGCGGCGGCACTAGACTAGGTCCACGGGCGCCTGGCGCCTGTCTTTTTCGTATCGTGCATGGATCTCCGTTTGGCCGCTCCGTTCAGACTCTGCTGGTTGTCGCTGTGTTGCCTGGGCCTGTTGGCCTGCGGGCAGCAGCCGGCGTCGGCACCGCGGACCGTCGCCGACAGCCCGTCCGCCGATGGCGAGCACATGGTCTCGATCGGTACGCCGCCGGCACCGCCGCCGCATGCGGTCACGCCCAAGCGCGATCCGCAGGCCTGGGACGAGGCCACCCTGGAGAACGGCGAGGCCTTCATCAGCTGCGACACCGACTACGCCGCCGAGGCCGGCGACGGCCAGCCGCTGGCCGGGCTGGATCGGCCCGCCGTGGAAGCGGCGCTGGCGCCGTGCCGCGAGCGTGGACTGATGCGGGTGCGCTATGTCGGCAAGATCAACGCCGGCTTCGCCGAAATGGTGCGGCGCCTGGCCGAAGTGGCCAGGCAGACCGGCATCGGCAAGCGCGTGCTCGACCTGGATTCCAGCGGCGGCCAGGTTGAGGCGGCGATCCGCGCCGGCGATGCGATCGGCGAATCCGGCTGGACCGTGTGGGTGCGCGAAGGCTCGGTCTGCCACAGCGCCTGCGTGTTCGTGCTGGCCGCCGGCGACAACCGGCTGATCTCCGGCAAGGTCGGCATCCACCGGATGATGCGGATCAGTTCCACCGCGACCTCGCGCGCCGAGCTCAATCGCGAGCTGCAGGAGGTCTATGGCAACGTCAAGGACTACCTGGAGCGCAACGGCGTGGCGGTGGCGGTGGCCGACCTGATGATGACCGTACCCAACCGCAGCCTGCGCCTGCTCAGCAGCGACGAGCTCAAACAGTTCGGGCTCGACGGCACCAACGCGGTGCAGGACGACCTGGAGCGGATCAAGCAATTGCGCAAGTGCGGCGACGATTTCGTGCGGCGCAAGGATGCGTTCCTGGTCGCCTTCGACCAGGAGTGCAAGACCAAAAAGGACGTGGACCTGGAGAGCCTGACCGCCTGCGGCCAGGCGCTGAAGCAGCGCTTCGGGTTCCCGGACCAGGCCTGTCCGGCGGAAAGCCCGCTCTCGGAGATCGACGTGGCGACCCTGCCGCTGGCCTCGCCCGGCGCCTGAACGGGCGCTGCGGCGCATGCCGCCCATTCACGTGGCGGGCATGGACGCGGGGCTAGCGTCGCCGCATCCCATCCCGGAGCGCGCGCATGGCCGCCGGAACCCGCTTGATGCTGCGGCTGTACCTGCCCCCGGCGTTGCTGGCGTTGGGCGGTTTTGTGATCGCCGAAGTGCTGCTGCACCTCGCCAACGGCCTGCATGCGCCGTGGCTGGCGCGGACCGGTTCGCTGCTGAGCCTGTTCGGCCTGCTCGCGGCGACCGCGTGGGCGCTGTGGGCGAGTTGGCATGCCTGGCACCGCCAGCGTTACGCCGCGCCGGCCGCCGCCGCGGCAGTGGCGAGCGAGAATACGGTAGTGGCGAGCGAGGAGACGCCGTAGGGCCGCTGCGCTGGCCCGCGCAGGCCGCGTAGACTGCTGCCTTGCCACCGCCGCTGCCGAGCGATGTCCTTGTCCATTTCCGTCCCGTTCCGCCTCACGCTCGTCCTGCTGGCCCTCGTCGCTGGCGCAGCCTCCGCGCAGACCGCGCCCCCGGCATCGTCCGCGCCCGCGCTGACCACCGCCCCGCCAGCGGCACCTGCCGCACCTGCTGCCGCGCCTGCGGCGGCAACGAAACCGGCGCCGCGCCATGCCGCCGCCGCAGCACCCGCACCCGGACCGCTGGCCAAGCAGGATGCGCAGATGGCGCAGGCCGGCCTGCGCGCCGCCCAACTGGTCGACGCCGGGCGCACCGGCGAGCTGTGGGACGGCGCCTCGGCGGTGGCGAAGAAAGCGGTGACGCGCGCCGTGTTCGTGCGCGAGATCGACGCCGCGCGTGCGCGGCTGGGCGCGCTGCTCGGCCGCGGCGTCGCCAGTGTGGCGCGGGTGCAGTACGCCGCCGGCTCGCAGGTGCCACCGGGCACCTACGTCAACATCAGCTTCCCCAGCCGCTTCGCCAATGCGCCGCAGCCGGTGCGCGAGCTGGTGTCGTTGCGGCTGGACGAGGACAAGACCTGGCGCCTGGTCGGCTATCACGTGGCCATGCCCGATTGAGCGGCATGCTGCGCGCCGTCTTCCTTTCCTCTCCTCCGAGGCTCCGATGCCCATCGAAATCCGCATGCTGGCCTGGGCGATCCTGCTCGGGATCGCGCAACTGCTGCTCGCCTCCGCCTTCGTCACCGCGCAGCGCGGACTGAAGTGGAACGCCGGCGCGCGCGATGCGCCGCAACCGCCGCCGGCCGGCGTGGCCGGGCGCCTGGACCGCGCGCTGCGCAACTTCCTGGAGACCTTCCCGTTCTTCGCCGCCGCGGCGGTGGCGGTGGCGGCGCTGGGCAAGGGCGATGCGCACACCGCGCTGTCGGCGCAGATTTACCTGTGGGCGCGGGTGGCCTACGTGCCGCTGTACGCGGCGGGCGTGCCGTACGTGCGCAGCCTGGTGTGGGTGGTGTCGCTGTGGGCGATTCTGCAACTGGTGTGGGCGCTGTTCTGAGCGCCGCGGGCTGCGACCGATCGTCGCAGCGCTGATCCAGATCAAGGACGCGGTGCGCGGCGGTCGTATCCTGGCCGGGTTCGATCACGGAGTCGCCGCATGCAAGTGGATATCGCCATCGTCGGGGCCGGCCCTGCCGGCCTGTGCTTCGCCCGCTCGCTGGCCGGCAGCGGCCTGTCGCTGGCGCTGATCGAGCCGCAGCCGCGCGCGGCGCTGGCCGGGGCCGCCTTCGACGGCCGCGAAATCGCCCTGACCCATGCCTCGCGGGCGTTGCTGGACCAGTTGGACCTGTGGGCGCGGATCGACCCGCAGGCGATCGCGCCGCTGCGCGATGCGCGGGTGATGAACGGCTCCTCGCCGTTCGCGCTGACCTTCGCGGCGGGCGAGGGTGGCCGTGGCGATCTCGGCTGGCTGGTGCCCAATCACCTGATCCGCCGCGCTGCGTTCGCCGCGGTGCAGGACCAGCCCGGTCTGAGCCTGCTCGACGGTGTCTCGGTGCAGGCGCTGCGTCGCGACGCGCGCCAGGCGCAGTTGCAGCTCTCCGACGGGCGCAGCGTGGCGGCGCGTCTGGTGGTCGCCGCCGACAGCCGCTTCTCCAGTACCCGGCGCATGAGCGGGATCGGCGCGCAGCTGCGCGATTTCGGCCGTACCATGCTGGTGTGCCGGGTGCGCCACGAGCGCCCCCACCATCAGACCGCCTGGGAGTGGTTCGGCTACGGCCGGACCATGGCGTTGTTGCCGCTGCACGGCAACGAGGCCTCGGCGGTGCTGACCCTGCCGCCGGAACGCGCGCAGGCGCTGCTGCAGATGGACGAGGCGGCGTTGGGGGCGGAGATCAGTACCTGCTTCGAGCACCGCCTGGGCGCGATGACGCCGCTGGTGCGGCCGCAGGCGTACCCGTTGGTGGCCGTCTATGCGCAACGCTTCGTCGCCGAGCGCTATGCCTTGATCGGCGACGCCGCGGTAGGCATGCATCCGGTGACCGCGCATGGGTTCAACTTCGGCCTGCAGAGCCAGGCGCGACTGGCGCGTGCGCTGCACGACGCGGTGGCGCGCGGCGGCGACATCGCTGCGCCTGCGCTGCTGGCCGGCTACCAGCGCGGGCACCGCCTGGCCACGCGGCCGCTGTACGAAGCGACCAACGCGATTGCCGCGCTGTACACCGACGACCGCCTGCCGGCGCGCGCCCTGCGCAGCGCCGCGCTGCGCGTGGCCGACCGGGTCGCGCCGTTCAAGCGCGCGATCGCGGCGCACCTGACCCAGCGCGTGGCGGCCGTGGCGCGCTGAAGTGTGTGCGCGGCGGCGATTCCGTTGATGCGACCTCGGCCTGGCCTTTGCCGAGAAGGGTATGAACCGCTTGCTTGTCGCTTGTCGTAGGAGCGGCTTCAGCCGCGATGGGGCTTTCGCCTTTGCAATCCGGTCGCGGTTGAAGCCGCTCCTACACGGGGGCGATACGCCGCAGGCGACGCTTTGGCGAATCCCCCATCCCCAATCCCGATTCCCTGCATCACCTCGTCGCGGCTGAAACCGCTCCTACAAGGTGTGCGGGCAGAGGGCGCGGCGATGGCGAGGAGGGCGCAGGGCTGTCATCCCAGTGCGGGACGCATGGCGAAGCGACCACAAAGAGCGCATGGCATCAGTCAGATGGAAGGGGCGCCCGGGACGGAAGGAAAGCACCCGGTGCAGCAGAGATCCTAATTGGCGTCGATGCGCCGCTGTTCCGCCCCGGCGACAAGCGTGGCGAGGGCGCTCTGCAGGTCGCCGCTGCGCAGCGCCGCTTCGATCGGGGCGATGGCCCAGGCGCAGCCGGCGTGGCGCAGGTGCTGGCGCCAGTCGCCGGTCCAGGCCTCCAGTTCGTCCAGCGCCAGGGAGATGGAACCGCCGCGCTCCGCATGGCCGCCGCGGATGGACTGGCCCAGGCGGAACGGCTGCGCTGCGTCGGGGTCGAGCTGCGCGATGTACACGTCGTGGTGCGGATCTTGCGCAGACGGCGCGATGTTGCGGATGCCGAGCGTGATCAGCATCGTGCGGGGATCCGCGCTGTCCGGCGCCACCGGCCGGCGAGTGGCAGGCCAGGGGCGCCGATGGCGGTCATGCCTTGCCGAGCACCTGCACCTGCACCTGCACGTCGCCCAGCTCCACCACCTGGCCCGCGCGCACCTTGCAGGCCTTGCGCAGTTCGACCTCGCCATCCACGCGCACCTGGCCTTCGCTGATCACGGCCTTGGCCGCGCCGCCGCTGTCGCACAGGCCGGTCAGTTTCAACAGGTGCTTGAGTTCCACGTAGTCGCTTTCTAGCTGGAGATCGATGGTCTGCATTGGGGGCTTGCTCGGAAATCGGCGCCCATTGTCGGTCATTCGCGGGCAAAACGCCCGCCATGTCGGCGGCTGGGGGCTGTCGCCGTCGCCGCGGCCTGCGGCGGCGCGCCTGCCAGAGGCGGCCGCGGTGGCCGGCATCCGGCAGTGCGGAGAGGGTCACGCCTGAACGGTGTCGTTCACCTGGTTTCGACATGCGGCCCGGCAGGGCGCACAATAGGGGCTTCTTTGCGCCTGCCGGTTCTCTGCGGCGCCCCCGGAGTCTCCCATGTCCCAAGATACCCCCGCGCCGCTGCTGTTCGCAGATCTCGGCCTCTCCCCTGCTGTGATGAAAGCCGTCGCCGACGTCGGCTACGAGTCGCCGTCGCCGATCCAGGCCGCCACCATCCCGGCGCTGCTGACCGGCCGCGACCTGCTCGGCCAGGCGCAGACCGGCACCGGCAAGACCGCCGCGTTCGCGCTGCCGATCCTCTCGCGGCTGGATTTCGCCCAGCGCAAGCCGCAGGCGCTGGTGCTGGCGCCCACGCGCGAACTGGCGATCCAGGTGGCCGAGGCGTTTCACCGCTACGCCGCGGCGATCCCCGGCTTCCAGGTGCTGCCGGTGTACGGCGGCCAGCCCTACGTGCAGCAGCTGTCGGCGCTCAAGCGCGGCGTGCACGTGGTGGTGGGCACCCCGGGGCGGGTGATCGACCACCTGGACCGCGGCACCCTGGACCTGTCCGAGCTGAAGACGCTGGTGCTCGACGAAGCCGACGAGATGCTGCGCATGGGCTTCATCGACGACGTCGAGGCGGTGCTGAAGAAGCTGCCGGAATCGCGCCAGGTGGCGCTGTTCTCGGCGACCATGCCGCCGGCGATCAAGCGCATCGCGCAGACCTATCTGAACGACCCGGCCGAGGTGATCATCGCCTCCAAGACCACCACCTCGGCCAACATCCGCCAGCGTTACTGGGCGGTGAGCGGGCTGCACAAGCTCGACGCGCTGACCCGGATCCTGGAGGTCGAGCCGTTCGACGCGATGATCATCTTCGCCCGCACCAAGGCCGGCACCGATGAGCTGGCGCAGAAGCTGCAGGCGCGCGGCCTGGCCGCGGCGGCGATCAACGGCGACATCCAGCAGGCGCAGCGCGAGCGGGTGATCCAGCAGCTCAAGGACGGCAAGCTCGACGTCCTGGTCGCCACCGACGTGGCCGCGCGCGGCCTGGACGTGGAGCGGATCAGCCACGTGTTGAACTACGACATCCCCTACGACACCGAAAGCTATGTGCACCGCATCGGCCGCACCGGCCGGGCCGGGCGCAGCGGCGAGGCGATCCTGTTCGTCAGCCCGCGCGAGCGCGGCATGCTGCGCGCGATCGAGCGCGCCACTCGCCAGCCGATCGAGGAAATGCAGCTGCCCAGCGTCGACGCGGTCAACGACCAGCGCGTGAGCCGCTTCATGGAGAAGATCAGCGAGACCATCGCCAGCGGCGGCATCGACATGTACCGCGATCTGCTGCAGAAGTTCGAGGCCGAGAAGAACGTGCCGATGGTGGAAGTGGCCGCGGCGTTGGCGCGCCTGCTGCAGGGCGAGACGCCGCTGCTGCTGGCCCCGGACCGTCCGCGTCCGCCGCAGGGCGAGCGTTTCGAGCGCCGCGAGCGGCCCGAGCGTGGCGAGCGTCCGGACCGTCCCCGGTTCGAGCCGAAGTTCGAGCGCGAGCCGCGTGCGCCGCGTCGCGACGACGGCGAGCGTCCGGCGCGTCCGGCCCCGGCCGCGCGTGGCGAGGATTTCGACTACCACCGCGACGTCGGCAGCTTCGAGGCGCCGCGCCGCGACAAGGCGCCGAAAGCGCCGCGCGGCGCGCCGGAAGTGGGCATGGAGACCTACCGCATCGAGGTCGGCCACCAGCATGGGGTCAAGCCGGCCAACATCGTCGGCGCGATCGCCAACGAAGCCGGGCTGGAGAGCAAGTACATCGGCCGCATCGACATCCACGACGACCATTCGGTGCTGGACCTGCCGGCGGACATGCCGCGCGAATTGCTGACGCACCTGAAGAAGGTCTGGGTGTCCGGCCAGCAACTGCAGATGCGCAAGCTCGAGGGCGACGATGCCGACAGCGCGCCGTTCAAGCCGAAGTTCGCCCGTACCGGCAAGCCCGGCGGCAAGCCCAACGCCGCCGGCCCGCGCCCGGCCGGCCGCTTCGCCGCCGACCGGCCGCCGCGCAAGGGGCCGCCGAAGCGCTGAGAGGCTGGGATTGGGGAGTCGGGATTGGGGATTGGTGGCAGCGTCCCCGGTTCTGATGTCTCCAGTGCCGTTGGGCACGCGGTCGCTTCTGTGTCGTAACGCAGCAGCGAGCCGTGGACGGATGGGGAGTGTCCCCCTGTCCTGCATTGCCTGGCTCCCCGTAGCGTCGCCGCACACGATCGCCCGCTTTAGCGAATCCCCAATTCCCAATCCCGAATCCCCGCCCCATGTCCGTCCGCCTCAACAAGCACATCGCCGAGACCGGTTTTTGCTCGCGCCGGGAGGCCGATCGGCTGATCGCCGCGCGCCGGGTCACCGTCAACGGCCAGCCGGGCGGGGTCGGTTCGGTGGTGGGCGAGGGCGACGAGGTCAAGGTCGACGGGCAGCCGCTGCGCGCGCGCGCCAAGGCCAAGAGCGGGCGCCGCCACGTCTACATCGCGCTGAACAAGCCGGTCGGGGTGACCTGCACCACCGAGAGCGCGGTCAAGGGCAACATCGTCGACTTCGTCGGCCACGAGCAGCGCATCTTCCCGATCGGGCGCCTGGACAAGGAGTCCGAGGGGCTGATCCTGATGACCAGCAACGGCGACATCGTCAACGAGATCCTGCGTGCAGAGAACCGCCATCAGAAGGAATACCTGGTGGCGGTGAACAAGCCGGTCACCGACGAATTCCTGCGCGGCATGGCGCGCGGCGTGCGCGTGCACGACCAGATGACGCTGCCGTGCCGCACCGCGCGGATCGCCAAGTTCGGCTTCCGCATCGTGCTGGAGCAGGGGCTCAACCGGCAGATCCGGCTGATGGCCGCGGCCTTCGACTACCGGGTCACCCAGTTGCGCCGTGTGCGCATCGACAACATCAAGCTCGGCGCGCTGAAGCCGGGCCAGTGGCGCAATCTCACCGAACAGGAACTGCGCGGCCTGCTGCCGCAGCGCCAGGAGTGGTAACCACGTCGCAGTGTCGGCGGTCGGCCGCCGCCGCGCGGCCCAACCGTACAGGCGGCGCGCCCGCCAGGGCTGGCGTCCGCCGCGGATTTGGCCATACTGCGCAACGCGAACCATCGCCGCCGCCGGGTATTCCGTGATCAAGCCCCGCAAGCCCGACAACGAAGCCGCACGCCTGCAGGCGTTGCACGCATTGCAGATCCTCGACACCGAACCGGAAGCGTCTTACGACGATCTGGTCGGCATCGCCGCCAAGTTGTGCGACACGCCCTCGGCGCTGATCTCGCTGGTGGACGACGAGCGCCAGTGGCTGAAGGCGCAGCGCAATGTCTGCCTGCTGAGCACCGCACGCGACGAGTCGTTCTGCGGCCACACCATCCTGACCCCCGAGCAGGTGATGGTGGTCGCCGATGCCACCGCCGATGCGCGCTTCCAGCACAACCCGCTGGTCACCGAGGGCGGGGTGCGCTTCTACGCCGGCGCGCCGCTGCTGACCCGCGATGGCTTGCCGGTGGGCACCGTCTGCGTCCTCGACAACCGCCCGCGCACCCTGCAGCCGGAACAACTGGCGGCGCTGCAGGCGCTGTCGCGGCAGGTGATGCAACTGATCGAACTGCGCCGCAGCAGCCATGCGCTGGCGCTGCAGTTGCGCGAACGTGCCTGGTACGAGCAACAGCTGCTGCAGTACCAGGAATCGCTGGAATCGCTCAACGCCGAACTGCTGGAACAGGCGCGCACCGATCCGCTGACCGGCCTGCTCAACCGCCGCGCCTTCGCCACCGCGTTGATGATCCACGCCGAGGCGGCGCAGCCGGGTTCGGCGCCGCTCAGCGTGGCGATCCTGGATCTGGACTACTTCAAGAGCGTCAACGACCTGCATGGTCACGACAAGGGCGATGAGGCGCTGCTGGCGCTGGCCGACATGCTGCGCGCGCGCCTGCCGCCCGAGAGCGTCGTGGCGCGCTACGGCGGCGGCGAGTTCGCGCTGTTGCTGCCGGGGATGGACGCGGCGCAGGCCATGCGCGCCTGCGAGCGCCTGCGCCAGGACACCAGCCTGCTGCAGCTCGGCGTGTCGCTCACCGCCAGCATCGGCGTGGCCACGTTGCAGGGCCGCGAGAGCGCCGAGGACCTGCTCAAGCGCGCCGACCAGGGCCTGTATCAGGCCAAGCGTGCCGGCCGCGACTGCGTGTCGCTGGCGGCGTAGGCACGCCACTTCATCCCGGGACGATCCTCGGGCTCCTCCTTGTTCCGCGGGAAAAAGTCGCCCGCAGGGGGTAGGCGCGTCGCCTCGCGAACGCAGACGATGCAGACGCTTTCGCGCCGTACCCTCACCCCAACCCCTCTCCCGGGGGAGAGGGGCTAGTTCCCGAGCATGCTGCGCCTTTCGCGTTGGGCCTGCGGTCATGCCGCAAATGCGCAGGACCGGGCCAATCCCGACTCCCGAATCCCCAATCCCAATCCCGAAGTGAGCGCCCCAGCGCTCACTCCACCACGTTCTTCGCCTCGCAGGTCGCCAGCAGCTCCGGGTGCTGCACCAGACGCGTGCGGGTCAGCAGCGGATGCAGGAACACCGCGCCCAGGATCACCGCCACGCCGAGGTAGAACAGCCCGGTGAGCTGGCGCTGCTCGTCCAGCAGCACGATCGCGAACACGATCGCGTAGACCGGTTCCAGGTTGGTGACCAGTTGCACCGCGTAGGCGCTGAGCCGGCGCAATGCGACCAGGGCCAGGGCGAACGGCAGCAGCGTGCACAGCAGCGCCAGCGCCAGCAGCAGCGCGGTGTCGTGCAGGCTGGGCAGCACCAGCAAGGGGCCGCTCAACGCTGGCAACACGAAGGGCAGCAACGGCGCCAGCGCGGTCAGGGTGAGGGTGCCGGCGCCCAGTTCCAGCGCGGTCACGGTCAGCGGATCGGCATGGTCGACCAGGCGCTTGTTGAGCGAGCCGAAGGCCGCCACCAGCAGCGCCGACACCGCGCCGACGGCCACGCCGGCGCGCATCCCGTGCGGTACCCCGCCGACCACCAGGGCCACGCCCGGCAGCACCGCCAGGCCGAAGGCCAGTTCGCTGGGGCGGAACGGCCGTTTCGCCACCCAGGGTTCGATCACCGCGGTGAACACCGGCGCCAGCGCGATGCAGGTCGCCGCGACCGAGGCGTTGGCCAGCTTGATCGCGCCGTAGAAGGTCAGCCAGTGCAGGCCGACCAGGGCGCCGACCACCGCGTAGCCGAGCGCCAGTTTCGGCGTCAGTGCCGCCAGGCCGCGCCACACCCGCGGCAGCAGCGCCAGCGCGGCCACCACCATCAGCATCCGCCACCACACCAGCGGCAGCGCGGGCAGGGTGATCAGCTTGCCGAGAATCGCGGTGATTCCCCACAGCAGGACGCAGAAATGGATTTGCAGCTGGGCTTTGGTGGTGGGGTGCATCGGCATCCGCGTATTGTCGCGCAAAGCGCGCCGCCACGGTCGCGGATCGCCACACGGATCAGGCGTCTGGCGCCGGCGGCGACGCGGTCCGCGCCATCCTGCGCGCATAGGCGGCGGTGAGCGGCGGCACCAGCAGCGCCGTCACCACCACCGAAGTCGCCACCAGCGCGGTCGCGGCCGGCGCGGTGGCGCGGAACTGCGGCGCCACCGCCGCCACCAGCGCCGGCGTGGCGACCGCCGCGCCGGCGGTGCTGGAGGCGGCGAGGCCGGCGCTGCCGTTGCCGCCGGCCAGCCAGCGATCGGCCAGCAGCAGCGGGATCCCGGTCGCCACGATCACCAGCAGGCCCAGCGCGACGCCGGCCACGCCGGCATGGGCGACCATGCGCAGGTCCAGGGTATTGCCCAGGGCGAAGGCGAAGAACGGGATCAGCGCCGGCACCGCCCGCGCGAACAGGGCGCGCAGCGCCGGGTCCAGATTGCCGAGCGCGAAACCGGCCAGCAGCGGCAGCACCGCGCCGAGCAGCAGCCGCGGCTCGAAGCGGGCGACGCCGGCGGTGCCGAGGATCAGCATGGTCACCAGCGGGCCGGATTCCAGCGACATCAGCGCCATCGCGCCGGCCTCGCCGCGACGGCCGTACTGCTGCATGAGCGCGGCGAACAGGCCGGCATTGGTCATGTCCATCGCCGCGACCAGCGCCAGCACCGACATCCCGCTCCAGATGCCGGAGACGATGCCGCCCGGCGGCAACAGTCGCGCGGCGATCACCGCGGTCAGCCACGCCACCGCGATCTTGGTCAGCACCAGCACACCGGAGGCACGCAACACGCGGCCGCCGCTGCGCAGCCGGATCGAGGCGCCCAGGCAGAAGCACCACACCGCCAGGATCGGCACCAGCCCGCCGATCAGGCCCTGGGTGAAGGAGCCGAACCAGGCGCCGGCCTGCGGCCACAGCGTGTGGCAGAGCGCGCCGAGCAGTAGCGGCGCCAGCATCATGCCGCCGGGAAGACGTTCGAGCGTGTGCTTGATCCGCATCGAGGGACTCCGCGTGTGCAGGCGCGGCCCGCGGCCGCGGCCCGGCGACGGCGCCGGACGGGCGCTGTTGTACCCCAGCGCGGCGACTGCCAGGTGTCGCCGGGTGTGCGCGGTCGAGGCCCGGTTCAGCCGTCTTGCGACTGCGGCGTCGGCGGTCGCGCTTGCGCCGTGCCGGGCGTCGCGTGCGCGTGGCCGAGCGCGTCACGCCTGTGCGGCGGACCCGAGGATCTTCAGCAAGGCCATCGCCGCCGCGGGATTGCGTTCCTTGGCGGCGCTGATGAAGTAGACGAAGACCTCGCGCGGCGTGGTCTTGGCCACGCTCGTGTCGGCGTGCGGCAGCGCCTGCGGATCCTCGCCGCGGCGCCAGGCCTGCGCGTACGCGGCCCAGGTTTTCAGTTCCTTGGGCGGGTAGCCATGGGCGATGTCGGCGCGGCTGCGCATCAGCCGCGCATAGACGAAGTCGGCGCCCAGGTCGGCGAAGGAGGGGAACTCGGGCGAATCGGTGAACACCGTGGCCACGCCGTGCCGGCGGGTCAACTGCAGCAGTTCCGGGCCGATGCAATCGGGATCGCGCACTTCCAGCACGTGGCGCAGCCGGTGTCCGCCCGCCTTGCGCGGCAGCAGGTCCAGGAACGCGGCCAGGTCCTCCAGGTCCAGGCGATGGCCGTGCTCGAACTGCCACAGCAGCGGGCCGAGGCGGTCGCCGAGGCTGGCGATGCCGCCGACGAAATCCTCGATCTGCGTGCCGGCGCCGGCCAGCCGCCGCAATGCGGTGATGCGCTTGGGCGCCTTGGCCGAGAACAGGAAGCCCGGCGGCGTCTCGTCGCGCCAGCGCGCATAGGTCTCCGGCTTCTGCGCACCGTAGTAGGTGCCGTTGATCTCGATGCTGGTGACGTGGCGGCTGGCGTATTCCAGCTCGCTGCGCTGCACCAGGCCCTGCGGATAGAACATGCCGCCGCGCCATGGTGCGTAGGTCCAGCCGCCGATGCCGACACGGATGCCGTCCGGCGCGGCCGGGGCGGAGTCGAAGAGGTCGTTCATGCGGGCGTGTCCGGCGGCGGGCGGGGGGCGATTGTGCCGCAGCGCGGCGTTGCGGGGCGTGGTCGTGGGCGTCAGCGGCCTGGTGGCGTGGCTGGGTGGTGCGCGGCGTGTGCCTGTGCCGCGAGTGTTCGTCGCCTGCGCGATGGCGTGCGCCATGCGTGCGTGCAGGGCGGGGATGGCCGCCAAGCTCCGCTGGCCGCTGCGAGCGGGGTGGATGTTGGCGGTGTCGTCACCCGTCTGGAGCGCGCCTGCACTTAGGGTGTAGCAGCGGCGCGCCTTGGTCCGCCGCAAATGGCCCGGCAGGCTCTACACTCGCCCGGGACGCGCGCGCCAGCGTGCGGCCTTGGTTTCCCTTCTTCAGGAGCGACGCAGTTGAAGAGCATCTCGATGGGCTGCGGCCTGTTGCTGGCGATGAGCGCCACCGTGCAGGCGCAGGCGCCTGTCCCCGCCGCGGCTCCCGCACCGGCGCCGGCCGTACTGCCGCCGGGGCTGCAGGACCTGGACGCGCAGGTGGAGCGCGTGCGCAAGCAGTTCGACGTGCCCGGCATCGCCATCGCCATCGTCAAGGACGGGCAGGTGGTGCTGGAGCGCGGCTACGGCGTACGCGAACTCGGCAAGCCGGAGCCGGTGGATGCGCAGACCCTGTTCGCCATCGCCTCCAATACCAAGGCCTTCACCTCCGCCGCGCTGTCGATCCTGGCCGACGAAGGCAAGCTCAAGCTCGAGGACCGGGTGGTGGACCACCTGCCGTGGTTCCAGATGTCCGACGCCTACGTCACCCGCGAGATGCGCGTGCGCGACCTGCTCAGCCATCGCAGCGGCCTGAGCCTCGGCGCCGGCGACCTGCTGTTCTGGCCGGCCACCAGTTACAGCAACGAGGAGGTGGTGCGGCGCCTGGCGCACGTGCCGCTGAAGGGCGGCTTCCGCGACCGCTACGCCTACGACAACATCCTGTACGCGGTGGCGCAGAAGCTGATCGAGCAGGTCTCCGGACAGAGCTACGCCGAGTTCGTGCGCCAGCGCATCTTCGTGCCGGTGGGCATGACCGGCGCGCGCATCAACAGCGACCACCTGCAGCCCGGCGATGAAGCCGCGGTCGGCCATGCCAAGTTCGACTTCCGCGAGCTGCGCACGGTGGCACCGCTGACCTGGTCCAACAATTCCGGCGCCGGCGGCATCTACGCCAATGTGCACGACATGGCCAAGTGGATGCAGGTGCAGCTCGACGGCGGGCGCCTGCCGTCGGCCGACGGCCAGGCGCGGCAGCTGTTCAGCGCCCAGCGCCAGCAGGAGATGTGGCAGATGATCACGCCGATCGCGGTCTCCGAGCCGAGCGTGCCGGAACTGCTGCCGGCCAAGCCCAACTTCGCCGGCTACGGCGAGGGCTGGAGCCTGAGCGATTACCGCGGCGCCAAGCTGGTCTGGCACACCGGCGGCTGGCCGGGCATGGTCTCGCGGCTGACCCTGGTGCCGGAGCGCAAGCTGGGCGTGATCGTGCTGACCAACCAGGAAGTCGGCGCCGCCTTCAACGCGATCACCCTGCGCGTGCTGGACGCCTACCTGGGCGCGCCGGCGACCGACTGGACCGCCGCCTACGCCAAGGCCGTGGCCAAGGCCGACGCCAGCGCCGACGAGGACTGGGCCAAGCACGTGGCCGCGCGCGACGCCAAGTCCACCCCGTCGCTGCCGCTGTCCGGCTATGCCGGCACCTACCGCGACCCGTGGTACGGCGACGTGGTGGTACGCCAGCAGGGCAAGCGCCTGGAACTGCAGTTCAGCAAGACCGCGCAGCTGGTCGGCACCCTGGAGCACTGGCAGCACGACACCTTCATCGTGCGCTGGCGCGACCGCTCGCTCAACGCCGACGCCTTCCTGAGCTTCGCCCTGACCGCCGACGGCAAGGTGCGCGAGGCGCGCATGCAGGCGATCTCGCCGCTGACCGATTTCAGCTTCGATTTCCAGGACCTGGTGCTGACGCCGGAGTGAGGCCGGGATTCGGGAGTGGGGATTCGGGATTCGTAGGAGCGGCTTCAGCCGCGACCGGGCTTTGCCGAGAAGGCACGGTCGCAGCTGAAGCCGCTCCTACACAGGGGATGCGCAGTGGAGTTGCTTTTCCGAATCCCAAATTCTCAATCTCCAGTTCCGGCTAGACCGCGTCGCGGCTGAAGCCGCTCCTACGGGTGGACGAAGCGCGCACGGAGCCGCTTTTGCGAATCCCAAATCCCAAATCCCAAATCCAAGCGTCACGGCCCGTGACGCCCAATACGCTACCCTGATGCCCCTTTTTTAGCGTGGCGTGGCGATGTTCCGCTGGTTCGAGTCCCTGATCGAGGTCTTCCCGAAGATCGAGACGCAGATGCCGCCGCGCGGGGTGGTGCGCTTCTATCTGCATTACCTGCGTCCGCTGTGGCCGGTCTTGCTGGCCACGCTGCTGGCCGGTCTGGCGCTGGCGCTGGTGGAAGTGGCGATGTTCGACTTCCTCGGCCGCATCGTCGACATGGTCGCCGAGCAGCCGGGGCCGGACTTCTTCCAGCGCCATGCCGGCGAGCTGCTGTGGATGGCGTTCGTCGTGCTGCTGGCGCGGCCGCTGTTCGTGGCCCTGCACAACCTACTGGTGAACCAGGCCATCGTGCCGGGCCTGAGCAACCGCGCGCGCTGGCTGATGCACAACTACGTGGTGCGGCAGAGCCTGGGCTTCTTCCAGAACGACTTCGCCGGGCGCATCGCCAACCGGGTCATGCAGACCGGCACCTCGCTGCGCGAGTCGGCGGTGCAGATGGTCGATGCGCTCTGGTACATCGTGGTCTACACCGGCAGCGCGCTGTACCTGTTCGCCCAGGCCGATCCCTGGCTGATGGCGCCGCTGCTGGTGTGGGTGCTGGCCTACGTGGCGCTGATGGTCTACTTCGTGCCGCGGATGAAGCACCGCGCCTGGATCGCCTCGGACGCGCGCTCCAAGGCGATGGGCCGCATCGTCGACGGCTACACCAACATCGCCACGCTCAAGCTGTTCTCGCATGCCGGGCGCGAGCAGGCCTACGTGCGCGAGGCGATCGACGAGCTGGCGGTCAAGCACCGCGGGCAGACCCGCATGACCACCGCGATGGACAGCGCCATCGCCATCATCAACGGCTTCCTGATCGCGGTGACCTGCGGGCTGGCGCTGTGGCTGTGGAGCCGCGGCCAGATCAGCGTGGGCGCGATCACCCTGGCCACCGGCCTGGTGATCCGCATCCACAACATGTCCGGCTGGATCATGTGGACGGTCAACGGCATCTTCGAGGACATCGGCGCGGTGCAGGACGGCATGGAGACCATCGCGCAGCCGGCGCAGGTGCAGGATCGCGCCGACGCGGTGCCGCTGCGCGTGGAGCGCGGCGAGGTCCGCTTCGAGCACATCCACTTCCACTACGGCAAGCGCGGCGGGGTCATCGCCGGGCTCGACCTGCAGGTGCGCGCGGGCGAGAAGATCGGCCTGGTCGGACCGTCCGGCGCCGGCAAGTCGACCCTGGTCAACGTGCTGCTGCGGCTGTACGACCTGGAGCAGGGCCGCATCCTGATCGACGGCCAGGACATCGCCGGCGTCACCCAGGAGAGCCTGCGCCAGCAGATCGGCCTGGTCACCCAGGACACCTCGCTGCTGCACCGCTCGATCCGCGACAACCTGCTGTACGGCCGCCCCGACGCCAGCGAGGCGCAGCTGCGCGCGGCGGTGGCCAAGGCGCGCGCCGACGAGTTCATCGAGCAATTGCAGGACGGCGAGGGCCAGCGCGGCTACGACGCCCAGGTCGGCGAGCGCGGCGTGAAGCTGTCCGGCGGTCAGCGCCAGCGCATCGCCATCGCCCGCGTGCTGCTCAAGGATGCCCCGATCCTGATCCTGGACGAGGCCACCTCGGCCCTGGATTCGGAAGTGGAAGCGGCGATCCAGGACAGCCTGGACGAACTGATGGCCGGCAAGACGGTGATCGCGATCGCCCACCGACTCTCCACCATCGCGCGGATGGACCGGCTGGTGGTGATGGACCGCGGCGCCATCGTCGAGACCGGCACCCATGCCGAACTGGTCGCCCGCGGCGGGCTGTACGCGCGGCTGTGGGCGCGCCAGACCGGTGGCTTCGTCGCGGCGGACTGAAGCGGCGCGCCATCCAGGATGGCCGGCGACGGCGCGACATCGGTGTCGCGCCGTCAGGGCAGGGCGGCGCCGGGTACGCGCCACGGCATGGTCCGGGGCGGCTCCTGCGCTGTGCGTGTCCGACGCGCATGGCGCCAGCCGACCGTGGTGCTTCCCCTGGACGGCGCACCGCCAGGCGGTGCGGCGCCAACGGCCCGGCAATGCGACAATGCCCGGCTTACCGAGATTCGCCAGACCATGTCCCGATTGCAGTTCGAGCTCCACACCACCGACGGCGCCGCGCGCCGCGGCCGCCTGACCTTCCCGCGCGGGACGGTCGAGACTCCCGCGTTCATGCCGGTGGGTACCTACGGCTCGGTCAAGGGCGTGCTGCCCGAGCAGATTAAGGCGCTGGGCGCGCAGATCATCCTCGGCAACACCTTCCACCTGTACCTGCGTCCGGGCCTGGACGTGATCGGCGACCACGGCGGCCTGCACGGCTTCGCCCGCTGGGATGGGCCGATCCTGACCGATTCCGGCGGCTTCCAGGTGTTCTCGCTGGCGCACCGGCGCAAGATCAGCGAGCAGGGCGTCACCTTCGCCTCGCCGACCGACGGCGCCAAGGTGTTCCTGGGGCCCGAAGAGAGCATGCAGATCCAGCGGGTGCTCGATTCGGACATCGTGATGATCTTCGACGAGTGCACCCCGTATCCGGCCACCGAGGACGTGGCGCGGCGCTCGATGGAGCTGAGCCTGCGCTGGGCGCAGCGCTCGCGCGACGCGCACGACGCGCTGGGCAACGACGCCGCGCTGTTCGGTATCGTCCAGGGCGGCGTGCATGCGGACCTGCGCAGCCGCTCGATCGAGGGCCTGCAGGCGATCGGCTTCGACGGCTACGCGATCGGCGGCCTGGCCGTGGGCGAACCGGAGCACGAGCGCAATGCCATGCTCGAGCACCTGCATCCACGCCTGCCGGGCGACCGCCCGCGCTACCTGATGGGCGTGGGGCGCCCGGAGGACCTGGTCGAGGGCGTGGCCCGCGGCGTGGACATGTTCGACTGCGTGATGCCGACCCGCAACGCGCGCAACGGCCACTATTTCACCTCCTTCGGCACGGTGCGCATCCGCAACGCCAAGTACGAGCGCGACCTCGATCCGATCGAGCCGGGCTGCGGCTGCCATGCCTGCAGCAGCGGCTACACCCGCGCCTACCTGCGCCACCTGGACCGCTGCAACGAGATGCTGGCGCCGATGCTGGGCACCCTGCACAACCTCTGGTACTACCAGAAGCTGATGGCCGACATGCGCGCGGCGATCGCCGCGGGAACCTTTGCCCAGTTCCGGCGGTCCTTCTATGCGGCGCGCGGGGTCGAAGCGACGCCACTCCCGACGGAGCAAGGATAAAGCCCCTCTCCCGTCGGGAGAGGGGTTGGGGTGAGGGTCCGGGCGCAGCCTCGTGTTGTTCGGGAGGGGTTGGGGGTGAGGGTCCGGGCGAAGCCTCGTGCCGTTTGGGAGGGGTCCGGCCACCGCCGAACCCTGGTCCTCTCCCGGACGCAGTCGCCAGGACCCTGTACGCCAGATCGCCATCGCTCGTCGGTGCCGGCCTGCCTTCCCACTGCGCATGGCGCCGTTCCTGCGCCGCAAGGGCAGGGCAGCGGTTCCGGAGGGTGAAGGAAGATCGTGGCATAATCGGCGGCTGCTTGCTGCCGCAAGGCAAACCAGCGGTCCGTGCCCCAGGGCGTCGGGCTGCCCAAACCATAGGACGTACCCGATGAATCCGCTCGATTTCCTGATTCCCGTCGCCCAGGCGCAGACTGCTGGCGGCGCCGCCCCGGCCGGTGGTGGCCTGCAGATGTTCCTGCTGCCCATCATCCTGATCGCGGTGATGTATTTCGTGATGATCCGGCCGCAGATGAAGCGCCAGAAGGAACACAAGTCGATGCTGGACAAGCTCGGCCGCGGCGACGAGGTCATCACCTCCGGCGGCGTGGCCGGTGTGGTCACCGACATCGGCGACAATTTCATCACCATCGAAGTGGCCGACAACGTGCGCATCCGCGTGCAGAAGGGCGCCGTCGGCAATGTCCTGCCGAAGGGCACGCTGAAGTCCGCCTGATCCATTTCTCCTACTGCTAGGCGCGACGCCGGCGTGGCGTCGTGCGGGGTCCCGCAATGCTCGAGTTTCCGCGCTGGAAGTATGTCCTCATCCTGATCGTGCTGGCGTTGAGCGCGTTGTACGCGCTGCCCAACGTGTACCAGAAGGATCCGTCGGTCCAGATCACCGCCAGCCGCGGCGGCAAGATCGACGACGCCCTGCGCGAGCGGGTCCTCGCCGACCTGAAGACGGCCGGGATCACCCCGAAGCTGGTCGACAAGGAAGGCGACAGCCTGATGGTGCGCCTGCCGAACCTGCAGGCGCAGACCCGTGCCAACGACGTGCTGCGCCAGCAGGTGGGCGAGAACTACACGGTGGCGCTGAACCTGGCCTCGACCGTGCCGGACTGGCTGTCGCGCCTCGGCGGCAAGCCGATGGTGCTGGGTCTTGACCTGGTCGGCGGCGTGCACTTCGCCCTGCAGGTCGACCAGAAGGCGGCGCTGGAAAAGCGCCTGGACGCCTTTGCCGAAGACATCCGCACCACGTTGCGCGACAGCCGTCTGGCCTACCGCTCGGTCGAGCGCCGTCCCGACAACAGCATCCAGGTCAGCCTGGGCGAGGGCGTCGATGCCAGCGCCGCGCGCGCGGCCATCGCCAAGGCGCAGCCGACCCTGAGCTACGCCGTGTCCGGGCAGACCATCGCCGTGACCGTGCCCGAGGCCGAGCTGAAGCAGATCGCCGCCGGCGCCATCGAGCAGAACCTGACCACCCTGCGCAACCGCGTCAACCAGCTGGGCGTGGCCGAGCCGATCATCCAGCGCCAGGGCGACGACCGCATCGTGGTCGAGTTGCCGGGCGTGCAGGACACCGCCGAGGCCAAGCGCATGATCGGCGCCACCGCCACGCTGGAGTTCCGCGGCGTGGTCGACGGCAACGCCGAGGACGCGGTGCGCAGCGGCAACATCCCGCCCGACGCCAAGGTCTACCGCCTGCGCGACAGCGGCGCCCCGGTGCTGCTGAGCAAGCGCGTGCTGGTGTCCGGCGACCAGATGGTCAACGCCACCGTCAGCACCGACCAGAACGGCATGCCGGCCGTGGCGGTCACGCTCAACAACGCCGCCGGCCAGCGCATGTTCGACTACACCAGCGCCAATACCGGCAAGCTGATGTCGGTGGTCTACATCGAGCGCATCCCCACCGTGACCATGGTCGACGGCAAGGAAGTGCGCAGCGTGCGCGTCAACGAGGAGGCGCTGGCGCCGACCCGTATCGCCGGCGTGTTCGGCAAGAACTTCCAGACCACCGGCCTGGAGAAGACCGAGGCCGAGAACCTGGCCAAGCTGCTGCGTGCCGGTTCGCTGGCGGCGCCGATGGACTTCGTCGAGGAGTACGTGATCGGCCCGAGCCTGGGTGCGGAGAACGTCGAGCGGGGCATCACCGCCGTGGTCTACGCGTTCCTGTTCACCCTGGTGTTCTTCAGCGTGTACTACCGCATGTTCGGCCTGATCACCTCGGTCGCGCTGCTGATGAACCTGCTGATCGTGGTCTCGGTGATGTCGCTGTTCGGCGCCACCATGACCTTGCCCGGCTTCGCCGGCCTGGCGCTGTCGGTAGGCCTGTCGGTGGACGCCAACGTGCTGATCAACGAGCGTATCCGCGAAGAGCTGCGCCTGGGCGTGCCGCCCAAGTCGGCGATCGCGGCCGGTTACGAGAAGGCCGGCGGCACCATCCTCGACGCCAACCTCACCGGCCTGATCGTCGGCGTGGCGCTGTACGCGTTCGGTACCGGCCCGCTGAAGGGCTTCGCGCTGACCATGATCATCGGCATCTTCGCCTCGATGTTCACCGCGATCACCGTGTCGCGCGCGCTGGCGGTGCTGATCTACGGCCGTCGCAAGAAGATCAAGTCCGTGGCCATCTGAGCCACGCACGCCACCTTCCGCACGTCCCCGCGCCGACAGGCGCGGGGTCCAAAAAAACGCAGAGCGGTCTCCAATGAAAATCTTCCCGCTTCACCTGATCCCCAACGACACCAAGATCGACTTCATGCGCTGGCGGCACCCGACCCTGGTGCTGATGCTGGTGCTGGCGCTGGCCTCGTTCGCGGTGATCTTCGCCAAGGGCTTCAACTACGCGCTGGAGTTCACCGGCGGCGCGCTGGTGCAGACCAGCTTCCAGAAGCCGGTCGACGTGGACCAGGTGCGCGAGCAGCTGGCCAAGGCCGGCTTCGAGAATGCGCAGGTGCAGAACGTCGGCAGCGGCAACGAGGTGGTGATCCGCCTGCAGCCGCAGGGCGAGCACAACAACGAGGACATCACCAAGAACCTGGCCGAGCAGGTGCGCAAGGCGGTGAGCACGCCGCAGAACCCGGCCACGGTCAAGCCGGGCGAGTTCGTCGGCCCGCAGGTCGGCAAGGACCTGGCCTTGAACGGCGTCTACGCCACGGTGTTCATGCTGGTCGGCTTCCTGATCTACATCGCCTTCCGCTTCGAGTGGAAGTTCGCGGTGGTGGCCAGCCTGACCGCGCTGTTCGACCTGTTGGTGACGGTGGCCTACGTGTCGGTCACCGGCCGCGAGTTCGACCTGACCGTGCTGGCCGGCCTGCTGTCGGTGATGGGCTTTGCGATCAACGACATCATCGTGGTGTTCGACCGCGTGCGCGAGAACTTCCGCAGCCTGCGCGTGGAGCCGATCGAGGTGCTGAACCGGTCGATCAACCAGACCCTGTCGCGTACGGTGATCACTGCGGTGATGTTCTTCCTGTCGGCGCTGGCGCTGTACCTGTACGGCGGCGAGTCGATGGAAGGCCTGGCGCTGACCCACATGATTGGCGCGGTGGTGGTGGTGGTGTCCTCGGTGATCGTGGCGGTGCCGCTGCTGTCGATCGGGCCGTTCCAGGTCACCAAGCAGGATCTGCTGCCGAAGTCGAAGGACGTCGAGGCGCTGGCGCGTAGGCCCTGATGGGGCTGGGAGTGGGGATTGGGGAGTGGGGGTTCGCAAAGGCGTGATTTCCTGGGCCTGAAACAGTTCCTCCTGCGAACAAAAAAGCCGCGCGGATGCGCGGCTTTTTCTTTGTGCGGACGCTGGGTGCGTCGGGTGGGTGCAGCGCGCGTCCGTTTGCGGTAGGAGCGGCTTTAGCCGCGATGCTTTGCCGGTAACGCGTCGCGGCTGAAGCCGCTCCTACGGCGACGTCGGCCGGGTTGCCGTGTGTGGGACGGGGCCGTCAATGACGGCCCCTCCCTCCGTGGCGTGCGTGCCGTACGGCGCGTCCGTGCTACGCCGCGTTGGCGTTGGCGTTGGCGGTGGCGCGGGCCACCAGTTGCGCCACCATCGGATAGGTCTCGCTGCGCACCTGGAACTGGCCGACGATGTCCACCAGGTCGCCGGCCTGCTGTTCCATTGCGCGCGCGGCGGCGGTGGCTTCCTCGACCAGGGCGGCGTTCTGTTGGGTGGTCTCGTCCATCTGGGTGACGGTGTGGTTGACCTGCTCGATGCCGGCCGACTGCTCCTGCGAGGCGGCGGCGATTTCGCCCATGATGTCGGTCACGCGCTGCACCGAGGCCACGATGTCCTGCATCGTCGTGCCGGCCTGGGCCACCAGCACCGAACCCGCGCTCACGCGCTCGACCGAGTCGTCGATCAGCGTCTTGATCTCCTTGGCCGCGCTGGCCGAGCGCTGGGCGAGGGTGCGGACCTCGCTGGCGACCACGGCGAAACCGCGGCCCTGTTCGCCGGCGCGCGCCGCTTCCACGGCCGCGTTCAAGGCGAGGATATTGGTCTGGAAGGCGATGCCGTCGATGACGCCGATGATGTCGGCGATCTTCTTCGAGGCCGCCTCGATGCCGTCCATGGTGGTGACGACCTGTCCGACCACCGTGCCGCCCTGCGAGGCCACGGAGGCCGCGCCGGCGGCGAGCTGGTTGGCCTGGCGCGCATGCTCGGCGTTCTGCTTCACCGTGGCGGTCAGCTCTTCCATCGACGCGGCGGTTTCTTCCAGGCTGGCGGCCTGCTGCTCGGTGCGGCGCGACAGGTCGTCGTTGCCGCTGGCGATCTCGCCCGCGGCGGTGTCGATGCTGGCCGCGGCCTGCTGGATGCGGCCGACCATGTCGGTCAGCTGCGCGACGGTGGCGTTGGCGTCGTCGCGCATCCGCGCGAACACGCCGTGGAAATCGCCCTGCATGGTCTGGGTCAGGTCGCCAGCGGCGATCGCGCGCAACAGCTGCGACAGCGCCGCCAGGTTGCTCTCGGTGCCGGTCATCATCGTGTTGAGGTTGGCGACCATGCCGCGGAAGGCGTGTTGGAAGCGCTGCTCCTCGCCGCGGCGGGAGAAATCGCCCTGCGCGGCGGCGCGCACCAGCAGGTCGATCTCGTGGTTGATCGCGCCGAGGTTGCGCTTCACCTTGGCCATGGTTTCGGTGAGGATCGCCATCTCGCCCGGGAACTGTTCCAGGTCGCGGCTCAGATCTCCTTCGGCGTATTCGCCCATCAGCGTGATCAGCCGCTGCTTGACCGAAATGTGGCTGTTCACCAACGCATTGGTGTCGCGCACCATGCGCCCGTAGTCACCGGGGAAGCGCGCCTCGTCCATGCGGAAGCTGATCTGGCCGGCGGCATGCTGCCTGGCCATCTCGGTCTGCGCCTGGATCACCGTGCGCAGTTCCTCCTGCATCTGCCGCATGTCGTTGAGCAGCGACGGCGCCTGCGAGCGCAGCCGCACTTCCTGCGACAGGTCGCCGCTGGCGATGCGGCGCACCACGTCGGCCGCGTAGGTGGGCTCGCCGCCGAGCTGGCGCATCAGACTGTTGCGGACCAGCAGGCCGAGCAGGATGGCGGCGACGATACCGATCAGCATGCCGCCAAGGCTGGTCCACTCGCCGGACTGCGCGCGTGCCTCGCTCTCGGCCTTGCGCACCTGCAGCAGGGCGCGTTCGGCGTTCTCGTACTGGCCGATCGTGTCGCGCAACCCGTCCATCTGCTGCTTGCCGACGCTGCGGAACGCGTCCAACTGGGCGTCGTCGCTGTCGGCGGCGGTGGCGCGCATGTGCTCCACCGCCTTGCGCTTGGTCGCCATGAACTGCGTGTAGTCCTGCATCAGGGTCTGCAGGCGCGCCTGCTGCGCCGCGTTGTCCGCAGTCAGCTGCTTGGACTCCTGCCACTGTGCGCTGAACTCGCGTTCGCCGAGTTCGAGTGGCGCCAGGTAGGACGGATCGCGGGTCAGGGCGAAGCCGCGCGCACCGCTCTCGATGTTGAGCAGGCTCACCAGCATGCGGTCGCCGAGGGTGATGACCTTGTAGGTGTGCGCGTCCAGCGCTGCCGCGCTGGTGAACTTGCGGAAGCCGATCAGGCTGGTGATGCCGACCAGCAATAACATGGCGATCACGCCGCAGAAGCCGATTGCCAGGCGCTTGGTGACGGTGAGATGATGGAAGGACACGCGAGATCTCCGGAAGATGCGAGAGAGCGGCGCTACCGGCTCCATTGCCGCAGGGACGGCAATGCAGGCGCGGATCAGCGGGGGAAGTTCGGGCAAAGGCCCGCATCGATATCGGCCGCGTTTCTTGGATCTTTAGGGCTGCGTTCGCCGATTGCGTCGGGCGCATCGCACATGCCGTTTTGCCTGCACGTAGCGCGTCGTGTGCCGTTTTCTACGCAAGCGCCGATCAAGCAGAAGTGAAGCGCGCAGCGTCCAATGCGTGAGTGCGGCGTGACGGCAAAACGGCCCATGCGCGCTGCGTTCGACGGGATTTCCTGGATGGCGGCTCCTCTGCGCGAGGCCAGGAGGATGCTGCGAAAGGACCTGTGCGGAGGTCGTGCGCCGGCCCGATCGGCGGATGACGGACATAAAAAAGCCGCGCAAGTGCGCGGCTTTTCCGTTGTTGCGATGTCGCTGCGCCGGCGTGCGCCGGTCGCCTCGCTCAGAACTTCGCGTCGAACTCCCCGGCGAAGCCGGTATTGACGATCAGCTTCTGCAGCGCATCGCCGACCTTGAGGTTGCCGGCGACCACCTGGAACTGCTGCGGGCCGCGGTCGTCGATGCGGCCGAGGGTGCCACCCTTGAAGTCGGTGACGCGGCCACCGGCCTCGCGCACCAGCAGCACGCCGGCGGCGATGTCCCAGGCCTTCACCCCGGCTTCGAAGTAGGCGTCGCTGCGGCCGCAGGCGACATAGGCCAGATCCAGTGCCGCCGAACCGGTGCGACGGATGTCCTCGGCCTGCACCAGCAGCGCATCCACGCACTTGAGCTGGGGGCTGGTGCGCTTGCGCTCGCGCGGCGCGAAGCCGGTGTGGACCATGGCGCCGTTGAGTTCCTTGCGCTCGCTGACGCGGATGCGGCGGTCGTTGAGCACCGCGCCGTTGCCGCGGCTGGCGGTGAACAGTTCGTTGCGCAGCGGGTCGAAGATCACCGCGTCGACCGGCTCGCCGTTCTCGACCAGGGCAATCGACACGCAGTAGTGCGGGAAGCCGCGCAGGTAGTTGCTGGTGCCGTCGAGGGGGTCGATCACCCACATGTAGCGGCCGCCGCCCTGCACGCCGCCTTCCTCGCCCATCACGCCGTAGTCGGGGTAGGCGCGGCGCAGCTCCTTGACGATCACCTTTTCCGCATCGGCATCGACTTCGCTGGCGTAGTCCATGCGGTCCTTCTGCACCACGTTCAGTGCTTCCAGGCGGTTGATGTGGCGCAACAGCACGTTGCCGGCGAGGCGGGCGGCCTTGACCATGACGGTGACGGCGGGTTTTTGCATGGCAAGCGCTCCCGAGAAGGCGGAGGTGGGTCTGGAGGAGGAAAAGAGCAGTCCGGCGCCAAGGCCGGCCGCACAGTTTACCATCTACGCCCCCGTTCGCTTCGCCTGCCGTGCCGCCATGACCGATTCCCTCCGTATCCGCTTCGTCCTGGTCGGGACCCAGCACCCCGGCAACATCGGCGCGGCAGCGCGCGCGATGAAGACCATGGGGCTGTCGCGGCTGGTGCTGGTGGCGCCGGAATGCGAGCTGGATACCGAGGCCTACCGGCGTTCTGCCGGGGCTGAGGACCTGTTGCAGCAGGCGCCGGTGCTGCCGGCGCTGGCCGACGCGGTGGCCGATTGCCGGCTGGTGCTGGGCTGCACCGCGCGCAGCCGCCGCGTGTCGCTGGAGGAGTTGCTGCCGGCGGATGCCGCGCAGCGCCTGACCGCGACCAGCGCCGAACCGGCGGAAGTGGCGCTGGTGTTCGGGCGCGAACGCACCGGCCTGACCAACGAGGAACTGCAGCTGTGCCATGCGGCCGTGCATATTCCCTCCGATCCGGCGTTCAGTTCGCTCAATCTGGCCGCGGCGGTGCAGGTGCTGGCCTACGAACTGCGCCTGGCGCAGTTGCGCGGCGCCGAGCCTGCGCCTGCGCCGGCACCGGGGTTCCGCGAGGCGCCGGCCAGCCACGCACAGGTGGAAGGGCTGTTCGGGCAGTTGGCCGAGACCCTGGACGAGATCGACTTCCACAAGGGCCGCGCCCCGGATTCGGCGATGCGCAAGTTGCGCCGGCTGTTCCTGCGCACCGAGCTGACCGAGCAGGAAGTGCGCCTGTTGCGCGGCGTGCTGTCCGATGCGCAGCGCATGGCGCGACTCGCCGGACAGGCCGGAAACTGAGGCCAGGCAAGGCGCGAAGGCGCCCGTTGCGGCGCGCGTGCCGACGCGTGCGCCCCGGGCGGACTGCATCGGTGGCAGGCGCCATTCTGTGACGCTGTCACCGGCATGCGCTTTCGGCTAGGCTTTGCAAGGTCTACTTGGGGATCGTGGTTTGTCCAGTTCGCGTTGGCGGGTGGTCGTGGTGTGGCTGGCGCTGGCGATCTGCTGGCCCGCGTCCGTGCACGCGCGGCCCTCGGTCCTGGTGCTGGGGCGCATCAGCGACAATCCCAAGGCCCATTACGAGCAACTCAAGCCGCTGCTGGACTACGTGGTGCCGCGCATGCGCGAGGTCGGCATCACCTCCGGGCAGATCCTGATGGCCCGCGACAGCCAGCAGATGAGCAGTTACTTGCGTCGTGGCCGGGTCGACTGGGTCACCGAGACCGCTGCCACCGCGATGGCGCTGGAACAGCGCGGTGGCGCCAAGCCGCTGCTGCTGACCGAGCGCAACGGCGTGCGCCAGTACCACACCGTATTCTTCGTGCGCAATGACGCGCCGGTGCACGACCTGTCGGATCTGCGGGGGCGTACGCTGGCGCTGCAGAGCACGCTGTCCACCAGCGCCTACCTGGTGCCGATGATGACGCTGTTCGAGCGCGGCCTGCATCCGGAGATCCTGCTTTCGACCAAGGACCAGCCCTCGGCGGAGACGGTCGGTTACGTGTTCGCGCGCTCGGAACTCAACATCGCCGCCTTCGTGCACAAGCACCTGGTGGATGCCGGGGCGTTCAGCAGTCTCGACTGGGATGACGATCGCCGCATTCCGCCGGCGTTCCGTCGCGACTTCCGGGTGATCTACCGCAGCGAACCGTATCCGCGCGCGGTGGAGATGGTGCGCAGCGATCTGCCCACGGACGTGGAGACGCGCCTGCGCGAGGTGCTGCTGCACGCCGCCGACGATCCGCAGGGGCGCGCGGCGCTGCGCCAGTTCTTCGGGACCTCCGGTTTCTACCCGATCGATCCGGCGTCGCAGAAACGCCTGGATACCCTGCGCGCCGGCGTGGCGCGGGTGAGGCTGGAAGTGGAATGAAGACCATGCGTTTCGGGTTGCAGGCCAGGTTCCTGCTGGCCATGGGCGTGGCTGCACTGTTGGTGATGGCGATCCTGGGCCTGCTGCTGGAGCGCCAGGCGGCGATGCAGCGCGAGGTGCGCACGCTCAGCGGCAATGCCATCCACAGCCTGTTCGACAGCAGCATGCGCACCCGCGGCGAATCGCTGGCGCGGCAACTGGCCGATTCGCTGGCCAACCCGGTGTACTACTCCGACCTGGATGCGATCGGCACGCAGGTGCGTGGGGCGCTGGGCTATGTGGCGGTGGCCTACGTGCTGGTCTACGACGCCGACGGGCGGCTGATCCACGACGGCAGCAAGGACCTGGTGGGCTACGGACAGCGCATGCGCGGGCCGATGGCCGACGCCGCGATCCGCGCCAAAGGCCTGCTGGCGCAGGAGTCGCCGGAGTTCCTCGACGTGTCGATGCCGATCATGATCGGCGACCAGCGCGTGGGCGGGGTGCGGGTGGGCATGTCCTGGGCACGCGCGCAGGAGTACGAGCGCAAGGCCGGGCAGAACCTGGACCAGCGCCTGGGCGCACTGGGCAAGCGCCATCTCGGCTGGCTGCTGCTGTTGCTGGCCGCCCTCGGCCTGACCGCGGCGATGGTGACGGTCTACGTGCAGCGCACGCTGGTGGCGCCGCTGCGTTGGATGGCGGCGGCCGCACGCCAGATCGAGGCCGGCAACTATGCGGTGGAGCGCCGCGACAGCGGCCGCCACGACGAGGTCAGCGAACTGCTGCGCGCGTTCGGGCGGATGAGCGAAGCGATCGCCCGGCACGACCGCGACGTGCGCCACATGGCCTACACCGATGCGTTGACCGGGCTGACCAACCGGCTCGCGTTCCGCGAGGCGCTGGACCATCGCATGCTGTCGGCGCGCGCCTCGCAGCGCAGGCTGGCGCTGCTGTTCGCCGACATCGACGATTTCAAGCGGATCAACGACACCCTGGGCCACGAGGCCGGCGACGAGGCGCTGCTGCAGTTCGCGCGGCGCATCCAGCTGGCGGTGGAGCAACTGGGCGGCGACGATGCGCTGCTGGCACGTTTCGGCGGCGACGAGTTCGTGATCCTGGTGGAGGACGCGCAGGCGGCCAAGGTCGCCACCGCGCTGGCGCAGCGGCTGGTGCAGGAACTGCGCGAACCGCTGCGGATCCAGGGCCGCGAGGTGTTCATGGGCACCTCGATCGGCATCACCGTCTACCCGGGCGATGCCGAGGACGCCTCGGCGCTGCTGAAGAACGGCGACATCGCCATGTACCAGGCCAAGCTGGCCGGCAAGAACTGCCACCGCTTCTACAGCCGCGCGATGGACTATGCGGTGGAGCGGCGCGTGCACATGGAGCACGAACTGCGCGGCGCCTGGGAACGCGACGAACTGAAGCTGGCCTACCAGCCGATCTTCCGCACCCAGGACCGGCGCATGGTCGGCGTCGAGGTGCTGCTGCGCTGGCAGCATCCGGCGATGGGCACGATCTCGCCGACGGTGTTCATCGACGTGGCCGAGCAGAGCGGGCTGATCGAAAGCATCGGCCCCAAGGTGCTGCGCGCGGCCTGCAGCGAGGCCACCCAGTGGCGGCGCGCCGACGGCAGCCGCGACCTGTTCGTTTCGGTGAATGTCTCGCCGCGGCAGTTGCGCAGTGGCGATCTGCCCGAAGTGGTGGCCGAATGCCTGCGCGAGTCCGGGCTGCCGGCGGCGCAATTGCATCTGGAACTGACCGAAACCGCGGTGATCGGCGACGAGCTGCAGGCGGCGAGCATGCTGGCGCGGCTGCATCGCACCGGGGTCAAGGTCTGGCTGGACGACTTCGGTACCGGCTTCTCCGGCCTGAGCCATCTGCGCCAGGTGCCGGTGGACGGGGTCAAGATCGACAAGAGTTTCGTCGCCGACCTGCAGCGCGACCCGGACGATCTGGCGCTGACCACGGCGATCATCGCCATGGCGCATTCGCTGGACATCACCGTGGTCGCCGAAGGCATCGAGCAGGAGACCCAGTTCGAGCTGCTGCGCGAGCGCGGCTGCGAACTGGGGCAGGGCTTCTGGCTCAGCCGCCCGCTCAGCGCGGAGGAATTCCGCCAGTTGCTCGCCAACGAGGACGCACCGCCCGCCAGCGTGTGATCGCCGCTGCGGCGCGTGGCCGGCGTGCGCCGTGCCTGCGGCGGTCCCGGCCAGGCGGGTCAGGGCAGCAGCGGGCGCTTGCCGCTGTCGCCGGGAATCTCGCGCACCAGTTTCGGTACCAGGTAACCGGACAGGCGTGCGGCCAGCGCCTGGTGCAGGGCCAGCGCGGTGGCATCGTCCACTTCGAAATGGGCCACGCCCTGCACCCGATCCAGTTGATGCAGGTAGTAGGGCAGCACGCCGGCGGCAAAGCTGCGCTCGCTCAGCGCGGCCAGCGCTTCGACGCTGTCGTTGACCCCGCGCAGCAGCACCGCCTGGTTGAGCAGGTGCGCGCCGGCCTCGCGCAGGCGCGCCAGTGCGGCATCCACGCCGGCATCGAATTCGTTGGCGTGGTTGGCGTGGATCACGAATGCCAGCGGCCACGGCAGCGTGCGCAGCCAGGCCAGCAACGGCGCATCGACGCGCTCGGGCAGCACCACCGGCAGGCGGCTGTGGATGCGCAGGCGCTTGAGCTGCGGCAGCGACGCCAGCGCATCGGTGAGTTCGGCCAGCTTCGGTGTGGCCAGCGACAGCGGATCGCCGCCGGACAGGATCACTTCCTCGATGCTGGGGTCGGCGGCGATCGCCGCCACCGCCGTGCGCCAGCCATCGCGCGCGGCGGTCTCGTCGGCATAGGGAAAGTGCCGGCGGAAGCAGTAGCGGCAGTGCACCGCGCAACTGCCGGTGGCCACCAGCAGCGCGCGGCCGCGGTACTTGTGGATCACGCCGTCGGCCTTCTTGGCCGCGGTGTCGCCGACCGCATCCAGGGCGAAGCCGGCGACCAGGCGCTGCTCGTCGTCGATCGGCAGCACCTGGCGCAGCAGCGGATCGTGCGGATCGCCCCCGCGCATGCGCGCGACGAAGCTGCGCGGCACGCGCAGCGCGAATTGCGTCGCAGCCTGTTCGGAGACGCCCAGCGCCTGCGGATCCAGGTCCAGCAGGGCCAGCAGCTCGCGCGGATCGCGCACGGCGTCGCGCCAGGCCTGCTGCCAGCGCGGCGGCGCGGCGGCGGGCAGGGGCGGGGACGGCTGCATCGGGCGGGGGGCTGCGGTTATCATAGGCGGTCATCACACGAGCGCCCGCCGTTGCGGCGGAGCTTCCATTCTATCCGGCCGGCCGCCGAACGCGGCGGGTTTGCCTTACCCGAGGAGTTTCAGATGGCCAGCTACGGCATGAACGACGTCAAGAACGGGATGAAGATCCTGGTCAACAGCGAGCCTGCGATCATCACCGATACCGAATACGTCAAGCCCGGCAAGGGCCAGGCGTTCACCCGCGTCAAGTACCGCTTCATCAAGTCCGGGCGCGTGGTCGAAATGACCATGAAGGCGACCGACAGCGTGGAAGCGGCCGACGTGGTCGACACCGACATGCAGTACCTGTACAGCGACGGCGAGTACTGGCACTTCATGCAGCAGGAAACCTTCGAGCAGGTGCAGGCCGACAAGGCCGGCGTCGGCGACGCCGCCAAGTGGATCAAAGGCGAGGAGGATTGCGTGGTGACGCTGTGGAACGGCACGCCGATCCAGGTCACCCCGCCGAACTTCGTCGAACTGAAGATCGTCGAGACCGACCCGGGCGTGCGCGGCGATACCTCCGGCGGCGGCGGCAAGCCGGCGACCCTGGAGACCGGCGCGGTGGTGCGCGTGCCGCTGTTCGTCGGCCAGGAAGAAGTGATCCGCGTCGATACGCGTTCGGGCGAATACGTTTCGCGCGTCAAGTAAGTCGGCATGCCCGCGGCCGCAGCCGGCCGCGGGCATGCGCACGCGCTGGCGTGCGGCGGCCAGGCAGCGCCATGCGCCGGATCGCCGTGCGGCGGTGATGGACCACCTCGCTCCCAGGAAACGCCCGTGACGACCAGCCACGCCGACAGCGCCGACAGCAAGTACCCGCACGACCGCGTCGTGTTCTTCAGCGATGCGGTCTTCGCCATCGCCATCACCCTGCTGGCGGTGGAAATCAAGGTGCCCGGACACGCCGAGGTCGCGGCGGCCGGCGGCATCCTCGCCGCCCTGCACCGGATGCTGCCGCTGTTCATCGGCTTCGCGGTCAGCTTCCTGGTCACCGCGCTGTTCTGGAAGTCGCACCTGCAGCTGTGCCGGCACATCCGCCAGTTCGACGACCGGCTGATCTGGCTCAACGTGCTGCAGCTGCTGCTGATCGGCCTGCTGCCGTTCTCCACCGCGCTGTACTCGGACTATTTCGGCAACCACGAAGCGTTCGCGGTGTACTGCGCGCACCTGGCCGCGATCGGCCTGGCCGGGTACTGGCTGCATGCCTATGCGGTGCGCAAGGAAGGCCTGGCGCAGCGGCTGGGTCCGTTGCAGGCGCAGGCGATGAAGCTGCGCGCGGCGGTCTCGCCGGTGGTGTTCGCGTTATGCATCCCCGTGGGCATGGTCGCGCCGTGGCTGGGCCGCTTCGGCTTCCTGGCAGTCTTTTTGCTGCAGTGGGTAGTGATGCGCGTATACCAGCGGCGCATCCTCCAGGCACAGGCGGCGCCGGCACCCGCATCCGCACCGTGATCCTTCCCTTTTCAGAGCATCTGCGATGACCTCCATACCCGAATCCTGCGACCTGCTGATCGAAGCCGGCTACGTGGTCCCGATCGAGCCGCATGCGGTGGTGCTGGAAGACCACGCGGTGGCGGTGCGCGGCAGCGAGATCGTGGCGGTGCTGCCGACCGCCGAGGCGCGTACGCGCTTCGCCCCCGCGCGCACCGTCTCGCGCCCGGACGCGGCGCTGCTGCCGGGCCTGGTCAACGCGCATACGCACAACCCGATGACGCTGCTGCGCGGCATCGCCGACGACCTGCCGCTGATGGTGTGGCTGCAGCAGCACATCTGGCCGGTGGAAACCGCGGTGATCGGCCCGGAGTTCGTCGCCGACGGCACCGCGCTGGCGATCGCCGAGATGCTGCGCGGCGGCACCACCTGCGCCAACGAGAACTACTTCTTCGCCGACGTGCAGGCCGCCGTGTACAAGCAGCACGGTTTCCGCGCCCGCGTCGGCACGGTGATCATCGATTTCCCGACCGCCTGGGCCAAGACCTCCGACGAATACTTCGCCCGCGCCTGCGAGGTGCACGACCAGTGGCGCGACGATCCGCTGGTCGGCATCGCCTTCGCCCCGCATGCGCCGTACACGGTCAACGACGCCAACTTCGAGCGGGTGCGGATGCTGTCCGACCAGCTCGAGGTGCCGGTGCACCTGCACACCCACGAGACCGCGCAGGAAATCGCCGATTCGCTCAAGCAGTACGGGCAGCGTCCGCTGGCGCGGCTGGACCGTTTGGGCCTGGTCAACGACCGCCTGATCGCGGTGCACATGACCCAGCTCACCGACGCCGAGATCCACCTGTGCGCCGAGCGCGGGGTCAGCGTGGTGCATTGCCCCGAATCCAACCTCAAGCTCGCCTCCGGGTTCTGCCCGGCCTGCGCGCTGCAGCGTGCGGGCGTGAACCTGGCGATCGGCACCGACGGCTGCGCCAGCAACAACGACCTGGACATGTTCAGCGAGAACCGCACCGCGGCGATCCTGGCCAAGGCGGTGGCCAGCGACGCCACCGCGCTGGACGCGGCCAGCACGCTGCGCGCGGCCACCCTGGGCGGCGCGCGCGCGCTGGGCTTCGGCGAGACGATCGGCTCGATCGAGCCGGGCAAGCAGGCCGACCTGATCTGCGTGGACCTGTCGGCGCTGGAGACCCAGCCGCTGCACAACGTGCTGTCGCAACTGGTGTACGCCACCGGCCGGCAGCAGGTCAGCGACGTGTGGATCGCCGGCCAGCCCAAGCTGAGCCAGCGCGTGCTGGTGGACATGGATGTCGATGCGCTGGTCGCCAATGCGCGGCAGTGGCGCGAACGTATCCGCAGCGTCCACGCCTGATCCGCTATGTTCGCCGTGCCGCCCCGCGCGCGCGGCCCCAACGAGAGTTCGCCATGACCGCTTCCACCGCCAACGCCTCCGCCAACTTCGATCAGGCCGAACTGGACAAGTTCGGCGCCCTGGCCACCCGCTGGTGGGATGCCGACGGCCCGCAGAAGCCGCTGCATGCGCTCAATCCGGTGCGCCTGCGCTACGTCGCCGAGCGCCTGCCACTGCGCGGCGCGACGGTGCTGGACGTGGGCTGCGGCGGCGGCCTGCTCAGCGAGGCGCTGGCCAAGGAGGGCGCGCAGGTCACCGCGATCGACCTGTCGCCGGAGCTGATCAAGGTCGCGCGGCTGCACCAGTTCGAATCCGGGGTCGAGGTCGACTACCGCGTGCAGTCGGTCGAGGACTTGGCAGCGGCGCAGCCGGGCAGCTTCGACGCGATCACCTGCATGGAGATGCTTGAGCACGTGCCCGATCCGGCGGCGATCGTGCGCGCCTGCGCGACCCTGCTCAAGCCGGGCGGACAGCTGTTCCTGTCCACGCTCAACCGCACCCCGGCCGCGTTCGCGCTGGCCATCGTCGGTGCCGAGTACGTGGCGCGGTTGCTGCCCACCGGCACCCATCGCTACCAGGATTTCATCAAGCCGGCGGAGCTGGCCGCGTGGTTGCGCCAGGCCGAGCTGCAGCTGCGCGACGTCAGCGGCCTGGCGTATGAGCCGTGGCGCAATCGCGCACGGCTGTCCTCGCGCACCGAGGTCAATTACCTGGCGTGTGCGGGGAAGCCGTGATTCGGGAGTCGGGATTGGGGATTGGCAACGGCGGGTGCCTGCGCCTGTGACGCACGCCGCGGACGATACCCAGGCATGCTTTCCGCGTGTGGTGCTGTTCGATCTGGATGGCACGTTGCTGGACAGTGCGCCGGATCTGCTGGCTGCCGCCAATGCGGTGCTGATGGAGCATGGCCGTGCTGCGCTCGACCTGGCGCAGTTGCGGCCGGTGGTGTCCAAGGGCTCGCGGGCGATGCTCGGCGTCGCCTTGCCTGATCTGCCCGCCGCGCAGCGCGATGCGCTGATTCCGGCATTCCTGCGCCACTACGAGGCGCTGATCGGCCGCCATTCGCAGCTGTTCGATGGCATCGCCGCGTTGCTGCAGCGGCTGGAGGCCGCGGGCAGCGTGTGGGGCATCGTCACCAACAAGCCCGAGGCGCTGGCACGGTTGATCCTGCCGCAATTGCAGTGGGAGCAGCGCTGCGCGGTGCTGATCGGCGGCGACACGCTCTCTGAGCGCAAGCCGCATCCGCTGCCGCTGCAGGTCGCCGCACAGCGCCTGGGCGTGGCCCCGCACGAAGTGGTCTACGTCGGCGACGACGAACGCGACATCCTCGCCGCACGTGCCGCCGGCATGGCCTCGGTGGCGGTGCTGTGGGGTTACCGGCTGGACGAGGACGATCCGCTGGCCTGGCGCGCCGACGCGATGGTCGCCGCGCCGGCCGAGCTGTACGACGCCGCGGCCTGGCCGGTCAGCGCCGCCGCGTCCTGAAACCGGTGCTGTCGCCGCGTTCGCGGCGATGCTGCGACCGCGGTGTCGCCGCCTGCACGCCGACGCCGCTCGGCATCCACCGGTCGCGCACGTAAACTGCGTGTTCTGCGCGACAGCCGCGCTCACTTCCCCGTTGCGCGAGGCCTTCGTCGCGCGCGCCTGAACCCGGATTCACCGATCGCATGAGCAGTTCGTCCGCCCTGGATGCCTTCCTCGACAAATGGCGTCGCCGCTGGCCGGAATGGGCCGTGGCCGAGGCCTTCGTGCCGGCGCCGCAGCGTGCCCGCACCGTGGCCTGGTTCGCCCTGCTGCAGGAGTTCGACGACATCCTCAACATCGCCGGCGACCCGCTGCCGGCCGACGCCAAGCTGGCGTGGTGGGGCGAGGAACTGCGCAGTTGGGCCGGGCAGCGTTCGCGGCATCCGCTGGGCCGGGTGCTGGAGCCGGTGGCTGCGCCATGGACACAACTGGCCGAGGCCTTGCCGAGCCTGCCGCAGTCGCGCGCGGCCGCGGCCGACACCGCGCATGCGCTGGAGCGGCTGGAGCCGTTCGCGCAGGCGGTGGTTGCGGTCGAGCGCGCGTTGTTCGAGGCCCCGGCCGAGGGCGCCGCGGTGCCGGTCGCGCTGCAGGTGCTGGCGCAGCGCCTGCTCGAGGGCGGCGCCGCCACCGCGCCGCTGGCGCTGCGCGGCGGCGATGAGGCGCAGCAGCGCCAACGCTGGGCGCAGGCGTTGCTGAAGCCGTGGCCGCGCCGCGTGCGCGGGCCGCGTCCGCGGCGCATCCTGTCGGCGCTGGCGCGTGCGCGGATGGTGCAGCAGGCGGCCGCCACGCCCAGGCCGCCGGGACAGATGTCGACGCTGTGGCGCGCCTGGTGGGCCGGGCTGGGCTAGGGCCTACCAACACTCTTCGACTACGTCGGGTTGGCCTGCCAGGCCCAACCCGAAGGGCCGCGGTTGCGCGCGCGCCGCGGTGTCATCACTCAGGTCTGGACGGACGTCCACGTCCTCGCGCGTCCTTGCAACAGGTACGCGCAACCGCGACGCGGCATGCGCGGGCAGGACGACACGTGCCAGCCCGCGCCGCCTAGCTTCAGGGCGCGCTGCCGGCGCCGCTGTTGCCGTACTCGTAGAAACGGTTGGCCGAGGTGCTGCAGTTGCTGCTGCAGTACGGACGGCCGATGGTCGAGGCGTTCCACGGCGCGCTCTTGCGGATGTGCCCGCCCAGCGTCGAGTCGCGGATCACCACCTTGCCGTTGGGCGAGGTGCCGTCGACGTAGTTGGACAGGCTGCCCACGCTCTCGTCCCAGGCCCGGCCCAGCCACACCGTGCCGCTGCCCGGGTTGCCGACCGCATCGAAGGTGCTGCCGATCGCCAGGAAGCCGTAGCTGCTGCCCGGGCGGGTGCTGGGCGCGAAGATCACGCCGCCGTCGTTGGTGCCGCGGCGCGCGGCGGTGTAGCGGATGGTGCTGCCGGCGAACACCGCCACGCCCGAGCCGAAGATGAAGTCGGTGTCGCCCTCGATGATGCCGCCCTTGACGTAGGCGCGGATCACCGTGTTGGCGCTGCCGGCGCTGATCAGCAGGGTGTCCTGGTTGCCGGTCAGCACTACGTTCTCCAGCACCGCCTTGTCGCCGCGCAGCGCCAGCGCCACCGCCGACTGGTTGCTGCCGCTGTAGGTGCCCTCGACGTAGCTGTTGACGATCGCCAGGTTGCGCGCCTGGAACTGCGCCGCGCGCACGGTGACGGTGCCGCTGTCGGAGGTGCCGACGGTGCTGCTGGCGGCGTTGCTGGCGCAGGGATGGGTGGCGCTGCCGGTGGGCTTCGGGGTGGGGTTGGCGTTGCCGAAACGGATCGTGGTGCTGGCCGGGCTGCCGCCAAGGCCGAACAGCGTGAGCGGCGGCGCCGCGGCGGGCACGCAGACCACTTCGGTGTAGGTGCCGGGCGCCACGCTGATGTAGCGGCGCATGCTGCCACCGGCGGCGACTGCGGCGTCCACCGCGGCCTGCACCGTGCGGTAGCGGGTGCTGCCGTCGGCCGCCACCGCGTAGTCGGCCTGCAGCAGCGCGACGCCGGCGCTCGGATCCCAGTTGTCGGTGACCAGTGCGCCGATCGGTCCGGCCTGGGCCAGGTGGCGGGCGACGGTCTGGTTGGCCGCCTCGCTGCTGGTCAGTTGCGGGCGCGACGCGGTTCCGGTCAGCGCCGGGGCATCGGTGACGACCCCGGCCGCCAGGGCGAGGGTGGAGGAAAGCAGCAACCAGCGCGATACGGTCATGGGAAGCCTCCGCTCAAGGATAAGGGCCCGCGGCGACGCCTGGAATGATACCGGTGTCATCCGGTCGCCTGATCCGGCGTCGTCAGCGGACCGGCGATGGTAGGGGCGTTCGCGCGTCGACGCCGGCCGATGTCGCAGCCAGAGCTCGGTTGTGTCGCTTCCATCACGATCGCGGATCCGCCGCACGTGCGGCGCGCCGGTTGGTGGGGGCGTGGAGGGCGATTCCCACGCCAAAACGCGACGGCTGCAGGCGCTCTAGACCCCGCGGCGGCGGACAGTCGCCGCACTGCCGCATGGATCTGCGCGCCGTGTGCCGCCCTACTTTCCGGCGTGACGGGGCTGTGAATTTGGATACGAGCGCCGTCGCGGCTTGCGCTACCCTCGACGCCGATCCCACTTGGAAGTCGTCGATTGAAGCGCCTGTGCCGTTGGTGCTGCCTGTTGCTGTGCCTGGGGCTGGTCGGGTCGGCGCTGGGGCAGGAACTGTTGTTGCAACGGCTGGCCGCCGACCCTCCGCCGCCGGAGGTGGTGGCGGGGCGCCACGATGCCGCGTTCGTCGACGCCGGCCATGGCGCGACCCTGTACGAGCGCAGCAAGCAGCCCACTTGGTGGCGGATCCGCGCCGACCATGCGATCGGCCGCGACGGCCAGCCGCAGTTGGTGCTGCAGTCGCCCTACCTGACCCGGGTCGAGGCCTGGGTGCCGGGGCGCAGCGCGCCGACCCGTCACGCGATCTACGGCGCCGACGCCGACCTGCGCTACTCCACCCGGGCCCTGGTGATCGCCTTGCCGCAGGGGCTGCCGGCCGGCGCCTCGATCTGGCTGCGGGTGCATGCGCCGGCGGCGATGCCGATGCCGGTGGGCATCGCGCCGCTGGCCCAGGTGCAGCGTGAGGATCTGCACTACGTCGGCTGGCGCGCCTTCATCCTCGGCTCGACCGCGGTGCTGGCGATCCTGGCGATCGCGTTGTGGGCGCGTCTGCGCGAGTCGATCTACGGCTACTTCACTGCCAACGTGATGTGCGTGCTGCTGTACCTGCTCGGCCTTGGTGGCGAGGCGCGCGCGGTGCCCGGCCTGGCCAGCGTGTTCGCGTCCTCGCCGACGCCGATGCGCATCGTCGCCGCGCTCGGCGGCTTCTTCATCATCACCTTCCAGCGCCGGCAACTGGAGATGCGCCGGCAACTGCCGCGACTGGACCGGGTGCTGCGGCTGTGCGCGCTGTTCCTGCTCGGCATCGCCGTGGCCTGCCTGTTCTCGGACTCGGGGATGCTGAGCCTGCTCGGCAATCTCGGGCTGATCGTCGGTGCGGCGCTGCTGCTGCCGTGTTGCCTGCTGCTGGCCTTGCGCGGGCAGCGCTACGCCTGGCCGCTGCTGGCTTCGTGGACGCCGCTGTGGATGCTGTGCGTGCTGCGCTGCCTGGAACTGACGGGGTGGTTGCGCCTGGACGTGGCCGCGCCGGTGCTGGCGCATGGCATCAGCCTGGCGTTGGCGATCTCCTGCCTGCTGGTGACCTTCGGTCTGGCCGAGCAGATCCTGGAGCTGCGTCGCGACCGCGACCGCGCCAGCCGCATGGCGACCGTGGACGAACTCACCGGCATCCTCACCCGCGCCGCCCTGCAGCAGCGTCTGGCCGAGGCGCTGCAGGACGCCGCGCGCGGCGACCGGCCGCTGGCATTGGCCTATATCGATATCGACCATTTCAAGCGCATCAACGACATCCACGGCCACGCCGGCGGCGACGCCTGCCTGCGCTGGGTCGCCGCCTGCGCGCGGGCACGCCTGCGCAGCACCGACACGCTCGGCCGCCAGGGTGGCGACGAGATGCTGCTGCTGATGCCCGGCGCCACCCTGGAGGCCGCGCGGCGCGTGGCCGAGGACATCCGCCAGCACGTCGCCGCGCAGCCGCTGCCGCGCGAAGGCCAGGCGCTGTCATGCACGCTGAGCGTCGGCGTGGCGCAATGGCAGCGCGGCGAGAGCGTGGCGGCGCTGTTGCAGCGGGCCGATGCCGCGCTCTACGCCAGCAAGGCCGCCGGCCGCAACCGCGTCAGCGTGTCCACCCCCAGCCACCACGTCACCCACCAGGAGCCTCAACCATGACTGCGCAGACCGATTTGCCCGCGTTCGCTCCCGATCAGTTGCAGGTCGGCGACATCCTGTTGCAACTGGGCTGCGGCCCGGTATCCGAACTGATCGCCTGGTGCGGCGACAGCATCTACAGCCATGCCGCCATCGTCGCCGATCAGGGCGATCTGATCGAGGCGGCGGCCAGCGGCGTGCGCCGCTATCCGCTGTCGCAGCGGCTCACCGACACCACCAACTACCTCATCATCGACGCCTACCGGCCGCTCAGCTACGCCTGCGTGGCGCTGGACGATGCCGACCGCGCCAGCGTGCTGGCCAAGGCGCAGTCGCTGCTGGGCGTCCCGTACCCGCTGGACAGCCTGGCCACGCTCGGCCTGCTGGTCGCCATCCGCGGCAAGTGGCCGCAGCACTGGCTGGCGCGGGTCGTGGTGCGCGAGGCGCTGGACCATCTGGTCCGCGACAACCCCTCGCACATGGTGTGCAGCGAGGTGGTGTACCGCGCGCTGGCCGAATGCGACGCGACGCCGCCGGGCCGGCTGGCGCCGCAGATCGTGCTCAGCGGGCCGACCCACATGCCGTTCCCGGATCTGGACTGGAAGGCGCTGTGGGAAGAAGTCTGGCAACTGCTGCATCCGCACCGGCAGCAGGCGCTGGGCGACATCGCGCAGCGCCTGGCGGCGGTGGAGGGCGCACCGGCCAGCCTGGCCGCCTCGGCACTGACCACGGTCGCCGACGACGACCTGCTGAGCCGCGCCAACGCGGTCCGCACGGGGCTGGGCCTGCCGCCATTGCCGCCGGTCACCGACCAGGTGGACGACAACGGCAGTCTGCTGCGGGAAGCCGGCGAAGAAGCGCCGGGAACGCCCTTGCCGCATCCCAATCCCAAGCTGGTGATGCCGCTGGACTTGGCCAACAGCCCGTCGCATGTGGTGCTGGGGCGACTGCTGGAGGTGGTCACACCGGCCTAGCGGAAGGCTGCGGGCAGCAAGCCCCTCTCCCCTCGGGAGAGGGGTTGGGGTGAGGGTACGGCCTCGCGCCACACCGCCCGTGCCGCGCGCAGCCATTCGAGCAAGCGCCGGCGAGCCTGGCCTCCGCCGCTTGCGTTCCTGCGCCGAGATCCGACGCCCCAGCCGCTGCGCGACGTGGATGCCGCTCAGCGTTGCAATGTCGAAGCGACTTCAGGACATCTGTAGGAGCGGCTTCAGCCGCGACAGGCGTTACCGGGAATGCCCGTCGCGGCTGAAGCCGCTCCTACAAAATGCATGCGCTGCTGTACGTCACTGCCCCTGATGAACGCGCCGCCGCGCGCCAGCGCACCTGACGCACCAACGCTCTACGGCTGCTTCGTGCGCTCCAGCACCAATAACGGGTCGATGCGCACATCGAACCAATTCATCCCCCAATGCAGATGCGGCCCGGTCGCACGACCCGTGGCACCCACCGCGCCGATCACCTGGCCCTGGGCGATGCGGTCGCCGACTTTGACGTCGATCCGCGACAGGTGCAGGAAGTTGGAACTCACGCCATAGCCATGATCCAGCAGCACGGTGCCGCCGGTCAGGTACAGGTCGGGGGCGGCGAAGGTGATCACGCCGGCGGCCGGGGCCTTGACCGGGGTGCCGGTGGGCACGGCGATGTCCATGCCCGAATGCCCGGCGCCGGGCTGGCCGTTGTAGACCCGGGCATTGCCGAAGCGGCCGCTGATGCGGCCCTGCACCGGCCAGATGAAGGGTGCGGCGAAATCTGTGCGCGGGTCGTCGCGGTCGCGCGCGGCGGTGACCTGCGCCTGTTCGCGCTTGATCCGCTCGGCGATCGCCGGCGGCGGGTTCACCGTCTTCGGCGGCACGCCGTTGACCTGCTCCAGTGGCCAGTCGCGCGGCGTCACCGCGATCTCGACCGTCTCGGTCCCGCCGTCCGGGCGCTGCACGGCGATGCGCAGCGGACCGCGCTCGTCGCGGCCGATGCCGAACACCACGCTGCCGTAATCGCTGACCCGCAGGGTGCGTCCGGCGTATTGCACGCGGCTGCCCGGCGCGACCTTGCCGATCACCAGCGCGCCCTGCGAGGCGCTGCGCGGGAACACGCTGCGCGCTTCGGCACCGGCCGCGGCCGGCGTCTGCGCGTGCAGCGCCGGGGCGAGCGGTGCGGTCAGCAGGACCAGCGCCAGTGCGGCGCCGGCCACCAGGGCGCCGCGCATCAGCGGTCGAACGCCAGGCGCTGCCCGTTGGGGCTGCCGACCAGGCGGGTCCCGTCCCAGGCCAGCACGCCGTTGACCCAGGTCGCGGCGATCTTGGAGCGGAAGCTGCGGCCTTCGAACGGCGACCAGCCGCACTTGGACAGCACGTCCTCGCGGCGCACGGTGAACGCGGTGTCGTCGATCAGCACCAGGTCGGCGTGGTAGCCCTCGCGTAGGAAGCCGCGTTCGCGCACGTCGAACAGCAGCGCCGGCGCGTGCGCGAACTTGTGCACCACCTGGGCCACGCTGAGCCGGCCCTCGTGGACCAGCTCCAGCGCCGCGACCAGCGCGTACTGCACCAGCGGCAGGCCCGACGGCGCCTGCGCATACGGCTTGCTCTTCTCTTCCCAGGTGTGCGGGGCGTGGTCGGTGGCGAGCACGTCGATCACGTCCTCGGCGATCGCGCGGATCAGCGCCTCGCGGTCGCTGGCGTCCTTGATCGCCGGGTTGCACTTGATCAGGTTGCCGAGCGTGGCGTAGTCGGCGCGGTCGAAGCGCAGGAAATGGATGCAGGTCTCGGCGGTGATGCGCTTGCCCTGGATCGGGCCAGGCGTGAACAGCGCCAGCTCGTCGGCGGTGGAGATGTGCAGCACGTGCAGGCGGGTGCCGTGCTTCTTCGCCAGCGACACCGCCAGCTGCGAGGACTTCAGGCAGGCCTCGCGCGAGCGGATGTCCGGGTGCATGTCCGGGGTCAGCGCCTCGCCATACTTTTCCTTGAACGCGGCCAGGGTCGCGTCGATGGTCGGGGTGTCTTCGCAGTGGGTGATGATCGGCGTTGGCGCGTCGCGGAAGATCGCGTCCAAGGTCTGCGGATTGTCGACCAGCATGTTGCCGGTGGAGGCGCCCATGAACACCTTGATGCCGGGCGCGGTCTTCGGGTCCAGGGTCTGGATCGCGGCCAGGTTGTCGTTGCTGGCGCCCAGATAGAAGCCGTAGTTGCCCCAGGCGCGGCCGTGCGCGGCGTCGTACTTGGCCTGCAGCGCGGCGGCGTCGAGCGTGGGTGGGTTGGTGTTGGGCATGTCCATGAAGCTGGTCAGGCCACCGGCCACCGCCGCCGCCGATTCGGTGGCGATGTCGCCCTTGTGGGTCAGGCCGGGTTCGCGGAAGTGCACCTGGTCGTCGATCATGCCGGGCAGCAGCCAGCGCCCGGCGGCGTCGATTACGGTCTCGCCCTCGCGCGCGGCCAGCTGCGGGGCGATCGCGGCGATGCGGCCGTCGGCGATGCGCAGGTCGCCCTGGGTTTCGCGGCCTTCGTTGACTAGGCGCGCGTTGACGATCAGTGTGGAAGCGGACATCAGTGTTTTCCTTGGCAGCGGCAGGGTGGCGGCGCCGTGGGGTCGGGCACCGGGTCGAACCCGCCAGGATGGAAGGGATGGCAGCGGCCGACGCGACGGGCGGCCATCCAGCCACCGCGCAATGCGCCGAAACGGGCGATGGCGGTCACCGCGTACGCCGAGCAACTGGGCACGAAACGGCAGCGCGGCCCCAGCAGCGGGCTGATGAAGCGCTGGTACAGGCGCAGCAAGGCGATAAGAGCGCGGGCGATCACGCCACCATGATATGCCACTGTGCTCGACTAGGCGGGTCGCTCGGCGTATACGCCGCGTTGTTGCCGCGGGGGGTAGGGTAGGCTATAAAGGCCCGCTTTCCCGGGCCCCGGGAAGACCAAGGAAGAGCGTTCGTGGCTGCTAAAAAACCTGCAAAGAAGGCCGTCCAGGCCGCCAAGAAGCCCGCCAAGCCCGTCGCCAAGAAAGCGCCGGTGTCCGCCGCCAGCAAACCGCTGAAGAAAGCCGCGCCCGCTAAGTCGGCGGCCAAGGCTGCGCCGGCCAAGCCGGCCAGCAAGGCCGTGGCCAAGAAGCCGGTGGCCAAGCCGGTCGCTGCGTCGCCGGCCAAGTCCGCTCCTGCCAAGAAGGCTCCGGCCAAAAAGGCGCCTGCCAAGCCGGTCGCACCGGCCAAGGCCGCCGCCAAGCCGGCAGCGAAGGCGCCGGCGGCCAAGCCTGGCGCCAAGGTCGCCAAGCCCGCGGCCGCTCCCGCCAAATCCAAACCGGCCACCGCCTCTGCCGCACCTGCGGTGACCACCTCCGTACCGAAGTCGGCGCCCAAGCCGGCTGCGGCCAAGCCTGTCCCGGTCAAGCCCGCCGCGCCTGCCGCAGCACCGGCCTCCAAGCCCGTTGCCGCCAAGTCCGCCGCGCCGTCGACCCCGCCACAAAAGAATCCCGTGTCCGTTTCGAAATCCTCCGCGAAAACCCCCACCAAGTCCGAATCCACCCCGAAGGCGCCGGTCGCCAAGCCCACCGGCAAGGTTGCCGTCGCCGTGACCGCCAAGTCCAACACCCCGGCCAAGCCGGCCAAGTACAAGGTGGTCGAGTACAAGACCGACGAGGCCACCGGCCGCCCGATCCTGCCCAAGGGCTACAAGCCGGCGGCGGACGAGGAGTACATGAGCGCGCTGCAGCAGGAGTACTTCCGCCAGCGCCTGCTCACCTGGCGCGCCGACCTGGTCGAGGAATCCAAGCAGACCATCGAGAACCTGCGTGACGAGGTCCGCGACATCGGCGACGAAGCCGAGCGCGCCACCCGCGAAACCGAGAACTCGCTGGAACTGCGTACCCGCGACCGCTACCGCAAGCTGATCGGCAAGATCGACAGCACCCTCAAGCGTCTGGACGCCGGCGACTACGGCTACTGCGTGGACACGGGCGAAGAAATCGGCCTGGAGCGCCTGGAAGCGCGTCTGACCGCCGAGCGCACCATCGACGCGCAGGAGCGTTGGGAACATCTGCAGAAGCAGCAGGGCGACTGAGTCCGCGCCGCTCCGACGTGTCAAGGCAAGGCCCCGCTCGCGCGGGGCTTTGCGTTTTCAACCCCCCCGTCAGGGCGGAGCGTCTGCTGTTTGCTGCCGCGTGTAGCGGTAGTGCCACTCCTCCTGCACGACCGCCCATCGATGCGCGATGCGCAGCCGTGCGCCCGTCCTGCCGCCGCAGCCGTTCGCGGCCGCGTGGGCAGGCTTCCGTTGGCAGGCGCGGCCTATCCCGGCATGGACGACGGCGCCCTTCAGCGCACGCCGTTGATCAGGCCGCTTTGCGCGTCCTTGCGCAGTTGCACGCCGGGCAGGGCGAAGCTGTCCAGGTCCTGCTTGGTGGCTGCGAGGTCCAGCCCGACGATCGCCGACGTATCCGGATCGACCTCCAGGCCCAGTGGCATCGCGGCGAACTGCACGTAGTCGCGGCTGGCGTTCCATTGCGGCTGCCCGCCGATGGCCTGCAATACCCGATCGACGTGCGTACCGGCCGGCTGGCCGAGCAACTCGAACGGCAACGGCGCATCTGGAGTGGCGAAGGCGATCAGGTTGGTGACCCGGTCGTTGCGAAAGCGCACTGCCAACTGGCTGTAGCGGAGAGCGGTCGCCGGCCGCGGTTGCTGCGCCAGCAGCACATTGAGCCCGCGCGGGTACAGATACACCACACTGAGCGTGTCCGGATGTGCCGCATCGCTGCGGGTGATGTCCGGCTGGCCCAGTGCGGCCAGCACCTGTTGTTTGCGCATGCCGAGCGCGACTGGTCCGAGACGCGCGCACGGCGTGGGCAGGGTGGCCGCGCTGCTGGAGCCTGCAAAGGCCTGATGCAGCGCGTGCGTGCAGGCAGCCGCATCGCTGCCGGCGGCATGGGCCTGCGAGTAGGCCATGCAGAGAGCGAGCAGGCCGAACAGCGGGAAGAACCGGGATGCCATGAGAAATCTCCGTGACGGATGGTGCGTGGCGAGGACGGGAGCGCTCCCGTCCTCGCCACGGGGGAGTTAGTTGCCGTGCCAGCCTTCGCGGTGCCCGTAGGCGGTGATGAACGCGTTGCGCTGGTCGCTGCTCAACGATGACCACTGATCGGACGGATTCAGGCCCGAGTTGGTGGTGATGGTGGTGATCATCTCCGAGGTCGGATTCTCGCTCGGCGGCGACCAACTGGTGATGAGGTCACTCAGCGTGGCGGTGCCGCCGGCGTTGTTGTTGAGGCGGTCCATATTGGCTGCCGCGGCGTCCAATCCGGCTTGCGGGCTGGAGAAGATCGCAAAGCCACGGTCGTCGCCGAGCGTGCCGTGATTGTCCGCGAACGTGCCGGACCGGATGTCCAGCGGGTTGTTGTCGCGATTGGGGTGGGTGCCGGTGATTTCCTGCGTGGTGCCATCGGCCGCGGTATAGGTCACCGTGGTGCCGCTGGCCGACGCGGACGTCGCGGGCTTGTCGTTGCTGCCGGCACCGTCGCCGTCGCTGCCATCACCGTCGCCACCGTCGCCGTCTCCGTCTCCGTCTCCGTCGCCACCATCACCGTCGCCACCGTCGCCTTCACCGCCTTCACCGCCTTCGCCTCCCTCGCCACCTTCTCCTCCCTCACCGCCTTCGCCTCCTTCACCGCCCTCGCCACCGCCCTCCGACTCCACCGGTGCGATTTCGTCGCTGGTGGCCATCTGTGCGGCCGCGGTCTTGTGCATCGCCATGTGGTGATGGTGATGGGTCTTGGCTTTGGCGTGGTGGGTTTTCTTGTGCGCCTTGGCGTGGTGAATCGAACTGGACAACGGATGCGCGCCGATGGATGTGCGCGTGCCGCCTGCAACCATATCGATTTCGATGATATCGAGCGTTCTCATGTTGATCCTTGAACAGAGGTGCAGGAAAAGCGCCGTTCCCGCTTCGGCTGATCCGTTGCGCGCGGCGTGGCCGACGATCGGATCGGTTCATGCTGCGTGCGGCACGTCCCAGGCGCGGGCAGGGCGTAGGCCCGGTCCTGCGCTTGGCGACGCGTTCGAACGCAAGAAACGTGGGGCATGCGGCTGCGCCAGGCGACAAGGACGGCGCCGCCATGTCGCACGCTGCGCCGCGCGTGGGCTGCGAACACCAGGGCGAACCGCGGGAGCGGGCACCGTGCGGTTCCCCGCACTGCGTCCTGCAGCAATGGCGTCAGCGCCTATCCGGCGGCTACATCCGCTGGGTGGTCGTCGCCCCCTCGCTGGAGCACACCAAGGCCAGGTCCAGGCGGCGGACCGTCCAATGCGACGGCGTGTCCATCGTTCCGGTCGCATGGAGGTGATAGGACGGGCAGTCGGCATCCTCCTCCGGGTTGTTCTTGATATCGCAGTTGCCTTCGATCAGGAAGGCGTTGCTCCCTTCGGCGCCGGTGCGAGCAAATTTCAGCGCAGGACAGTCCGCGAACAGCCTCGACAGGACGATGTCGTTCTTCAGCACATAGGCGATCGCCTGTTCTCCGCCTGCGTGAGAGGAGGCTTGTTTCGCCTGCGACGATCCTTGCACGGCGACGACGAGCGCCAGGGTCATGCAGATGCGCGGTAACCAGAAAGACGTCATACGCAGAGCTCCGATGGGCGATTGTCTCCCGGGCTGGCGTGCGCCGGCCCGGGAGAGGGTGGGGGCGTGTTACTTGAAGACGCTGATGTGGACGTGGGTGGTGTCGCCGGTCTCGCGGCTCGCGGCGGTCCAGTCCGCGGTGGGACTGGAGCGGATGAAATTGCCCGCAGGGCCTTCCACGTAGCTCACGTTGGGATTGGCCATTGCCGCATTCTCCAGCGCCTGGGCGTTCTGGAGACCTTCGCCGCTCGTCCCGACATGGACGTCGTTGATGATGTTGATGTCGACGGCGTTGCCCGTGTAGTGGGCGGAATTGGGGTTGTGGCTGCCGTTGGTCGTAGCCGAGATATCGATGCTGTTGACGCTCTGGTCGCCGTCGAGCACCGAGCCCAGGGTCGAGGCCATTTTGGAGGTGACCGGGTTGTTGCTGCTCGAGCCGTCCTGGGTGTTCTGGTAAGTGATCGAGACCGTCCTGCCATCGGACGTCGTATGGCTGCTGCCTATGCTGGTATCGGCCGGGCCGTTGCCGTCGGCATCGTCGCCGTCGTCGTAACCGCCGCTGCCATCGCCTTCGCCGCCTTCGCCTCCCTCACCACCTTCACCACCTTCACCACCTTCACCGCCTTCACCGCCTTCACCTCCCTCGCCACCTTCACCGCCTTCCCCTCCCTCTCCGCCTTCGCCGCCCTCCCCACCTTCGCCGCCTTCACCGATCGGTTCGACCTCTTCCATCCGTGCCATCTGCATGGTCGCGGACTTGTGCATCGCGGCGTGGTGGTGATGGATCCTGGCCTTGGCGTGGTGGGTCTTGTTGTGCGCCTTGGCATGGTGGATCGAACTGGACAGCGGGTGTGCGCCGATCGATGTGCGCGTCCCGCCTGCGACCAGATCGATTTCGATGATATCGAGCGTTCTCATGGTGATCCTCGAACAGGTGTGCGGGGAAGGTGCCGTCCTCGCTTCGGCTGATCCGCGCATGCGACGAAGGCGCCGCATGCGTGGACCGATCCCGGTCATGCGTGCCGCACGTCAGTATGCGACGAGGGCGGGGCGCGCGGGTTGCGCGTGCGCATCGCCCAGGCGCTCGAACGCATAGAGATGGTTCATGTAGGTCGACACGTAGATGCGCCGTTCGTCCGGCGAAACCGCGACGCCGTTGGTCACGGCGTCCGGCAATTGCAGTACGCCGACGGTTTCGAGCGTGTCGATGTCGATCTCGACGACGCGGCCGCCGTTGCTGCCGACGATCACCCGGTTGCCGATCCGCTTGGGCGAGGCGTACACCCGCGAGCGCAGGTTGATCTTCTTGATCAACTGCATCGTGTCGATGTCGATCACGTACAGATGGCGATCGCCCGATCCGCAGAACAGCTTGTTGCCGGCGAACAGTGGCGTGGTGTAGCAGATTTCGTCTGTCTGCCATTCGCCGCGCTTCTCGCCCGTGGCCACGTCCAGGACATAGATGGACTTGTCGAACGAGGCAAACGCGGTCAGCCCACGACGTTCGTCTACCGCGGGCGCGTACTTCACCGAGCGCCGCGTCTTGAAGCGCCAGGCGATGCGTCCTGTCCTGGCGTCGAGCGCAAGCGTCTCATGGTCCGCGCTGCCCCAGATGACCAGATCGCCGCCTTCCCAGTAGCCGGGCGATCCATGCTGCAGCTTCTGCACCTGGTGCTCCCAGATCTTTTCGCCGGTGTCCATCGCATAGGCGGCGAGACTGCCCTGCGCCCATGGGCGGACGTATTCGATGCCGACGTACATCAGCTTGTGGCGTGGCACCAGCAGCGGCGAAGCGCCGACCCAGTCGCCGTCCGGATGCGTCCAGATTTCCTCGCCGCTGGCCGCATCCAGGCAATAGACGGTGCCGTTGTAGGCGCCAAAGTACAGGCGCCCGTCATGGTAGGCCGGGCAAGACCAGATGCCCTTCTTGGTGTACGCCGCGCCGGTCACCGGGTATTCCCAGACCAGTCCGCCGGTCTCGGCGGAGAATGCCTGCATCTTGGCGGCGTCGCAGCCGCGGTAGATCATGTCGCCGACCAGCAGCGGCGCGGACTTGGGGACCACGTGGAAGGCGAAGCCCCCCGGCGTCGCCGTCCGCCAGAGCTCGCGGTACGCCTGGGTGGGATGCGGCGCGCTTTGTTCCGGCGGCAGGTCGAAGTCCTTGAGGGTGAACAGCGTTTGCACCGAGATCGCATGCGTCTTGCGCCACTGCATGCCGGCGTTGGACAGGAAATCGACCACCACGAACACCTCGTGGAGCGCGTGTCCGGCCGCCGCAATCACCGCGCGCGCCTTCTCGGCGCTGTTGCCGGAATTGAGCGAGTCGTCGACCAGCACGATGGGCAGATCGAGCACGTCGCCTTCGATGGCGTTGCCCATGCCGGTGGTCTTGCGGTCCTTGCGAATGATGAAGCCGTTGACCGGGCCGCGTTCTTTCGGGGCGGTCAACAGCAGCGCGGTGAGCAGCGGGATTGCCGCGGTTTCCAAGCCGCCGAGCTGGAAGGGTGGGCGCGCGGCGTTGCGCTCCCAGAACGCTTCGGCGATCTGCTCGAGCGCAGCGCGTCGCATGAACACCCGGCGCAGATCGAACAGCCAGAGGTAGGAGCCACCCTTCTTGGTGATGAGGGGGATGTTCTCGGCGCTGGTGTGCAGGCCGACGGTCTGGATCAGGTCCCGAAGCGATTGCATGGTCATCGTTCAGCCCTGCTGGGATGGGAGGATGTGGGTGATGGCGGATCAGGGAGACGCCGGAGCGTCGACCGAGCCGAGATAGCGGTCCACGGCCGGTCCCCAGATCGCGGAACCTCCGTGGCCGAAGAACAGATGGTGACCGTCATCGCCGAAGGCGGCCGGCGTCACCAGGACGGCATGGCCGCCTGCCTCGGTGAAGGCGCGATGCAGCGACGCGGCGAGTTCAGGCCCGAAGAAGCTGTCGTTGGCCGTATAGATCCACAGCATCGGCGTGGTGGCCTGTTGGCCGAACGTGGTGGCTGCCGCGATCAGCCTGTCAGGGTGGCAGTTGCTGTTGGGCCGGTCGTGGAAGTGGCCGCCGCGACCGCCGGCCATGTTGACGAATGCGCCGACGTTGGGATGCGGCAGGGTCTCGTACGCCAACGTGCCCCAGCCGCCCGCCGACTGTCCGACCACGACGGCGCCGGTCGGGCTGTAGTCGGGTAGCGCGGTCAGGACGTCCACGATGCGTTTGAGCTGGCGTGCGGTTTCCAATCCGGCCTTGACGTAGTCGGCGCGGTCGCAGCCGTCATAGCCCTCGCTCCAGGGACCGCCGGTGGCGCCGTAGCCGAGGCGCAGGACCAATGCCACGGCGTAGTGGCGTCGCAGGAACCAGCGTGCCGATTCGCCATCGCAGGTTTCCAGGGTCATGCCGGGTCGATCGGATGCCTTGGCCGGTGAGCCGTGTGCGATGACCACGACGCGCGGGCGGCGGACACCGGCAGGGCGGCACAGCCGTCCCTGCAAGGTCCAGGGATGTCCGTCCGGATCGGCGATGGGGATCTGCAACGGTTCGCCAAGATCGGCACGCGTGCCGCCGAAACCGCTCGCCGAGGCGATGCAGGGCGCCATGGCGCATGACAGCAGTGCGGTCGTGGTCAACATGCAGCGCAGGCAGGCAGACGACATGGTGGATGTTCCCGGTGGGTCGGTATCAGCGCCGGACGCGCCGCATATGGAAGGTAATGGTCGAGCACAGCGTCGGGCACTCCCGTGCCGGGGCACGCGAGGCACGGGTGACGGCGCCATCGAACAACACCAGCCGACCAGGACGCGGGCGGATCGAGATGCACTCGCGCGCAGTGTCGTAGAACACGGTTTCACCCGCCCAGTCGTCTTTCCATTCGGCGCTGGCGTAGAGCAAGGCGACACGCTCCTGATCCGACGGCTTGGCGTAGTGGTGCGCCACGCCGTCCTGTCCATGCGTGTGGCCGGTCACGTAGGCGCGGACCAGGCCGTAGTCCTGCGCGAGGTTGTCCTTGATCTGCGTCCAGACCTCGTGGAGCGCTTCCATGCCCGGGGTCGCCGCGAGGACGTCGTCGTGGATGGCGCGCTCGTGCGCTTTGCGGCTGCCGCACAGATGGATATGCCAGGACGGCGCGGCGTCGCCGAGCAATCCTGGATAGATGCCGTAGGACCAGCCGCCGCGACCGCGCAGCAGTTCCGGCAGATGCTGGACTTCGACGAAGTTGTTGACGACTTGCAGGGACGACGCTTCCGGCGCTGACACGATGGCGACCTCACGTTGGCGATACGGGATGGGACGATGTGGCACGGCGAACTGGCCGTCGTGCCGGCGGCAAGCTAGGAGGTGACGGGCGCGCGTGGCGCATGCGCAGCAGGCTGACGCGTGCGGACTGCTCCTTCGTGCAATTCGATGACGCGATCGGCGTGCGCGATCGTTTCGGGGCGGTGCGCGATGACGATGCGGGTGATGTTCAGGGCCTTGATCGCCTGGTTGAGCTGGCGTTCCAGCGCCAGATCCAGATGGCTGGTCGCCTCGTCCAGCACCAGGATGTGCGGGCGCCGGTACAGCGCGCGCGCCAGGAACAGGCGTTGTTGCTGGCCGCCGGAGAGCGAGGATCCCATGTCGCCGACCAGGCTGTGGTAGCCCATCGGCATGGCCATGATGTCCTCGTGTATGCCGGCCAGGCAGGCGGCCTCCTCGATGTCCTGCGGCGTGGCGAGTACGTCGAACATGCTGATGTTCTCGGCGATCGAACCGGTGAACAGATGGTCGTCCTGCATCACGCTGCCGGTGATCGCGCGGTAGCGGGACTTGCCGAGCCGGCGCAGATCGAGGCCGCCGATCTCGATCGCGCCCTGTTGCGGATCGAGCAGGCCGAGCAGCACTCTCACCAGGGTGCTCTTGCCGCACCCGGATGGGCCGACGATGGCGACCGATTCGCCTGCCTGCACCGCAAAACTGCACTCGCGCAGGATCCAGGGCTCGCCTTCGGCATAGCGGAAGCTGACCTTGTTGAAGGCGATGCTGGGCTGCGGCAGCGGACCCGAATGCTCGCTGGTGGCATGCGCCTCGGGCGGCGTCAGTACTATGTCGGCCAGTCTCTCGGCCTGCAGACGCAGCATGCGCAGTTCGATCGCATAGTCGACCAGGCTGGCGACGCGGCTGCTGAACTGGTCTCCGTAGGCCACGAAGGCGGTCAACATGCCCACGGTGAACTGGCCTTTCAGTCCCAGCCACGCACCCAGCCAGAGAACGCCCAGGCGCTGCGCGCCTGCCGCCAGGTTCTGCAATGCGGTGAACAGCATGTCCAGGCGCTGCACGGCGATGGAGGTGTTCAGCGTGTCGGTCGCGGCGTTGAGGTAGCGCGCGGTCTGCTCGGCTTCCTGGTTGTTCAGGCGGATCGTCTGCACGCCGCGGACCGCCTCCAGGAATCGGCTGTGCTGCTTGGCGGTGACGGTGATCTGGCTGAGGTTGGCCTCGCGGTAGACGCGGAAGTACAGCAGCCGAAGTGCCGCATACACGGCGACCGCGCCGAGGACGATGGCCGACAGCAAGGGGCTGTAGACGAACAGCACGACCAGGGTGACGCTGGCGAGCAGTCCGTCGAGCAGGATCTCGACGAAGCGGGTGGTGAGCGTCTGCTGGATCGTATCGATCGCACCGAAGCGGGACACGATGTCGCCGAGATGGCGCGTGCCGAAGTAGGACTGCGGCAGGCGCATCAGATGCTGGAACACGTTACCGGTCCAGCCGAGGTTGAAGTGCGTGCTGAGCCACATCACGGTCCAGCTGCGTAATGCCGATACCAGGGTTTCGAGCACGATCAGCAAGGCGAAGCTCAGACCGAGGAACGTGAGCAGGTCGTGGTCGCCGTCGGCGATCACCTGATCCACGACAAGTTGCATGAACAAGGGCACCAGGAGCGCGAAGACTTCCAGGACCAGGGCCAGCCCGAAGATCTGCGCCAGTCCGCGGCCCAGCCCCTGCACCGAGCCGGCGAGCGCGCGCAGCGACACCGGCGGCGTCTCGCGCTGGCGCTGGAAGGTCGGCCCTCTGGAAAACTCGATCGCCACGCCGGTGAAGTGCCTGCCGACGTCGCTCATGCTCAAGGTGCGCACGCCCACCGCGGGGTCGTGCACGACGATCCCGTGCTTGCCGACGCTGCGCAGCACCACGAAGTGATCCATGTCCCAGTGCAGCACGCAGGGCGTCTGTAACTGACCGAGCTCTTCCAGGTCCAGCCGAAGTGGCCGGCATTGCAGCCCAAGCGCATGCGCGATCTCGATCAGGCGTCGCGCGGTCATGCCCTTCAGCGACAGACTGAAGCGGCGCCGCAGCGCGGGCAGATCGGTATGGTGTCCGTGATACCCGGCGATCATCGCGATGCAGGCCAGGCCGCACTCTGCGGCTTCGGCCTGCAGCACGTTCGGCAGGGCGCGCGTACGCCAGAAGCGCAGTTTCGCGGCGCGCGCGTCCTGCGCGCTCGCGGTCTGTGCTGTCGTGCCGTGATGCGTGGGGGCTGCGTTCATGCGCCACTGCTCCAGCGATGGCCCATGCCGTACAGCGGCTCGAAGATCCATTCGACGATCCGGCGCCGGTCCAGCAACATGTCCGCATCCAGCGCCATGCCCGGGCGCAGCGGTTCCTTGCGTCCGTACGCCTCGACGTTCTGGTCCGCCAGGTCCACGCGGGCCAGGTACAGCGGATCGGAGGAGGGCGGATTGCCGCCGCCGAGCAGCAACGTGACTTCGCCAGGCGTCAGTGCGCTGCGCGAAACGCTGCTCACCACGCCGTGGTGCAGGCCGAACTTCTGGTAAGGGAACGCCTGGTAGTGCAGGGTGACCTGGATGCCCGGATGGACGAAGCCGACGGCCTGGCTGGGAACCAGGATCTGCGCCTGCAGGGCCGAGCCGTCCGGGACGATGGCCAGCAGCGGTTGGCCCAGCGCGACCGAGGCGCCGGGTTTGACCAGCAGGGTGGAGACCGTGCCGCTGGCCGGTGCGCGCAGCTCGCTGGCGCGCGCCGCTTCGTTCTGCGCCAGCGTCTGCTCGACTTGGGCCAGCTGCCGGCGCAAGTCGTTGAGCTTGGCAGACACCGCCAGCGGCAGTTGATTGAGTTGGTCGTTGAGCACGCTCAGTTGCTGCTGCGTACTGGCGCGCTGCTGCTGCAGCGAACGCAACTGCGACTCGTCGGCGAGCAGCGCCGATTGCTCCTGCTCGACCTGCAACGCCGGGATGTAGCCGCCGGCGACCAGGCCCGACCATTTGTTCACCAACTCCTGCACCAGCTGCATCTGCTTCTTCTCGATCGCGATCTGCGCATCGATCTGAGTCAGTTGCTCCTTCAGTGCGGATTGCTGCGTGCGGTTGTCCTCTGCCTGCTTGTCCTCGAGCCGCTGGGTGTCGCCGATGTCCTGGCGCAGGCTGCCGGCCTGGCGTTGCAACTGCGCGCTGACGCTGGCCGCCGTGTTGCCGAGCGCCTTGCTGGTGTGCTCGCCGGACAGCGAGACCAGCACCTGCCCACTCGCGACCCGGTCGCCTTCGGCGACGCCGACGTGGTCGATCACGCCGAGCGTATTGGCGGTCAGGCTGATCAGGCCGGCGCGCGGGACCAGAAGCCCGGTGACATGAACGCGCTGGGTGTAATGGCCAAAGAACAGCCACATCACAATGGCGGCAGCGATGCCGAGCGCGACGACGGTCCAGGCCCGACTCGAAAGTGGCGTCGCCAGTCGCACCGTCCCCAGCCATGCCTGGCTCCGGGCGTCCACTGCCTCGTCACGGAAAAGCGAATGTTCCATTCGGCTGATTCCATCCGTGTTTCATATGGGAGCCGCGCGTTTCGAGGCGCGTCCATTTTCCAGAAGCGGGTTGAAACTTAATTCGGAGGAGATAATTTCGGGGCCTTCTTTCGTCTTCCTTTCTGTGTTTGCGGGCTTTCCATCTTGTCTACAAAATGCGTTTTACCGGTGCCGGGTGGTGGAAAAATACGCCATGAAATTCAGTCGCTTGTCATCGGAATTTCAGTGCCGTGCGTGGCTTTGGAAAGGCTTTAAATGAGCCTGTCATGACGGTGTCGCATAATGGCGACTGTGGTATATCGCCATGTCGCCGCCGACAATCAATGTCACTGCTTGAAAACTATTTCCATTATGTATCCTCGCTCGGTTCGATAACGGAGCGTCGCGCTTGAACGGTCATGCCGACGTGGCCGGAACAGGGGGGCGCAAACGCCGCCGTCGTTGGCGCTGGCCGATCCTGATCGCCCTGTCATTGCTGGCGGTCGTTGCGCTGGGGCCGCGGGTCAGCGTGGCCTTGCCGCAGGTGGCGGCGCCGGCGGTGCCGCAGGATCCGCTGGCGCTGCAGGCCTGGATCGATGCGCGCGAGCGCGCCACGCCGGGGCTGCGCCCGGACAACCAGGCGCGGATCGTCTGGGCCGATCCGGCGCATCCCGGGCGACGCGCGTGCGCCATGGTCTATCTGCATGGCTTCACCGCCAGCCAGGGCGAGGGCGCGCCCACCCACGTGCGGCTGGCGCGCAGCTTCGGCTGCAATCTGTATCTGCCGCGCCTGCCCGGGCACGGCCTGGTCGCGGCCGATGCGCTGCGCGGCGTCGATGCCGGGCGCCTGCTCGCGGGTGCGGCCGAGGCGCTGGCGGTGACCCGGGTGCTGGGCGACCGGGTGGTGGTGATCGGCAATTCGATGGGCGGTGCGCTGGCGACGCAGGCGGTGGCGGCGAATCCGCGCCAGGTGCAGGCGCTGGTGCTGTGGTCGCCGCTGGTGCGCGAATACGGCGATCAACTGCAGCCGATGTTGTGGCCGTGGGGCGCGCAACTGTTGGCGTGGACGCACAACGGCGGCGATCCGATCCTGCGCTATCCGGTCGACAGTGCCTACTGGGCGGACGCCACGCACCTGGACGGCTACCGCGCGCTGGCAGCGCTGACCCGCGGCGGCATGCAGTCGGCGACCTATGCGCGCATCCATGTGCCGGTGTTCCTGGGCTACTACTATCGCGACCCGCAGCACCAGGACCGCACGGTGTCGGTGGCGGCGCTGCAGGCGATGTTCAAGCAGCTGGGAACGCCACCGGCCTTGCGCCAGGCAGTGGACTTTCCTGGGGCGGACAATCACGTGCTGGCCTCGCCGATCCGCTCGCATGCCGTGCCGGCGGTGTTCGCCGCCACCTGCCGGTTTCTGGAGGGGCAGGGCGGCCTGGTGCAGCCGGCCGGCGTGCCGGATTGCGCGCATGCCTGGGCCGATGACGAGGCGCAGGCGCGCGCGGTGGCGGCCGCGCGCTGAGCGTGGTCGTTGTGGCGAATCGAGGGAGCAGCGCGGTGCGGATCATGCATCGGCGCCAGGGCGCGTGATGCATGAAGGGTCGAGTCGTTTCGCGCCCGAGAAGCGACGACGCGCAGGCGCGCCGTCAGTCACTTCTACTGCAGGTCGCGCAGATCCAGATTGCGCAGTTTGGGTGCCTTCCAACTGGTGACGCCGACCACGCCAAGCGTGACGCAGCCGCCCAGCACCACCGCCGGTACCAGGCCGATCAATCGCGCCATCACGCCGTCGTAGAACGCGCCCAGTTCGTTCGACGAGCCGATGAAGATGCCGTTGATCGAGGACACGCGGCCGCGCATGGCGTCGGGCGTGGCCAACTGCAGGATGGTCTGGCGCACGATCACCGAGACGCCGTCGCACATGCCGTAGGCCAGCAGGATCGCCGCCGACAGCCAGAAGTGCCGCGACAGGCCGAAGGCGATGGTGCACAGGCCGAAACCGGCCACCGCCAGCAACAGTACGCGCCCGGCATTGCGCTGCAGCGGGTGCCGCGCGAGCCACACGCCGACCAGGATCGAACCCAGTGCAGGCGCGCCGCGCAGGATGCCCAGGCCCTCGGGGCCGTAATGCAGGATGTCGTGGATGAAGGCCGGCAGCATGGACACCGCGCCGCCCAGCAGCACCGAGAACATGTCCAGGGCCATCGCGCCGAGCATGATCTGGTTGGAGAACACGAACTGCGCACCTTCGGCGATGCTGCGGAAGATCGGTGCGCGCGGGCCTTCGTGCACCGGCTCGGACACGCGCAGCAGCCACAGCGCCAGCAGCGCCGCGCTCGAGGCGCCGATGGCGGTGCCGTAGGCCAGGCTCTTGCCGCCCCAGCCGACCAGCAGGCCGCCCAGCGCCGGGCCGATCACCATGCCGGCCTGGAACGCGACGCTGCCGACGCTGGCGCCGCGCGCATAGGCCTCGCGGGGCAGGACGCGGGCGAACAGCGCGTTGTACACCGGCGACAGGAAGGCGCGCGCGGCGCCGGTCAGCGCGATCGCCGCGTAGATCGGCCACACGCCCTGCGCCGACAGCCAGCCGCGGCTCACCGCCAGCAGTACCGCCGCGGTGGCGACCAGGCCGACGCTGGCGAGCATGCCCAGGTAGCGCCGCGGCAGGTGGTCGACCAGGTAGCCGGCGAACGGGGCGATGCAGAAGAACGGCAGGATCTCGGCCAGCCCGATCAGGCCCAGCGAGAACGGATCGCGGGTGATCTCGTAGATGTGCCAGCCGACCGTGACCGCGACGATCTGGTAGGACAGCATCGCCAGGATGCGGTAGGCCAGCACCAGGGCGAAGCCGGGGTGCGCCAGCAGCGTGCGCAAGGTCTGCGGTGGGGTGGGCAGCGGCACGCTCATGCCTGCTGGGCGCGCGCGGTGTCCTGGATGAAGGCCAGCAGCGCGGCCAGGCCGTTGCTGCGGGTCGGCGACAGGTGCTTGCCCAGGCCGATGGCGGCGACGAAGTCCGGCGCGGTGGCGAGAATGTCCGCGGCGCTGCGCCCGGAATAGACCCGCAGCGCCAGGTAGATCAGGCCGGAGACGATCGCCGAGTCGCTGATCGCATGGAACACCAGGCGCTCGGCATTGCCCTCGGGCACGATCCACACCATCGACTGGCAGCCGTGCAGGCGGTGCTCCTCGGTCTTCCAGTGCTCGGGAAAGGCGGGCAGCTTGCGGCCCAGGTCGATCAGGTACTGGTAGCGCTCGGACCAGTCGCCGAAGAAGCCGAATTCCTCGGCGATGGCGGCCTGGGCGTCGGTGGACGTGGGTTCGAGCGGAAAGTCGGTGTCGGTCATAGCAATCCAAGATCAAGCGATGTAAGCCCCTCGCCCCCCGGGAGAGGGGTTGGGGTGAGGGTCCGAGCGCAGCCTCGCGAACTGTCGATGCGAGTCGCTTCGCCCGTACCCTCATCCGCCCCTTCGGGGCACCTTCTCCTGGTGGGAGAAGGGAACAGCCGTGCGCCTTCTTTCTACGAGGGACCGGTCACCCACGCTTCCAGCGTACGCCCTGCGGCGTGTCCTCCAGGACAATGCCGGCGTCGGCCAGTTCCTGGCGGATGGCGTCGGCGCGGGCGAAGTCGCGGGCCTTCTTGGCATCGCTGCGGGCGTCGATCAGTGCCTGGATGCGGGCGTCGTCGTCGCTGCCGGCACCCTGGAACCAGACCTGGGGATCCTGCTGCAGCAGGCCCAGGGCCAGGCCGGCGCCGAGCAGGCGGCCCTTGGCCTGGCGCAGCGTGTCCGCACGTTGCATGGCATCGGCGGGGTCGGGGCCGCCGGCCGGCGCCGCCTCGCGCAGCGCCTGTCGCGCCTGGGTCGCCAGGCTCGACAGCACCGACAGCGCCAGTGGCGTGTTGAGGTCGTCGTCCAGTGCTTCTTCGATCTCGGCCGGAATGACGGCCTCGGCGTCGATGGCCTGCAGATCGCGCAGCGTGCCGTACAGGCCGTCGAGCCGGGCCACCTGGGCCTGGATCAGGGCGTCGGACCAGTCCAGCGGTTGCCGATAGTGGGCGCTGAGCAGTGCGCAGCGCAGCGCCTCGGGCGGGTGGCGCTCGATCAGGTCGTGCACGGTCTCGATGTTGCCCAGCGACTTGCTCATCTTGGCGCCGCTGAAGGTCAGCATGCCGTTGTGCAGCCAGACGCGGGCGAAGGTGGCGCCGCCGTGGGCGCATTCGCTCTGCGCGATCTCGTTCTCGTGGTGCGGGAACTGCAGGTCGACGCCGCCGGCATGGATGTCGATGGTCTCGCCCAGGTGCGCGGCGGCCATCGCCGAGCACTCGATGTGCCAACCGGGCCGGCCGCGGCCCCACGGCGAGTCCCAGCCCGGCAGGTCGTCGCTGGAGGGCTTCCACAGCACGAAGTCGCCCGGGTCGCGCTTGTACGGGGCGACCTCGACGCGGGCGCCGGCCAGCATCTCTTCCGGGTCGCGCCGCGACAGCTTGCCGTAATCGGCGAAGCTGGCCACCGCGAACAGCACGTGGCCTTCGGCGGCGTAGGCATGGCCGCCGGCGATCAGCCGCTCGATCATCGCCACGATGTGCGGGATGTGCGCGGTGGCCGCCGGCTCGATGTCCGGCGGGGTCACGCCCAGCGCGGCCATGTCCTGGCGGTAGATGGCCGCGAAGCGGTCGGTGATGGCCGAGATCGGCACGCCCTGCGCCTGCGCGGCGGCGTTGATCTTGTCGTCCACGTCGGTGATGTTGCGGGCGTAGCGCAGCTTGCCGTAGCGGCGTCGCAGCAGTGCCGCCAGCACGTCGAACACCACCGGTCCGCGGGCGTTGCCGATGTGCGCGTAGTTGTAGACGGTGGGGCCGCAGACGTAGAGCGTCGGGCCGGCCACCGGATCGAGCGGTTCGAAGGCGTCGACCCGGCGGGTCAGGTTGTTGTGCAGGCGCAGGCTCATCGGCATCGGCGGTGGGGAAACCGTCCGATTCTACCGGCAGCCGTCGCCAGGCGGGCGCGCCGCGCGCCTGTCGGCTCGCGTTCAGCCCGACGCAAGCCGCCATGCCTACACTCATTGGTCTGCCCTTGCGAAGCTGCTGCCGATGCGCCCGAACCCGTTGTTGCCGCTGGTCGGCATCCTTGCCTGCGCCGCCGCGCCGGCCTGGGCGCAGGACTCCGAGGCGCGCAACCGGGTGGTGGTGATCGAGAACGTCAAGCTGGACTACGCCCAGGTCCTGAACGTGGAGCCGGTCTACCAGACCCTGCGCGCCACCCGCACCGAGCAGCAATGCGATCCGGCCCCCGCGCCGGCCCCGGCGGCGCCGGCGCCCAAGCCAGCCGAGGACGACAGCCGTTTGAACCGGCTGATGGATTCGGTGAAGGACATCTTCAGCCGCCGCCACGAGGAGCCAGCCCCGGCGGCTGCGCCGGCCGCGGCGCCGCAGGGCGGACGCAACTGCCGGATGGTCGAGGTCGGCCGCGAGTTCCGCCGGCCCATCGCCTTCGACGTGGACTATGTCTACAAGGGCACCAAGTACCGCTCGCGGCTGCCCGAGGATCCGGGCAACCGCCTGCGTATCCGCGTCTCGGTGGCGCCCTACGTGCCCGACGCGGTGGTGGTGCCGCCGCGCTGAGCGCCGCGCGCGCTTGCGCCTGTGGCGTGCGCGTGCGAGGATGCGCGCCGATGAAAGCGAACCTGCCCCAGCACGATCTCAGCGCCGCACGCATGGCCTCGGGCATGACGTCGCGCGCGCGTCGACCGGAATCCCACATTCTCGCTGGGTAACCGGAGCGTCGTGCCGTTCGTTCTGAAAACCCAGCCCGAGGCTGGGTTTTTTCGTTTTCATCGGCCGGAAAAGTTTCACCCGTAAAGAACAACGCCATAGCACCTCCCGCGCGTCCCCGCGTCCCCACCGCTGCAAAGGATCGATCGATGTCTCTGAAGCATTTCTTGAACACCCAGGACTGGAGCCGCGCCGAACTGGACGCGGTGCTGACCCAGGCGGCGCTGTTCAAGCGCAACCGCCTCGGCAGCGAGCTGAAGGGCAAGTCGATCGCGCTGGTGTTCTTCAACCCGTCCATGCGCACCCGCACCAGCTTCGAGCTGGGCGCGTTCCAGTTGGGCGGCCACGCGGTGGTGCTGCAGCCGGGCAAGGACGCGTGGCCGATCGAGTTCGACCTGGGCACGGTGATGGACGGCGACACCGAGGAGCACATCGCCGAGGTGGCGCGGGTGCTGGGCCGCTACGTGGACATGATCGGCGTGCGCGCGTTCCCGAAGTTCGTCGACTGGGCCAAGGACCGCGAGGACCTGGTGCTGAAGAGCTTCGCCAAGTACTCGCCGGTGCCGGTGATCAACATGGAGACCATCACCCATCCCTGCCAGGAGCTGGCGCATGCGCTGGCGCTGCAGGAGCACTTCGGCACCCGCGACCTGCGCGGCAAGAAGTACGTGCTGACCTGGACCTACCATCCCAAGCCGCTGAACACCGCGGTGGCCAATTCCGCACTGACCATCGCCACCCGCCTGGGCATGGACGTGACCCTGCTATGCCCGACCCCGGACTACGTGCTCGACGAGCGCTACATGGGCTGGGCCGCGCAGAACGTGGCCGAGAGCGGCGGCTCGCTGAGCGTCAGCCACGACATCGACAGCGCCTACGCCGGGGCCGACGTGGTCTACGCCAAGAGCTGGGGCGCGCTGCCGTTCTTCGGCAACTGGGGCCCGGAGAAGCCGATCCGCGACCAGTACCAGCACTTCATCGTCGACGAACGCAAGATGGCGCTGACCAACAACGGCGTGTTCTCGCACTGCCTGCCACTGCGCCGCAACGTCAAGGCCACCGACGCGGTGATGGATTCGCCCAACTGCATCGCCATCGACGAAGCCGAGAACCGCCTGCATGTGCAGAAGGCGATCATGGCGGCGCTTGCCGGCCAGGGCCGTCGGGATTCGTGATTCGGGATTGGGGAGTCGCAGCAGCGCCCCCTTTCCGTTCCTAACTTAGTCAACCGCAGAGAGACGCCCCCATGTCGCAGCAAGCCGCTTCCACCAATCCCGACTCCCCACTCCCGAATCCCGGCACCAAGGACATCGTCCTCGCCTTCTCCGGCGGCCTCGATACCAGCTTCTGCATTCCCTACCTGCAGGCCAAGGGCTATGCGGTGCACACCGTGTTCGCCGATACCGGCGGCGTGGACGCCGAGGAGCGTGACTTCATCGAGAAGCGCGCCGCGGAACTGGGTGCGGCCAGCCACGTCACCGTCGACGGCGGCCCGGCGATCTGGGCCGGCTTCGTCAAGCCGTTCGTGTGGGCGGGCGAGGGCTACCAGGGCCAGTACCCGCTGCTGGTATCGGACCGCTACCTGATCGTCGATGCCGCGCTCAAGCGCGCCGAGGAGCTGGGTACCAAGGTCATCGCCCACGGCTGCACCGGCATGGGCAACGACCAGGTGCGCTTCGACCTGGCGGTCAAGGCGCTGGGCGACTACGAGATCGTCGCGCCGATCCGCGAAATCCAGAAGGAACACACCCAGACCCGCGCCTACGAGCAGAAGTACCTGGAGGAGCGCGGCTTCGGCGTGCGCGCCAAGCAGCAGGCCTACACCATCAACGAGAACCTGCTCGGCCTGACCATGTCCGGCGGCGAGATCGACCGCTGGGAAGCGCCGGGCGAGGGCGCCCGCGGCTGGTGCGCGCCGCGCAGCGCGTGGCCCACCGAGCCGCTGACGGTGAAGCTGAAGTTCGTGCACGGCGAGGCGGTCGAACTCGACGGCAAGGCGCTGCCGGGCGAACAGATCCTGGCCAAGCTCAACAAGCTGTTCGCGCCCTACGGCGTGGGCCGCGGCGTGTACACCGGCGACACCGTGATCGGCCTGAAGGGCCGCATCGTGTTCGAGGCGCCGGGCCTGGTGGCGCTGCTGGCCGCGCACCGCGCGCTGGAGGACGCGGTGCTGACCAAGCAGCAGAACCGCTTCAAGCCGGACGTGGCGCGCAAGTGGGTGGAGCTGGTCTACGAAGGCTTCTACCACGACCCGCTGAAGACCGACCTGGAAGCCTTCCTGAAGTCGTCGCAGGCGATGGTCAACGGCGAGGTGACGCTGGAGACCCGCGGCGGCCGCGTCGACGCGGTGGCGGTGAAGTCGCCGCACCTGCTCAACGCCAAGGGCGCGACCTACGCGCAGTCGGCGGACTGGGGCGTGGCCGAGGCCGAGGGCTTCATCAAGCTGTTCGGGATGAGCTCGACGCTGTACGCGCAAGTCAACCGCTGACGCTCCGAAAAGCCCCTCTCCCTCCGGGAGAGGGGTTGGGGGCGCCGCAGGAAGCCTTCGGAACCGACATGACGAACGCGTCGCCACGCGCCAGCCATGGGGAACTGCTGCAGCATTTGCTCCCATTGTTCGCCATCCGGGCGCGTGGCGACGCGTTCGGCCTGGGCGCTTCCCGAAGTGTCGCGAAGCGCCCCTCATCCGCCCCCCTCCGGGGGCACCTTCTCCCGGTGGGAGAAGGGTTCATCCGACCAGCACCACTGCGGCCTGACCCATGACCGATCTGCTCACCTCCACGCTCGATCACCTGCAGGCGCTGGTGTCCTTCGACACCCGCAATCCGCCGCGGGCGATCGGCACCGATGGCATCTTCGACTACCTCCGCGCGCAGCTGCCCGGCTTCGCGGTGGAGGTGATCGACCACGGCGCCGGCGCGGTCAGCCTGTACGCGGTACGCGGCACGCCCAAGTACCTGTTCAACGTGCATCTGGACACGGTGCCGGATTCGCCGCACTGGAGCGCCGATCCGCACGTGATGCGGCGCCTGGACGATCGTGTGGTCGGCCTGGGCGTGTGCGACATCAAGGGTGCGGCGGCGGCGCTGCTGGCCGCGGCCAATGCCGGCGACGGCGATGCCGCGTTCCTGTTCTCCAGCGACGAGGAAGCCAACGACCCGCGCTGCATCGCTGCGTTCCTGGCCCGCGGCATCGCCTACGAGGCGGTGCTGGTGGCCGAGCCGACCATGAGCGAGGCGGTGCTGGCGCACCGTGGCATCAGTTCGGTGCTGATGCGCTTCGCCGGCCGCGCCGGGCATGCGTCCGGCAAGCAGGACGCCGCGGCCAGCGCCCTGCATCAGGCGATGCGCTGGGGCGGCCGCGCGCTGGACCACGTGGAGTCGCTGGCGCACGCGCGCTTCGGCGGGCTGACCGGGCTGCGCTTCAACATCGGCCGGGTCGAGGGCGGGATCAAGGCCAACATGATCGCGCCGGCGGCGGAGCTGCGCTTCGGTTTTCGGCCGCTGCCGTCGATGGACGTGGATGCGTTGCTGGCGACTTTCGCCGGCTTCGCCGAGCCGGCCGCGGCGCACTTCGAGGAAACCTTCCGCGGGCCGAGCCTGCCCTCCGGTGACATCGCCCGCGCCGAGGACAAGCGCCTGGCCGCGCGCGATGTCGCCGATGCGCTGGAGCTGCCGATCGGCAATGCGGTGGACTTCTGGACCGAGGCCTCGCTGTTCTCCGCCGGCGGCTACACCGCGCTGGTCTACGGCCCGGGCGACATCGCCCAGGCGCATACCGCCGACGAGTTCGTGACGCTGGAGCAACTGCAGCGCTACGCCGACTCGGTCCACCACATCATCAACGGCGCGCGCTGAGCCGCGCGCCTTCCCACGTCGCCCGGACCGGTCCTGCGATCGGCTCCACCCTGGATTCCTTCGGACATCGCCCCACGCCATGCACGCCAACCGCCAAACCCGCCAGACCATCGTGCGCCTGCTCTCGAGCATGGCCAGCGCCAAGGAGATCAGCCAGTACCTCAAGCGCTTCTCGCAGCTGGACGCCAAGCGCTTCGCCGTGGTCAAGGTCGGCGGCGCGGTGCTGCGCGACGACCTGGAGGCGCTGACCTCCTCGCTGTCGTTCCTGCAGGAAGTGGGCTTGACCCCGATCGTGCTGCACGGCGCCGGCCCGCAACTGGACGCGGAACTGTCCGCTGCCGGCATCGACAAGCAGACCGTCAACGGCCTGCGGGTGACCTCGCCGGAAGCGCTGGCGATCGTGCGCCGGGTGTTCCAGGCTTCCAATCTGAAGCTGGTCGAGGCGCTGCAGCAGAACGGCGCGCGCGCCACCTCGATCACCGGCGGCGTGTTCGAGGCGCAGTACCTGGACCGCGACACCTACGGGCTGGTCGGCGAGGTCACCGCGGTGAACCTGGCGCCGATCGAGGCCAGCCTGCAGGCCGGCTCGATCCCGGTCATCACCAGCCTGGGCGAGACCCCCAGCGGGCAGATCCTCAACATCAACGCCGATTTCGCCGCCAACGAACTGGTGCAGGAGCTGCAGCCGTACAAGATCATCTTCCTCACCGGCACCGGCGGCCTGCTCGACGAGAAGGGGACGGTGATCGATTCGATCAACCTGTCCACCGAGTACGACCACCTGATCGCGCAGCCGTGGATCCATGGCGGCATGAAGGTGAAGATCGAGCAGATCAAGGACCTGCTGGACCGGCTGCCGCTGGAGTCGTCGGTGTCGATCACGCGCCCGGCCGACCTGGCCAAGGAACTGTTCACCCACAAGGGCTCGGGCACCCTGGTGCGGCGCGGCGAGAAGGTGCTGCGCGCCACGACATGGGGCGAGCTGGACCTGCCGCGGCTGAAGACCCTGATCGAATCCAGTTTCGGCCGCACCCTGGTGCCGGACTATTTCGACACCACCAAGCTGCTGCGCGCCTACGTCAGCGAGAACTACCGCACCGCGGTGATCCTGACCGACGAGGGCGGCTATACCTACCTGGATAAGTTCGCGGTGCTCGACGACGCGCAGGGCGAGGGCCTGGGCCGCGCGGTGTGGAACGTGATGCGCGAAGAGACGCCGCAGCTGTTCTGGCGTTCGCGCCACAACAACCAGGTCAACATCTTCTACTACGCCGAGTCCGACGGCTGCTTCAAGCAGGAGAAGTGGAAGGTGTTCTGGTACGGCCTGGAGACCTTCGAGCAGATCCAGCACTGCGTGGCGCATTGCGCCACGCGCACGCCGACCCTGCAGGGTTGAGCGGCGCCGTCGTCATGACCGTTCCCATCTCCAGCATCGATCCCGTGCTGCCCGAGGCCTGGCGCCACGTGCCCACACTGCGCGGGCGCCACGTCAGCCTGGAGCCACTGCAGGCGGCGCATGCCGAGGGCCTGCGCGCCGCGCTGCGCGGCAGCGGCCTGGACGCGCTGTGGTACACCAATGTGCCCGCGCCGGAGCGGGTGGACGCCTACGTCGCTGCCGCGCTGGAGGTGCAGGCGCTGGGCCGGGTGCTGCCGTTCGTGGTGCGCGATGCGCAGGGCGAGATCGTCGGCAGCACGCGTTTCTACGGCCTGGATCCGCAGGTGCCGACGCTGTCGATCGGCTACACCTGGTACGCGCCGCGGGTGCAGCGCAGCGGCCTGAACACCGAGGCCAAGCTGTTGCTGCTCGGCCACGCTTTCGAATCGCTCGGCTGCCTCAGCGTGGTGTTCGAGACCAGCTGGTTCAATCACGCCTCGCGCACCGCGATCGCGCGGCTGGGGGCCAAGCAGGACGGCGTGCTGCGCAATCACAAGCGCCATGCCGACGGCACGCCGCGCGACACCGTCATCTTCTCCATCATCGATACGGAATGGGCCGGGGTGAAACGCCACCTGCAGTTCCGCCTGGATTCGCACGCATGAGCACTCCCGTTTATTCCATCGGCATCGTCGGCGCCCGCGGCCACACCGGCGCCGAGCTGATCCGCCTGATCGCCGCGCATCCGCAGTTGCGCCTGGCGTTCCTGTCCTCGCGCGAGCTGGACGGGCAGCGCGTGGATGCGCACCACGACACCTACCAGGGCGAGTTGCGCTACGAGAACCTCGATCCCGAGGCGGTGGCGGCCAAGCGCGCCGACGTGGTGGTGCTGGCGCTGCCCAACGGCAAGGCCGCGCCCTATGTGGCGGCGCTGGATGCGGCGGTTGCCGCCGGCGCGGCCGATCCGATCGTGGTCGATCTGTCCGCCGACTACCGCTTCGACCCGGCCTGGTACTACGGTCTGCCGGAACTGACCCGTGCGCGTTATGCCGGGCAACGCCGCATCAGCAACCCGGGCTGCTACGCCACCGCGATGCAGCTGGCGATCGCGCCGTTGCGCGAGCAGCTCGCCGGGCCGCCGCAGTGCTTCGGCGTGTCCGGCTATTCCGGCGCCGGCACCACGCCGTCGGACAAGAACAACCCGGCGCTGTTGCATGACAACCTGATGCCGTATGCGCTGACCGACCACATGCATGAGCGCGAGGTGTCCGCGCAGCTCGGCGTGCCGGTGGAATTCATGCCGCATGTGGCGCCGCATTTCCGCGGCATCACCATGACCGTGAACCTGTGGCTGCAGCAACCGCTCAAGCTGGATGCGGTGCAACAGCTGTATCGCACGCGCTATGCCGGCGAGCCGCTGATCGAGGTGATCGACGAGGCACCCTGGGTCAGCCGCATCGCCGGCCGCCACGGCGTGCAGCTCGGCGGCTTCACCCTGGCCCCGGGCAACAAGCGCCTGGTGCTGGTGGCGACGCTGGACAACCTGCTCAAGGGCGCCGCGACGCAGGCAATGCAGAACCTCAACCTGGCGCTGGGCGTGGACGAACTGACCTCGATCCCCCGGATGCACACGCCGGAGTAGGGCGCCACGTCAGCACGGCATCCATCACCGCTGCAGCGCGCCGCTTCCCGAATCCCCATTCCCCAATCCCCAATCCCGGCTCTCCAATGACCAATCTGCTCTGGCAAAAACCCGGTGTCGCCGTCGACACGCAGATCCAGGCGTTCCTGGCCGGCGACGACGTGCTCCTGGACCGCGAGTTCTTCCTGCACGACATCGCCGCCAGCGGCGCGCACGCCGAAGGCCTGCAACGCATCGGCATCCTGTCCGCCGACGAACTGGCCGGGCTGCAGCGCGAGCTGGCGGTGCTGGCCGAGGATTTCCGCAGTGGCGCGTTCGTGCTGGATGCGCGCTTCGAGGACGGCCACTCGGCGATCGAGGCGCGGCTGACCGAGCGCCTGGGCGATGCCGGGCGCAAGATCCACACCGGGCGCAGCCGCAACGACCAGATCCTGGTGGCCACCCGGCTGTGGCTGAAGGACAAGCTGGCGCGGCTGGCGCAACTGAGCGCAGAGATCGCCAAGGTGGCGCTGGACCGCGCGCAGGCCGAGCGCGACCTGCCGGTGCCCGGCTACACCCACATCCAGCGCGCCGTGGTGTCCTCGGCGGGCATGTGGTGGGCGGGCTGGGCCGAGGCCTTCATCGACAACGCGCTGCGCGCCCGCGACACCTTGCGCCTGGTCGACTGCAATCCGCTCGGCACCGCCGCCGGCTACGGCGTCAATCTGCCGCTGGACCGTGCGCACACCACCGCCGCGCTGGGCTTCGCGCGCCTGCAGGTCAGCCCGATCTACGCGCAGCTCTCGCGCGGCAAGTTCGAGATGGCCGCGCTGGAAGCGCTGGGCAGCGCCACCCTGGATCTGCGCCGCCTGGCCTGGGACCTGTCGTTGTTCACCAGCGGCGAATTCGGTTTCGTCGCGCTGCCGGCGCAGTACACCACCGGCAGCTCGATCATGCCCAACAAGCGCAACCCGGACGTGATCGAGCTGATGCGCGCCACCCACGCCAGCGTGGCCGCCGCGCGCACCGAAATCGAACAGTTGCTGTCGCTGCCGTCGGGCTATCACCGCGACCTGCAGAGCAGCAAGGGCGCGATCTTCCACGGCTTCGGCCGCGGCCTGGCCGCGCTGGAGCTGCTGCCGGCGCTGCTGGCCAATCTCGAGTGGCGCGAGGACAGGTTGCGCGCGGCGATCGATTCGGGCATGTACGCCACCGACGTGGCGGTGGAAGCCGCGGTGGCCGGCGTGCCGTTCCGCGAGGCCTACCAGGCCGCTGCCGCGTCGGCCGACAGCGCCGGGCAGGGGCGCACGCCGGAAGGCAGCCTGGCGGCGCGGGTCTCGCCCGGCGCCGCCGCCGATCTGCAGTTGCAGGCGCTGCGCGCGCGCTGGGAGACCCTGGGATGAGCCTGCGCGGCCGTCCCGCAGGCTGGCGCACGGCGGCGATCGCATCGCCCGCCTGGCAAGCCATCGCGGGCGGCCTGCGGACCATTGCCCTGGCGCTGCTCGCCGCGGGGCTGCTGTCGCTGCCCGCGGCCCCGGCCGGCGCAGCGACCAATGCGGCGCAGAAGGTGGCGGTCTACCGCGGTGCGGCCGGCTGCCGCGGCTGCTCGGAGATGGTGGTGGATGCGTTGCGCGCCACCGGCCTGCCGCTGACCATCGTCTATGTCGGCGAGCGCGAACCGCTGCACGTGACCCCCGCCACGCTGCGCGATGTCGATCTGTACATCCAGCCCGGCGGCGGCCAGGACATCGCGGCCGCGTACGCCGCCCTCGGCGACGAGGGCGCCGCGGCCTTGCGCGACTTCGTCAGCGGCGGCAGGGGCTTCCTGGGCCTGTGCATGGGCGCGTACCTGGCCGACCGCGACGGCATTGGCCTGGTCGATGTGGCGCTGCAGTCGGAAGTCGGGCGTCCGCGCTCGGGCATCGGCGACGAAGGCGACCACACCATCGCCATCCGCTGGGACGGCACCTGGCAGCGCGTCTACTATCAGGACGGCCCGTTCCTCACCGGCAGCGCGGCGGACGGCTTCGTGCCGATCGCCCGGTACGGCAATGGCGACGTGGCGATCGCACGCTATCGCCATGGCCGCGGCACGGTGGTGCTGGCCGGGCCGCATCCGGAGGCGGACGAACGCTGGATGGACGCGGCCGCCGACGTCGCCCCGCAGGACAACCTGCGGCGGCTGCTGCGGCTGTTTCCCGGCCTCGGCGCCCGCGCGGAGGCAAGGCCGGCGCTGCGTTGACGCAGCACGGTCGTCGAACGTTTACCGGGCGCGTGCCATGCCGCGCCCTCGCACGCAGGAGAAGGCAATGACGTTGTACCTGGTGATGGCGATGCGCAAGCCGGCGTTTCCGGAGTCGGTGATCCAGCCGCATCGCGACTTCCTGGCCGCGCTGCGCGAGCGCGGGCTGCTGGAGCGCGCCGGCGGCTTCGGCGATGGCAGCGGCGGTGCCTACGTGCTCAAGAACGTGGACAGCCTGGCACAGGCGCAGGCCATCGTCGCCGAGGATCCGCTGGCGCTCCAGGCCGCGTCCGAGCTGAGCGTGTACGCCTGGAACGCGCACTGAGCCGAGCGAGCGCCCGATGACCGCACCGACCGCCACCGCCGCCACGTCCTTCGTCGAGCAAGCGCTGCCGCCCTGGCGGCGCGCGGTGCTCAAGGTCGGCAGCAGCCTGCTGGCCGCCGACGGCGGCGGGCTGACCCCGCGTTTTGCGCTAGGCCTGGCGCAGTTCGTGTCGGCCAACCTGGCGACCGGGCGCGAACTGGTGATCGTGTCCTCCGGCGCGGTCGCCGCCGGCCGCGCCATCGTGCCCAAGGCCGCCGAAGCCGGCGCGGCCTTGGCCGCGCGGCAGGCGCTGGCCGCGCTCGGCCAGGCGCAGTTGATCGCGCTGTGGCAGCGCTTCTTCGAGCGGCCGGTGGCGCAGGTGCTGCTGACCCACGACGACCTGCGCAACCGCCGCCGTTACCTTAACGCGCGCGCCACCCTGGGCGAACTCTTGAGGTTGGGCGCGCTGCCGGTGGTCAACGAGAACGACACGGTCTCGGTGGATGAACTCAAGCTCGGCGACAACGACAATCTCGCCGCGATCGTCGCCGCTCTGGTCGACGCCGATGCGTTGTTCATCGCCACCGACATCGACGGCCTGTACACCGCCGACCCGCGCCGCGATCCGCAGGCGCAGCCGCTGCACGAGGTGCAGGAGCTGAGCGCGGCGGTGCTGGCGATGGCCGGCGGCAGCGGCAGCGGCGTCGGCACCGGCGGCATGCGCACCAAGCTGGAGGCCGCGGCCAAGGCCGGTGCCGCCGGCATCGAAACCTATCTGTTCAACGGCCGCAGCGCCGAGGTGGTGCGCGGCCTGGCCCAGGACCGCCTGCGCGGCACCCGCATCCATGCCGCGCGCACCCGCATCGCCGCGCGCAAGTACTGGCTACGCCACGTGCCGGTGGAGCCGGGGGCGATCCTGGTCGACGCCGGTGCCGCGACTGCGCTGCTCGACAAGGGCGCCTCGCTGCTGCCGGGCGGGGTGGCCGGCGCCGTGGGCGAGTTCCGCCGCGGCGACATGGTCGAGGTACGGCTGCGCGATGCGGCCGGCGAGCGCTGCCTGGCGCGCGGGGTCAGCCAGTACGCGGCGGTGGACATCCGCCGCATCGCCGGCCGCCACTCGCGCGACATCGAGGCGATCCTGGGCTACAACTACGGCGAGAATGTGATTCATCGCGACGACCTGGTGGTGGTGCGGGAATCGGGAGTCGGGCATGGGGAATCGGCGTAAGCGCGCCCGCCCCGCGCTGGTCGCGACCGTGCCGCGGGTCGCGCCGCAACGCCGGCACCTGCGTCGCGCCTCGCGTTCGCTGCCTCGCATCGTCCGGTATGGCGCGTAGCCTTTCCCGAATCCCGAATCCCGAATCCCGAATCCACCGGAGCCGCCCAATGACCTCCATCCGCACCCAGGCCCTGCACTGTCGCGATGCCGCGCAAGCGCTGGCGCAGTTGTCGTCGTCGGCCAAACAGGCGCTGCTGGAGGCGATGGCGGCGGCGCTGGAAGCGGATGCCGACGCGATCCTCGCCGCCAACGCGCGCGACCTCGACGCGGCGCGGGCCAAGGAGGTCGGTAGCGCGATGCTCGATCGGCTGGCGTTGGACCGCAAGCGCCTGGACGGCATCGCCGCGGCGCTGCGCGAGGTGGCGGGCTTGCCCGATCCGGTGGGGCAGGTCACCCGCGACGACGTGCGCCCCAACGGCATCCGCGTGCAGAAGATCCGCGTGCCGCTGGGCGTGGTGGCGATGATCTACGAGGCGCGCCCCAACGTCACCGCCGACGCCGCGGCGCTGTGCATCAAGGCCGGCAACGGGGTGATCCTGCGCGGCGGTTCCGAGGCGATCCACTCCAATACCGCCATCGCCGCATCACTGCGCCGGGCGCTGCGCGCCGCCGGCATCGGCGAGGCCGCGCTGACCCTGGTCGAGGATCTGCGCCGCGAGACCATGCTGGAACTGCTGCAGCTGAACGACATCGTCGACCTGGCGATCCCGCGCGGCGGCGAGGGCCTGATCCGCTTCGTCGCCGAACATGCGCGGGTGCCGGTGATCAAGCACTACAAGGGCGTGTGCCATCTGTTCGTCGATGCCTCGGCCGACCTGGAGCTGGCGGTGAAGCTGCTGGTCGACGGCAAGACCACGCGGCCGGCCGCCTGCAATTCCCTGGAGACGCTGCTGGTGCACGCCGACGTGGCCGCGCGCTTTCTGCCGCTGGCGGCGCAGGCGTTGCGCCAGCGCGGCGTTACCCTGCGCGGCGATGCCGCCACCCGCGCGCTGCTGCCGGACATCGACCCTGCCAGCGACGAGGACTACGCCGCCGAATACCTGGACCTGATCCTGGCGGTGGCGGTGGTGCCGGATCTGGATGCGGCGATCGCGCATATCCGCCGCTACGGCTCGGACCACACCGAGGTCATCGCCACCGCGGACGCGACCAACGCCGAGGCCTTCGTGCAGGCGCTGCGCGCGGCGGTGGTGATGGTCAACGCCTCCTCGCGCTTCTCCGACGGCGGCGAACTTGGCCTGGGCGCAGAGATCGGCATTTCCACCACGCGCCTGCACGCCTATGGCCCGATGGGCCTGGAAGCGCTGACCGTGGAGCGCTTCGTGGTGCGCGGCGAAGGGCAGGTGCGGCACTGAGGCGCCGCGCCCCTGGTCGGCCGGGCGCCTGAGCTGCCTGGCAAGGGACTGGTCGGTGGCGTGTCGGTGGAGTTGGGCCAGGGCAGCCACTGGCGCTGATCGGAAGGGCGTGCCCACACGCTCGCGCACCGCGGCGCCGGCGGCGAAGAGCGGCGACCCAGCCTTTGTCACTTGCCGAGCGCGGCGTCGTCGCCTAGCGTCGCGGATTCGCCTCCTTTCGGGATCCAATGCCCATGCGCCGCCTCGCTCCTTGCCTGCTCGCCGCTGCCGTCGCCCTCGCCACCGCCGGCACCGCGTTCGCCCAGACCGCGCCGATGACGCCGGACATCACCGGCAAGCCGTTCGTCGCGCCGACCGCGGCCAACGACTACGTCAAGCGCGAGGTGATGATCCCGATGCGCGACGGGGTCAAGCTGCACACGGTGATCGTGCTGCCGAAGGGCGCGCACGGCGCGCCGATGCTGCTGACGCGCACGCCGTACGACGCCAGCGGCCGTGCCAGCCGGCTGGCCTCGCCGCACATGCGCGACCTGCTGCCGCAGGGCGACGAGGTGTTCGTGGACGGCGGCTACATCCGCGTGTTCCAGGATATCCGTGGCAAATACGGCTCGGAGGGCGACTACGTGGTGACCCGGCCGCTGCGCGGGCCGCTCAACCCGACCAAGGTCGATCACGCCACCGACGCCTGGGACACCATCGACTGGCTGGTCAAGCACGTGCCCGAATCCAACGGCAAGGTCGGCATGATCGGTTCGTCCTACGAGGGCTTCACCGTGGTGATGGCGCTGGCCGATCCGCATCCGGCGCTGAAGGTGGCCGCGCCGGAAAGCCCGATGATCGACGGCTGGATGGGCGACGATTGGCTCAACTACGGCGCCTTCCGCCAGGTCAACCTGGACTACTTCACCGGCCAGATGACCCGGCGCGGCAAGGGCGAGGGCATTCCGCGCCAGGGCTACGACGACTACAGCAACTTCCTGCGCGCCGGCTCGGCCGGCGACTACGCCAAGGCCGCCGGGCTGGAGCAGTTGCCGTGGTGGCGCAAGCTCACCGAGCACCCGGCCTACGATGCGTTCTGGCAGGAGCAGGCGCTGGACAAAGTGATGGCACGCACCCCGCTGAAGGTGCCGACGATGTGGCTGCAGGGGCTGTGGGACCAGGAAGACATGTGGGGCGCGATCCACAGCTACGAGGCGATGGAGCCGCGCGACACCGGCAACGACAGGAATTACCTGGTGATGGGGCCGTGGCGGCACAGCCAGGTCAACTACGAGGGCGCCTCGCTGGGCGCGCTGCAGTTCGACGGCGACACCGCGCTGCAGTTCCGCCGCGACGTGCTCAAGCCGTTCTTCGATCAGTACCTGGTCGATGGCGCGCCCAAGGCCGACACGCCGCCGGTGCTGATCTACGACACCGGCGCCAACCACTGGGATCGCCTGCAGCGCTGGCCGCTGAGCTGCGCGCAGGGCTGCCCGGCGCAGAGCAAGCCGCTGTACCTGGAGGCCGGCGGCCGCGTCTCGTTCGAGGCGCCCAAGGCCGGGCAGGGCGAGTACACCGAGTACGTGTCCGACCCGGCCAAGCCGGTGCCGTTCGTGCCGCGCCCGGTGGTGTTCGGCGATCGCGACATGTGGACCACCTGGCTGGTGCACGACCAGCGCTTCGTCGATGGCCGCCCGGACGTGCTGACCTTCGTCAGCGAACCGCTGCAGGCGCCGCTGCGCATCGCCGGCGCGCCGCAGGTGAACCTGCAGGCCTCCACCAGCGGCAGCGACAGCGACTGGGTGGTGAAGCTGATCGACGTGTACCCGGACCAGATGGCGTCCGATCCGAAACTGGGCGGCTACGAATTGCCGGTGTCGCTGGCGATCTTCCGCGGCCGCTACCGCGAAAGCTTCGAGCATCCGGCGCCGCTGACCCCGAACCAGCCGCTTGCCTACCGCTTCGGCCTGCCCACCGCCAACCACACCTTCGAGCGCGGCCACCGGGTGATGGTGCAGGTGCAGTCGAGCCTGTTCCCGCTGTACGACCGCAATCCGCAGACCTACGTGCCCAACATCTACTTCGCCAAGCCCGGCGATTACCAGAAGGCGACGCAGCGGATCTGGCACACGCCGCAGCAGGCCAGTTTCATCAGTTTGCCGGTGTACTGAGCCAGGGCGTGCCGCACCGGCGGCGCGCGACGCCACGCGTCGCGCTGCCGACCGTCCAGGTTCGGTGGGCCGATCGCCATGACAGGGCCGGGCGCTGCGCAGGCGCGCCGGCCGCACGGTGTCGCCTGCGCCTGTCGATGCAATCGTTTACCGGCGCGGTTCGGCGAACGCAGCCGATGGAGGGAGCGTACGCGGCCGCGCAGGACCGGGCCACGCCGGTCGCGTCATTTTTTTATTGCTTTGCGCAATAACCTCGAAAAACCCGCAGCGGGCTTTGTGAAAAAAGCGTCGCTGGAGTGTGGTGCTAAACACAGTTGTGTCACGGATTTGTGCCGGTTTATTGCCTATCTGTGTCGTCGTTGGCAAAGATCGGTGCGTGCAAACGGAAGGGGGGACCGCGTAACGCCAGTTCTTTGGCGGATATGCGGCACGATCGATCCGGACCTGAGGGTGGGCACCTCGCGATACAGGCGAGGCATGTCGGCGCAGTGTCATTGCACATGGTGTTGCCGTCCTGCCGTTCGAACTGTTTTGCTTTCACAAGGAGTGCCCGTGATGTCATTGGACACCGCCCGTTTGTCTCGTTCGCCCTGTCACGTGGCCCAGCGCCGCCGCCGGCCTCATCCCTGGGTTTCCCCCTTGCAACGACCCCGACGCTAGCTGCGTCCACCCCGACGTGGCGCGCGGTAGTGCGTGCGCTGCGTTGCTTGATCACCGATCCAAAGCTTGTCGTGGACCGATAGGGCCGCGTAGGTGAGGTGTTGCCTGCGCATCGGCCGGCTCGGCGCCCAGTCGCGTCGATTGCCCCAGGCCATCGGCTCACGCTCGCCCGCTTCCGCCCATCCTCGCGAAAGGAGTGTTCGTCATGAGTATCCAGGTCAAGGTTGTTCCGCACGACGCCGCCTCCGGGCGCGCCCAGGCCGTGCCGCTGCCCGCCGATGGCGTGGTGAACCTCACCCGGGCCAGCCAGGTGGTGCTGGACGTGGCGCCGGACAGCGTCGCCGCCTATACGCGTGAGGGCGGCGACCTGGTCGTACGGCTGAAGAACGGCGAGATGGTCCGCATCGCCCATTTCTTCGACGCCTCGGCCGAACCGAGTCAGTTGTTCCTGACCCGGGATGAGCGTCCGGTGGCAGTGCAGTTCGCGACCAGCAGCGAGGAAGGTGCGCTGCTGGCCAGCTACGCGCCGGTGACGGGCGAGGCCGGATTCGAATCCTTGACCGCGGCTGGCGCGGGCGGCATGGCCGGTGGGCTGGCTGCGCCCTGGCTGATGGCGGGTGGCGTCGCGCTCGGCGCTGGCGCGCTGGCCAGCATGAGCAGCGAGGACGATCGCAATGAAATCGTGCAGCCGCAGCCGCAGCCGCAGCCGCAGCCGTCGGCACCGGCCGTGGCGAGCAATCTGCAGATCTCCCCGGACGGCACCCAGATCACCGGCAACGCGCCGCCTGGCCACTGGGTCGGCATCGATATCGATGGTGATGGACAGGTGGACACGGTGGTCTTGGTCGGCACCGACGGCAGCTTCACCGTGACGCTGCCGGCGCCGGTGGTCGATGGCCAGATGGTGGGCGTGGTGGTCACCAGCCCTGGTGGGGCCTCCAGTCCGCCGGCGATGGTGCAGGCGCCGGACGTCACCCCGCCCGGTGCGGCCAGCAACCTGCAAGTGGCGCCCGATGGCAGCAGCCTCACCGGCACGGCGGAGGCAGGCGCGACGGTGGGTGTGGATACCAATGGCGATGGCGTGCCGGACGTGACCGCCGTGGTCGGCAGCGACGGCACCTTCACCGTACCGCTGCAGCCGCCACTCACCAATGGCGAACCGCTGACGGTGGTGGTGACCGACACGGCCGGTAACACCGGCCCCGGCGCCAGCGTCAACGCGCCTGACACCACGCCGCCGGCGGCGGCCGGCAATCTGCAGGTCTCGGCCGATGGCGGCAGCCTCACCGGCACCGCGGAGGCGGGTGCCACAGTAGGCGTGGATACCAATGGTGACGGCGTGCCGGACGTCACGGCCGTGGTGGGCAGCGATGGCACCTTCACCGTGCCCTTGCAGCCGCCGCTGACCGATGGCGAAACGCTGACCGTGGTGGTGACCGATCCGGGCGGCAACACCAGTCCGCCGGCCAGCGTGCAGGCGCCGGATCTGCTGGCGGCACCGGTCATCGACGCCAGCAACGGCAGCGTCATCGCCGGCACCTCGGAAGCGGGCGCGACCATCACCCTGACCGACGGCAACGGCGCACCGATCGGCCAGACCATCGTCGATGCGTCCGGCAACTGGAGCTTCACCCCGGCCACGCCGCTGGCGGACGGCACGGTGATCACGGCGGTCGCCAGCAATGCCGCCGGCACGGTCAGTCCGCCGGCGACCACCACGGTGGACGCGGTGGCGCCCGCGGCGCCGGTGCTGCAGCCGAGCAACGGCAGCGAAATCAACGGCACGGCGGAGGCCGGTGCTACAGTGACGGTGACCGACGGCAACGGCGCGGTGATCGGGCAGGCCGCGGTCGATGCGTCCGGCAACTGGAGCCTCGTTCCCGCCAGTCCGCTGCCGGACGGCGCAGTCATCACCGCCGTCGCCACCGATGCCGCAGGCAACGCCAGCCCGCCGGCGACGACCACCGTCGATGCGCTGGCGCCGGCCGCGCCAGTGCTGCAGCCGAGCGATGGCAGCGCGATCGTCGGCACGGCGGAGGCCGGCGCGACGGTCACCGTCACCGACGGCAACGGCACGGTGATCGGGCAGACCACCGCCGATGGCGCCGGCAACTGGAGCGTCACACCGGGCACGGCCTTGCCGGACGGCACCGTGGTCAACGTCGTCGCCACGGACGCGGCCGGCAACGTCAGCCCGCCCGCATCGCTCACCGTGGATGCGCTGGCACCGGCGGCGCCGGTGCTGCAGCCGAGCAACGGCACGGTGATCGTCGGTACCGCCGAGGCGGGGGCGACGGTGACGGTGACCGACGGCAACGGCACGCTGATCGGGCAGACCACCGCCGATGGCGCGGGCAACTGGAGCGTGACCCCGGGCGCCGCGTTGCCGGACGGCACCGTGGTCAACGCCGTGGCCACCGATGCGACCGGCAACGTCAGTCCGCCGGCGACGACCACGGTGGATGCGCTGGCGCCGGCGGCGCCGGTGCTGCAGCCGAGCAACGGCACGGCCATCGTCGGGACCGCCGAAGCAGGTGCGACAGTGACCGTCACCGACGGCAACGGCGCCCTGATTGGCCAAGCCACGGCCGATGCGTCCGGCAACTGGAGCGTCATCCCGGCGACACCGTTGGCGGATGGCGCGGTGGTCAACGCCATTGCCACCGACGCGGCCGGCAATGCCAGCCCGCCGGCGTCCACCACGGTCGATGCGCTGGCACCGGCGGCGCCGGTGCTGCAGCCGAGCAATGGCACGGCGATTGTCGGTACTGCGGAGGCGGGTGCGACCGTCACCGTCACCGACGGCAATGGCAACCTGATCGGGCAGACGACGGCCGATGGCGCCGGCAACTGGAGCGTGACCCCGGGCGCCGCGTTGCCTGACGGTACCGTGATCAACGCTGTCGCCACCGATGCGGCCGGCAATGCCAGCCCGCCGGCGTCCAGCACGGTCGATGCGCTGGCGCCAGCGGCGCCGGTACTGCAGCCGAGCAATGGCACGGCGATTGTCGGTACTGCGGAGGCGGGTGCGACCGTCACCGTCACCGACGGCAATGG
>NZ_JAQJCQ010000013.1:0-158069 GCF_038442435.1 Xanthomonas protegens | reverse complement strand
TCCGCGTCCATCCCGGGGATCCGCGGAAGGGGCATCCTGCCCCTGCCGCGGACGGCGCACATCCATGTGCGCCGCCCTTCGGGTGTTTCCCCGCGATGGCCGCCGCTGCGGAAGGGAACCCGGCAAGTCAAAAGCCGAAGCAACAGCGATAGCAAAGCGAATGCGCTGTACTTGGTGGCCGACGTCGCCTGTTGATCGTGGTGGGCACGCAACAACGCTGGCCTCCGCAGCAGCCGCGGGCGTCATTCGCGCGTGTGGAACGACTTCTGCCGGGACTTACGATACGTTGGCCGAGTTCACTGTGGGAGGGACTTCAGTCCCGACGCCTTTCAAGGTTGGGGCACAGCAGGAATCGTTCGTCGCGGCTGCATGACAGTTGATTCCTAAGATGAACTACTCCCGCCGCGCTAGCGCCTGTGTTGCCACACTGACCGTCATCACGTGACAGCCGCGGCCGCGCATGCTTAAGTCGTCGCCCTCCTCATCGGCGAAGGTCCGTCCATGCCAGCTCTGTCCCGTCGCGTGCTGTTCTCCGTCCTCGCGCTGTGCTGCGGCGCGGCCTGCGCGCAGGCCCCCGATGCGGTGCCGACCGGACGCCTGCCGGATTGGGCGGTGCCCGAACACTATGCGCTGGACCTGAAGATCGATCCGGAGCGCACCGACTTCGACGGCACCGCCACTCTGCGCGTGCGCCTGGAGCGCGCCTCCGACCATCTGTGGCTGCACGGCAAGGAGTTGCGGGTGAGCAAGGCCACGCTGCGCACCGCCGATGGTGCGTCGTTCCCGGTGCGCTACACCCAGGCCGACGCGCAGGCCGGCGTGGCCCGCATCGCCTTCGGGCGCACCCTGCAGCCGCAGGAGCTGACCCTCACCATCGTCTACAGCGCACCGTTCAACCAGCAGTTGCAGGGGCTGTACCAGGTCAAGGCGCAGGGGCATGCCTACGCCTTGACGCAGATGGAGCCGATCAGCGCGCGCTACGCCTTCCCCGGCTTCGACGAGCCGGCGCTGAAGACGCCGTTCGCGCTGCGCCTGACCGTGCCCGAGGGCGAGCAGGCGCTGGCCAATACCCGCGCCGAGTCCACCGAACCGGCCGGCAAGGGCTGGAAGACCGTGCGCTTCGCCGAGACCGTGCCGCTGCCGACCTACCTGGTGGCTTACGCGGTCGGGCCATGGGACGTGGTCGACGGGCCGGCGCTGCCGGCCACGCCGCAGCGCCCGCAGTCCACCCCCTTGCGCGGCGTCGCCGCACAAGGACAGGGCCCGCGCATCCGGCGCGCGCTGCAGCAGACGCCGGAGATCATCACCGCGCTGGAGGACTACTACGACTTCGGCTATCCGTTCGACAAGCTGGATCTGGTGGCCGCGCCGGACTTCTCCGCCGGCGCGATGGAGAACCCCGGGTTCGTCACCTTCCGCGACTGGCTGCTGTTGCTGGACGACGATTCGCCGCGGCACAACGTCGAGGGCTCGTTCAACGTCACCGCGCACGAACTGGCGCACCAGTGGACCGGCGACACGGTGACCATGGCCTGGTGGGACGACCTGTGGCTCAACGAGGCCTTCGCCACCTGGATGCAGCAGAAGATCACCATGCGCCTGCGGCCGCAGTACCGCGCCGACCTGGACCGCATCAGCGCCGCGCATGACGCGATGAACAACGACAGCCTGGTCAGCGCGCGCAAGATCCGCCAGCCGATCACCGGCAACGGCGACATCGAGACCGCCTTCGACAGCATCACCTACCGCAAGGGCGCCGCGGTACTGGGCATGTTCGAGCAGTTCGTCGGCGAGGACACTTTCCGCAGCGGCATGCGCAGCTACATCCGCGCGCACCGCTTCGGCAACGCCACTGCCGACGATCTGGTCGACGCCATCGCCGCCGCAGCCGGCAAGGGCGAGGATGTCAAGGCCGCGTTCCGCAGCTTCCTCGATCAGCCGGGCGTGCCCTACCTGCAGGCGCGTGTGCAGCCGCAGGCGGGCGGGGCGGTGCTGCAGTTGCACCAGCAGCGCTTCCTGCCGCTGGGGTCGCGTGGCAGCGCCGCGCAGACCTGGGGCGTGCCGGTCTGCGTCAAGTACGGCACGCGCCAGGGCGTGCGCCGCGCCTGCCAGATGCTGTCCGCCAGCGACGGCCGCCTCGCGCTCGCTGGTGCCGATGCCGACAGCTGGGTGATGCCGAACGCCGGCGGCACCGGCTACTACCGTTTCGCCCTGCCCAAGCCGCAACTGGCCGCGCTCGGCCGCCATCTCGATGCGCTCGACGATGCCGAGAAACTGGCCTATGCCGACGCCATCGACAGCGCGTTCCGCACCGGCGAGGCCGATACCGCGGACGTGATCGCGGCGATGCAGCAGCTGGCGCCGGCCAAGGCCACGGCGGTGGCCACCGCGATGAACGACCGCATCGGCTGGATCTGGCGGGTGCTGGCGCGCGACGACGCGCAGCGCGCCATGCTGCGCCAGGCCACCGACGCCGCGTTCGGCGCACGCCTGCAGGCGCTGGGCGATCGGCGACGCGCCGGCGACAGCGATGACGACGTGGCGCTGCGCTCCAACTTGGCCGAACTGCTCGGGGTGACCATGGGCGTGCCGGCGGTACGGCAGGCGCTGTTGGCCCAGGGCGATGCGGTGCTGGCCGGCAAGCGCGGCGCGCCGGATTTCGCCGCCGCCAACCCGGATCTGCTTGGCGCAGCGCTGACGGTGGCGGTGCAGGAGCGTGGCGCGCCCGCGGTGGACGCATTGATCGCTGCCCTGCGCGGTCACGGCGAACCGGCCCAGCGCAACGCGATGATCGAAGCGCTCGGCGCCGTGCAGGATCCGCAGCAGTTGCAGAAGGTGCGCGATTTCGCTCTGACCGATGCGATCAAGGTCGGCGAGATGAACAGCCTGCTGATGGGCGCGCATGCCGAGCCGGCCACGCACGCCTCGATGTGGCCCTGGTACACCGCCCACTTCGATCGCATCGTGGCGCGCTCCGGTTCCTTCGACGGCGGTCGCTTGCCGGCGCTGGCGGCCAGTGGTGGCTGCGATGCCGCCGAAGCGGACCGGCTGGAGGCGTTCTTCACGCCGCGCCTGAAGGCACTCAGCGGCGCCGATCGCGGCCTTGCGCAGACTGCCGAAACCATTCGCCTGTGCAGTGCGCTGCAGGCGCGGCAGCGCGCCGCTTTTTCGCCGCACTGATGGCAGTTGCCAGGTCCCTGCGCCGCCCGCAGGCGATGCGGCGCGCACTCGCGCGGCAGGCGCAGGGATGGCGGATTCGGTGGCGGATGACGCTGCCGGGCAACGTTCACGGGGGGCGCATGGATCCGAAGCTGCATGACGTGTTGGCCAGAACCAATGTGGCCGAACTGGTCCAACCGGCGTGCACCGAACAGGTGACGCATCAGCCGGTGCAGCCGGAGCCAGCGCCGCCACCGCCGCCCAGATACGCCACCTCCGATCCGTTCCAGTACCACCTGGCCAGCACAGAGGTCGTCGGCAAATTAGCCGAGGGGCGTACGTCGCCGGCGCTGCGCTTTTTCGGCTGGCTGGTGTTCGGACTGCCGATGGCCTCGTTCGGATTGATGATGCTGCACGCGATCTGGTATGACGCGTCGGCGCATGCCCTGTATGTGCCGCACACCCTGGGGCAGGCGGTGCGCATGCTGCTTGGGAGTGCATCGGCGCTTGCCTTCATGGTGGCCTATCCGTACTTCACCCGGCGTCGTACCGGCAAGGACTGATTGAGCGGCCCAAGCCGCAACACGCGTGCGCTGCGTCTCATCGCGCAGCGCATCCGTTGGCCGGCAAGGGCCGTCGGTCATGGTCGCGACGTGTCAACGCCCGTCACGCCAGGCCGTTAGACTGGGTCGAACTCCACGCGTCCGGGATCTCCATGCCGCACCGACCACGCGCCGGCGTCCGCCTGGTGTGCCTCCTGTTGTCCTCGCTCGCGCTCGCCGGTTGCGGCAAGGCTCCGGCGCCGGCTGCGGCCAGTGCCGCGATCCCGGTGACGCTGCAGACGGTGCAGCCCCGTGAGTGGAACGACAGCCTGGCCGCGCTGGGTACGGTCAAGGCCCGCGAGTCGGTGACGCTGACCGCCAAGGTCAGCGAGATCGTGGAGCGCGTGCATTTCGAGAGTGGCCAGGAAGTGGCGGCCGGCGCGCCGCTGGTGACGCTGCGCTGGCAGGGCCAGCAGGCGGCGTTGCGCGAGGCCGAGGCCACCTACACCGAGGCCGAGCAACTGTATCGGCGGCAGAGCGAACTGGTCGGGCGGCAACTGGTGTCGCGCGCGCAACTGGACACGCAACGCGCGCTGCGCGATGCCGCGCAGGCGCGGGTGCTGCAGATGCGCGCGGAGATCGGCGACCGCAGCGTGCGCGCGCCGTTCGCCGGCGTGCTCGGCTTGCGCCAGGTCAGCCCCGGCGCGCTGCTGACGCCGGACGCGACCATCGCCACGCTCGACGACGTGGCCCAGGTCTACGTGGATTTCCAGGTGCCGGAGGCGGCGCTGTCGACGGTGAAGGCGGGCGATGCCGTCGGCGGCCGCAGCGTGGCCTATCCGGGACGCGCCTTCGACGGCAAGGTCGCCACCGTGGATGCGCGCGTGGACAGCGCCACCCGCGCAGTCACCGTGCGTGCCGCGTTCGACAACGCCGACCGCGCGCTGCGCCCGGGCATGCTGATGGACGTGCGCCTGTATCGGCCCGCCCGGCAGGCGCTGGTGATCCCGGAGATCGCGGTGGTGCAGGTGGGGCGCGACGCTTTCGTCTATCGCGTCGGCACCGACGCCACCGTGGCCCGTGCCGACGTGCGCACCGGCGCGCGTCGCGACGGCCTGGTCGAGATCGTCGACGGCCTGCAGCCTGGCCAGCGCATCGTGGTCGAGGGCACCGGCAAGCTGCGCCCGGGCGTGGCGGTGGTCGATGCCGCCGCCGGCACGCGCGGTGGCGGTGTGCGCAGCGGCAGCGCCGCGGCGGACCTGGCGCGATGAAGCTGTCCGACGTCTCCATCACCCGGCCGGTGTTCGCCGCGGTGATGAGCCTGTTGCTGGTGGTGCTGGGGGTGATGGCGTACAGCCGGCTGACCCTGCGCGAGCTGCCGGCGATCGATCCGCCGATCGTGTCGGTGGAGGTGCGCTACCCCGGCGCCTCGGCGGCGGTGGTGGAGAGCCGCATCACCCAGGTGCTGGAGGACGCGCTGGCCGGCATCGAAGGCATCGAGACGATCCAGGCGCGCAGTTCCAACGGCGTGGCCGACATCAGCATCGAGTTCCGCGCCACCCGCGACATCGAGGCCGCCGCCAACGACGTGCGCGACGCGGTCAGCCGCGTGCTCGACCGCCTGCCCGACGAGGCCGACGCGCCGGAGATCGCCAAGGTCGAGGCCGATGCCGACGCCATCCTGTGGCTCAACATGAGCTCCAGCACGATGGATGCGCTGCAGCTGTCCGACTACGCCGAACGCTACGTGGTGGATCGCCTGTCCAGCATCGACGGCGTGGCCCAGGTGCGCCTGGGCGGGCGCCAGCGCTACGCGATGCGGATCTGGCTGGACCGCGACCAGTTGGCCGCGCGCGATCTCACCGTGGCCGACGTGGAGAACGCGCTGGCCCGCGAGAACGTCGAACTGCCGGCCGGCCGCCTGGAGTCGGCCGACCGCGACTTCACCCTGCGCGTGGAGCGCAGCTACCGCGCGCCGGCGGACTTCGCCACGATCCCGCTCGGCAAGGGCCGCGACGGCTACGTGGTGCGGCTGGGCGATGTGGCCAAGGTGGAACTGGCCTCGGCCGAGCGCCGCGCCTACTTCCGCAGCAACGGCGTGCCCAACGTCGGCCTGGGCATCGTCAAGACCTCCACCGCTAACAGTCTGGATGTGGCCCGCGCCGCGCGCGCGGCCGCGCAGCAGATCCAGCAGACCCTGCCCAAGGGCACGCAGATCTTCGTCGCCTTCGATTCCACCGTGTTCATCGATGCCTCGGTGGAACGCGTCTACCACACGCTGATCGAGGCGGTGGTGCTGGTGCTGGTGGTGATCTGGCTGTTCCTGGGCAGCGTGCGCGCGGCGCTGATTCCGGCGGTGACGGTGCCGGTGTGTCTGGTGGCCGCGTTCATCGCGCTGTATGCGTTCGGCTTCTCGATCAACCTGCTGACCCTGCTCGCCCTGGTGCTGTGCATCGGCCTGGTGGTGGACGATGCGATCGTGGTGGTGGAGAACATCCAGCGTCGCGTCGACCTGGGCGAACCGGCGCTGGTGGCGGCGCGGCGTGGCACCGCGCAGGTCGCCTTCGCGGTGATCGCCACCACCGCGGTGCTGGTGGCGGTGTTCCTGCCGGTCGGGTTCCTCGAAGGCAACACCGGGCGCCTGTTCCGCGAACTGGCGGTGGCGCTGGCCGCGGCGGTGGCGATCTCCGCCTTCGTCGCGCTGACCCTGACCCCGATGATGTCGTCCAAGCTGCTCAAGGCGCATGCGCGCGAGAAGCCCAACCGCGTGCATGGCTGGGTCGAGGCGCGGCTGCAGGGGCTGAGCGCGCGCTATCGGCGCGTGCTCGAGCGCCACGTCGGCCGCGCCTGGGTGTTCGGCGCGCTGATGCTGGCGGCGCTGGCGGCCAGCGCGCTGCTGGCGCGGATGATTCCTTCGGAATTGGCGCCGGCCGAGGACCGCGGCTCGTTCCAGGTGATGATCGATGCGCCGGAAGGCGCCGGCTTCGACTACACGGTGGGGCAGATGCATCAGGTCGAGGCGATCCTCGACCGCCACCGCGGCGACGGCCAGCCGATCGCGCGCGCCAACCCGCGCGTGCCCGGCAGCTTCGGCGCCAGCGAGGAGATGCACACCGGCCGGGTCAGCGTGTTCCTGCGCGACTGGAGCGAGCGCGACGTGGCCACCGCCGACGTCGCCGCGACGCTGCAGGAAGAGTTGCGCGCCTTGCCCGGCGTGCGTGCGCGCACTCAGGTCGGCGGCGGCCTGGTCAACAGCCGCGGGCAGCCGTTCCAGATCGTGCTCGGCGGCCCCGACTACGCCGAGATCGCGCAATGGCGCGACCGCCTGCTTGCGCGCATCGCCGACAACCCCGGCCTGGTCGGGGCGGACTCGGACTACAAGGAAACCCGGCCGCAGATGCGCGTGGAGATCGACCGCCAGCGGGCAGCCGACCTCGGCGTGCCGGTGACCGAGATCGGCCGCGCACTGGAGACGCTGATGGGCGCGCGCCAGGTCACCACCTTCGTCGACAACGGCGAGGAGTACGACGTGATGCTGCAGGCCAGCCGCGACGGCCGCGCCGATCCGGCCGACCTGGCGGCGATCCGGGTACGCGCCGACAGCGGCCAGCTGATCCCGCTGTCCAACCTGGTGACCCTGCGCGAAGTCGCCGAGCCGGGCAACCTGCATCGCTTCAACCGCCTGCGTGCCATCACCATCAACGCCGGCTTGGCGCCGGGCTATCCGCTCGGCGAGGCGATCGCCTGGGCGCAGCAGGTGGCGCGCGAGGAACTGCCCGACTACGCGCAGCTCGACTGGAAGGGCGAATCGCGCGAGTACCAGAAGGCCGGCGGCGCGGTGCTGCTGACCTTCGCCCTGGCCTTGCTGATCGTGTACCTGGTGCTGGCGGCGCAGTTCGAGAGCTTCATCCACCCGCTGGTGATCATGCTGACCGTGCCGCTGGGCGTGCTCGGCGCGCTGATCGGCCTGGCGATCAGCGGCGGTACGCTCAACCTGTTCAGTCAGATCGGCATCGTGATGCTGGTCGGGCTGGCGGCCAAGAACGGCATCCTGATCGTCGAGTTCGCCAACCAGTTGCGCGATGCCGGGCGCAGCGTGCGCGACGCGATTGTAGAAGCCTCGGCGGTGCGCCTGCGGCCGATCCTGATGACCTCGCTGGCCACCGTGGTCGGCGCGATCCCGCTGGTGGTCGCCGGCGGCCCCGGGTCGGCCAGCCGCGCCACCATCGGCATCGTGGTGATCTTCGGCGTGTCGGTGTCCACGCTGCTGTCGCTGTTCGTGGTGCCGGCGTTCTACGCGCTGCTGGCGCCGTACACGCGTTCGCCGGACGCGGTGCAGCAGCGCCTGCAGCAACTGGAAGCGCAGACCCCGTCGGTCGGCGACCACGCCTGAGCGCGGCCGCTCAGGCAGCGGCGCTCAGGCCGGATCGACGCGCGACGGTGCCAGCGGCTGCGGCGCGCAGCGCGGCTGCTGCAGCAGGTGCACGAACTGTGCGGCGATCACCGCGCCGCCGAAATGGCGCTGCACGAAGTCGCGCCCGGCCTGGCCCATGCGCTGGCGCCGTTCGCCGTCGCACAGGCGCAGGATCGCGTCGCGCCAGCCGTCCACGTCGCCGGGCGTGAGCAGTTCGCCGCTGACGCCGGGATCCAGCGTCTCGGCGGTGCCGCCAACGTGGCTGGCCAGCACCGGCACGCCACTGGCCTGCGCCTCCACCGAGACCCGGCCGAAGGTTTCCGGCGCCAGCGACGGGAACGCCAGCATCGACATCGCGTTGTAGTAGGGCGTGGTGTCGTTGACCCAGCCGACGAAACGGTGGCGCTGGCCGTGCGGCTGCGCCGCAGCCTGTGCCTGCAACTGCGCCGCGTCCGGGCCGTCGCCCAGCCACAGGCAGTGCAGCCGCGGCTCCTGCGCCATCGCCGCTCCTGCAGCTTCCAGCAGCGGGAAGATGCCCTTGCCGGCATGCATGCGCCCGCTGTAGCCGAGCACGATCGCATCCTCGGGCAAGCCCTGCGCGGCGCGGATGGCGTGGCCGCGTTCCGGATCCGGGCGCAGCCGCTCCATGGTCACCGGGTTGTACAGCACCTGCACCAGCGCCTCGGGCACGCCGCGCTCCAGGTAGGCCTGGCGGGCGTAGTGCGAGACCGCGAAGAAGCGCGCCGCCAGGCGCGGGATCGCATAGCCGGACAGCGCGCTCATCGCCGGGGTGCGGTGGCGGAACAGCGTGACCGGGATGCCCAGCGCGCGTCCGGCCAGCAGCAGCGGCCAGTATTCCTTGCCGAAGTTGCCGACCAGCCAGTCTGGCCGGCTGTGCCGCGCCACCCGCAGCAGCGGCCGGTAGCCGTCCGGGTCCAGCACATTGCGGAAGTGCCCGACGTGCACGGTGATGCCGCTGCGGCGCAGCTCGTCGGCGATCAGGCCGCCTTCGCAGGCGATGACTTCGACCTGGTGGCCGACGCCGGCCAGCGCCTGCGCCAGCGCCACGAAATGCGTGGCCGCGCCGGTGTTTTCGGGATTGGTGCCGACGAACAGGAATTTCATCCGCGGCGGTCCTCGTAGGCGGTGAAGGCGCGCAGCGCGAACTGCGGCAGCAGGTGATGACGCGCGACCTGGATGCGCGGGTAGCGCATCGGGTCCGAGCCGGCCGGGGCGCGGCCGCGGCGGGTGCTCGTGGCGGCGGTGTAGCCGGCCTCGCGTACCACGTCGGCGACGCGGTCGTCGACATCGCCGTAGGGGTAGCAGAACTGTGGCACCGCCTCGCCGAGCAGGTCCTCCAGTTCGCGCTTGCAGCCGCCGATCTCCTCGCGCAGCGCCGCATCGCTGCAGCCGGTCAGGTGCGGGTGCGAGCGGGTGTGCGCGCCGACCTCCATGCCGCCGGCGCGCCACTGGCGCAGCTCGGCGAGATTCATCAGCGGCTTCTCGATGTCCAGCTTCTGGGCATCCCACACGTTGTGGCGGCCGATGCAGCCGCTCACCATGTAGACCGTGGCGGTGAAACCCAGCCGCTGCAGCACCGGCAGCGCCGCGTGCAGGTTGTCCAGGTAGCCGTCGTCCAGGGTGATCACCGCGACCTTGCCCTGGCGCTCGCCACGCAGATAGGGCATGGCGTCGGACATGGACACGCCGCGGTAGCCCAGTCGCTGCAGCAGGCGCATCTGCCGGGCGAAGCGGCCCGGGCTCACGTACAGGCTGCGGTACACCTGCAGGTGCCGCGGTGCCTCGGCCACGTTGTGGTACATGAAGATCGGAATGCGGGCCGTGGCGGCGGTGTCGGAAGGCATCGGGGAACGGCTCTTTGGACGGAAGGGCGAGGTGCGGCGCGGGAGTCTACCGGGCCTGGCTTTCGCTGGTCTGTCGGGTAAAACCCTCAGCCGTAGACGATCGAGCCGCCGCGGCCGGCGGCTATGCTGCGCTTCCTTGCCGCAGGAGCCGCCGATGTCCGAGACCGCCGCTGCCGCCCCCTGGCGCGATCTGCAGTTGCGGCTGGAGGGCATCGTGCTGCGGCGCTGGCGTGCCGAGGACCTGGACGCACTGGTCCGCCACGCCGACGATGCCCAGGTGGCGCGCGGGCTCAGCCGGCGCTTTCCGCATCCGTACACGCGCGCCGACGGCGAGGCCTTCCTGGGCGGGCAGGTGATCGACCTGAACGATCCGGTGCTGGCGATCGAGATCGGCGGCGAAGCCTGCGGCGGGATCGGCCTGCATGCGGCGGCGCAGCCGGCACCGGAGCGGGCCGAGCTCGGCTACTGGCTCGGTCGCGCGTATTGGGGGCAGGGCCGGATGACCCGCATCGTCGCCGCCTACCTGGACTGGGCGGTGCCGGCGCTGCGCCTGCAGCGGATCGAGGCGCTGGTGCTGCCGGACAATCACGGCTCGGCGCGTGTGCTGCAGAAGAACGGCTTCGCCGAGATCGGCACGCGCCGCGAACTGTCGTTGCGCGATGGACAGCCGCGCGATCTGCGCCTGTTCGCGCGAACCTGGGCGGCGGCCTGAGTCGCGCGTCGCCCGTGGGAGCGACGCACGCGGGCCACGGCTTCAGTAGGAAATGGTGGCCGAGGTCGCGGTGGTGTCCACCGCGTAGTTGCATTGCACGTCCAGGCCCGAGCTGTCGCTGTACGACACCCACGCCGGCGACGCCACCCGCTGCATGCGGTAGTCGTACACGCCGATCGCATTGAAGGTGATGCTCCCGTCCGGCGGATACTGGTCGCAGCTGTCCACCGCATAGACTTCCAGCGCGCCGCCCACCACCAAGTGCGTCCGGGAGTTGATGTCGTAGGTGGTGCTGAGCCGCACGCTCTGGCCGGTGGTGACGTTGCGCGTGTCGACGTTCCAGTTCGTGCAGGGCAGGCCGTTGTTGCAGGTCGCGTAGGTGTCGCCGACGATCCGGTCGCCGGCCCTGGCCGCGATGAAGTCGCTGTGCCACACCATGCCGTCCTGGCAGCAGTTCCAGCTGCTCAGGTCCCAGCTGTCGTTGTAGCCGCGGTAGCCGAGCACCGGTTGCAGGATCGTGGGATCGTCGCTCTGCATTCCCGGGAAGAAGTACACCGTCTGCTGGGCCACGTTGGTCGGGTTCTGCGGCACCGTCCAGCTGGCCACGATGCGCCCCATCTTGTTGCCGGTCACGTCGATGGCCGACTGCACCCAGTCGTGGGTGATCGGCGGCGGCACCGCGCCGCGCGCGCGCGCCGCCCGCAGCGCCGCACCAGTGCGGATCGGCTGGCCATCCAGGCCACGTCCGTCGGGGTGGACGCGGGTGCCGGTGGGGGTGAAGTTGTCCTGGGTGCAGGCCTGCGCCTGTTCGCGCGCGCCATCGGCATGCTGCAGGGCGCCGTCGGCGAGCACGCGGTCGCTGCCATGGACCTGGCGCACGCAGGCCGGGGCGAAGTAGCCGAACGGCGTCTGGATGTAGTCGTCGGGCACGTTGGTGGGCTTGTGCGCGGCGGGCAGGGCGCCGACCCGGGCCAGGCGGGCATCGGGCGCGGCGGTCTGGGCCAGTGCGCTGGCGCTCAGGCCGAGCAGGGGCAGCATCAGCAGCAGGGCGGCGTGCACGCAGCGGCGTGCGGACGAGGAAAACGGACGGATGTCGGAGTGCATGGGAATCGCCTTGTCGTGAGAATGCGGAGTGCGTTCTCGGGAGTCCGCGGAACATGGCGCTGCGCGATGCAGCGGCGCAGGCCATCGCAGGTCTCCCGTCTGCGAAGCGAATGGCACGGTGATGGTGGGTCGATGGCGCCTGCGTGGTGGCGGAAGGAGCGGCGACAATGGACCCGATGCGCACGTCAGGCTTGTCGGATTTGCGCATGCGCTGCCGCGAATTCCGCACGGTGGAAGGCAGGAGCGAACCACTTCACGGTGCGGCCGGAATGCGGGTTGCGCTTTGCGTGGCATGACGTAGACAAGTCTCGGGGCCGCGCTGCGTCATGCCGGGGCAGCCAGTGGGGCGCGGATGAGCGAAAATCCCCGCAGCGCGCCGTCCCTGGCGCGCGCCCCGTGCGTTTTCCAGGAGAGTCCCATGCGTCATGCCCTTCGTTCCCGCTGTGCCGCGCCGGCGCGGTGCGCCCGCGCCGCGGGCGTACGCCGATGACCTCGCCCTGGGGCAACCGCCCGCGCGGTGGGAATCTCCCCTCTCCCCCCGGGAGAGGCGCCGGGGGTGAGGGTGCGGCGGCGCCGACCAACCGCAACGAACTGCGCCTGTACGGCCTGAACGCAGTGCGCGCGGTGTACGCGCGGCGGCCGGAGGCGATCCGCAAGCTGTACCTGAGCGAGGCGCGGATCCCGGCATTGCAGCCGCTGCTGAAGTGGTGCGTGGCCAACCGGGTCGGCTACCGCGTGGTGGACGAGGCCGACCTGCACAAGCTCGCCGCCAGCAGTCACCACGAGGGCGTGGTCGCCGACGTGCTGCGCGTCGCGCCGCTGGCCCTGGCCGACTGGCTGCAGGCGCTGGCGCCGGGTCCGGCGCTGGCGCTGTGGCTGGATGGCGTGGGCAATCCGCACAACTTCGGCGCGATCCTGCGCTCGGCGGCGCACTTCGGCGTGGGCGCGATCCTGTTGCCGGAGCAGGCCGCACTGGCGCTGTCCGGTGCCGCCGCGCGCGTGGCCGAGGGCGGCGCCGAGGCGGTGCCGCTGGTGCGGCTGCCACCCACGATGCAGGCGCAGGCGCAATTGCGCGACGCGGGCTTCGCCCTCGCCGCGACGCTGGTGGACGGCGGCGACGATCTGTTCGCCACCGCCTTGCCGCAGCGCCTGGTCTACGTGATGGGCGCCGAGAGCGACGGCATGGACCGCGACTTCGCGCAGGCCTGCGATCTGCGCCTGTCCATCCCCGGCAGCGGCGCGGTGGAAAGCCTCAACGTGGCCGCCGCCACGGCGGTGTTGCTGGGGACCTGGCGCAGCCGGCATCCGCACGGGCGCGCGGCGCGCTGAGCACGGCGTCACGCGCTGAGATGCGGCTGCATTTGGCTACGCAATAGTGTGCGCGCCGGCCGGTTTCGGGTTTGCGAGGGGCCTGGCGGCGGCGTAGCGTGCAGGCGCGCCTCGTCGATGCGATCGCGCCATGCGCGCTGGCATCGGCGAAACCGCGCAGTCCCCCCGCCCGAAAGGGCCATCGTCACTCCTTCGGAGATGTCGCTCATGAAGCTGCTGTTCTCCATCAAGCACCTGCTGTCGTCGAAGAAGCCGCTGAAGTCGTACGCCTGGTACATCTGGTACTGAGCGCCGTGTGCGTTGCCGCGCGGCATGCCGTGCGGCCGGTGCCCGGCGGATGCACTGCGCCGGGCGTCGTTCCTTCAGGAGACTGGCGATGTCCGCCACCATGGTCGACCGCGATGCGCGCGCCACGGTCTTCGCGCCGCGTCTGCAGGCGTTGCTGCGTACGCATGTGGGGCAGGAGGCGTTCCGCCTGGATGCCGATACGGTCGGTGTCGCCGGCGCCGCGCTGAGCGACCGCCTGCTCGCGGCCCGGCCCGCCACCGAACACGAACGGCCGACCTTCAAGCCGTTGCACGGCCGCTCGATCGCGCGCAGCGAAGCGGCGAAACTGATGCAGGCGATCGGCCGCGACGTGCGCGAGGCGCTGAAGCGTCCGCCGCCGCCCACGCTCGACCTGTCCGGTCCATGGCCGCACGTCGGCCATGTCTATCTGCGCGACCTGCTGCTCGGCGGCGACCCGTGGCGGCTGCGCCTGCTGATGGACCGCACCCTGGAACTGACGCCGCGCCTGACCTGGGCGGTGATCGCCGCTGGCGCGCTCGCACCGCTGGCGCCGGGCGCAGAGGCCTCGGCGTTGGCCACGTTGCTGTCCGCGGCCGACGGCTACCGCGCGCGCCGCGATGCGATGGGCCTGTACCGGCGCACCGCCGCGCCGGTGTGCTTCACCATTTCCACGCTGGTCGCCAACGCGCTGTGGCTGGGGTCGCCGTTCGACGCGCGCGTCTGCAACCGCAACATCCTCTACGAAACCCTGCGCCTGCTGCCGCCGTCCTGGAACATCCTGCGCAATGCCTCGCCCGAGTACGGTGCGCTGGATCCGCGTATCGGTGCCGCCGATGACGTGCTGGTGCTGCCCTTGCTCAGCCATCGCGATCCGGCGCTGTGGGATGAGCCGGAGGCGTTCCGGCCCGAGCGCTGGGACGGCGTGGATCCCGATGCGTTGCCTGGCTACCTGCCGTTCGGCCATGCGTCCGAGCGCTGCTGGGGCCGGCACATGGTCATGCCGCTGGCGGAGCGGTTACTGGACCTGCTGCGCGGTCAGGACCTGGTCGTGGATCCGCGGCAGCGTCGCGCTGCGGTGCCGTTGACCGGGCTGCTCGGTGTGGCCCAGGTCGACGTGATCCGGCACGCGCGCGCGCGAGGCGTTGCCTGACCTGCCGCACGCGGTGCCGACGCTCAGCGCGATGCGGGCGGTGCGGTGGATCCGCGCGTGACCAGGGTGTAGTCCAGCACCTGGTGGGTGCCGCGGCTGGGCAGTCCGTCGCGGCGCTGGCGAATTTCGCCGAGCAGCAGCGTCACCGCGGCCCTGCCCATCGCCGCGACCGGCTGGTGGATCGTGGTCAGCTCCGGCCAGATCGTGGTGGCCACCGGCGTGTCGTCGAAACCGGCGATCGACAGATCCTCGGGCACGCGCAGGCGCAGTCCGTGCGCGATCGCCAGCGCTGCCGCGGCCATGTCGTCGTTGCTGCACAGGATCGCGCTGGGACGCGGGGTGACCTGCAGCAACGCGGTGGCCGCGAGCAGGCCGGAGCGGTAGGTGAACAGGCCTTCGGCCACGCGCTCCGGTGCCACCGTCAGCCCGGCCCCCGCCATGGTGTCGAAGAACGCGCGGCTGCGCAGCGCGCTGGGCGTGTGCCCGGGATCGCCGCTGACGAAGCCGATGTCGCGGTGACCCAGGTCGAGCAGATGCCGGGTGAGTGCGCACGCGGCCTGGTAGTCGTCGATGCGCACCGAGCTGACCCCGGGCATCGGTGCGCCGGTGGCGACCGCCACCAGCGGAATGCCGCGCGCATCCAGTTCGGCGATGGTCTGCCGCGCATCGCACAGCGGCGGCGGCAGGATCAGGCCATCGGCGCCGGCCTCGAGCAGGCGTTCGGTGGCGGCGCGCTGGCTGGCGCTGTCGTCGCTCTTTTCAACCAGCACCTGGCAGCCTTCCAGGCTGCTCTGCTCGAGCATGCCGAGCATGAACTGGTTGAGGTACGCCGCGCTGGGATTGCTGTACAGCACGCCGATGCGCGCCAGTCCTGCGGTGCGCAGCGAGCGGCCGGCGAGGTTGGGGCGGTAGCCGAGCGCCTTGATCGAAGCTTCGACGCGCTCGCGCATGGTAGCGCTCACGCGCGGGTGGCGGTTGATCACGCGCGAAGCAGTCATCGGCGACACGCCCGCATGGCGGGCTACATCCAGCAACGTCACCGCTGAGCCCGCGCGACGTTGCCGTATGCCCATCAAAGGTCCTGGCGCTGCTGCGGAAGGGGAGCCCCTGCGCGCGTCCTGCGCAGGTCCGGTTTACTTTACTCCCTGGGCGGTTCCACTGTCTTGGCCTGGCTGCCGAAACTGCCATCGGCCTGCGCCGCCAGATACGCGAACACCGCATACGCGGCGACGTTCTGCGCCAGCGCCTTCGGGTCGATCTTGTCCAGGGTGTCGTCGGCGGTGTGATGCAGATCGAAGTAATCGCTGCCGTCCTGCGCCAGCCAGGCCCAGGCGCCGCCCTTGGCGGCGAGCGGCCCGACGTCCGGGCCGGGGCCGCCGGCGTCCGGCGCATAGGCGATGCCGAGCGGCGCCAGCGCCTCGGCGATCTGCCGGGTCGCCTCGCGCGAGCCGGCGGCGTCGCCGGAGCCGGTGTTGAAGGCATAGATGCGGCCGGCGCCGAAATCGCTCTCGGCGGCGATCTGGTGCCGCGCCACGTCCTTGGCATGCGCCTGCGCGTAGGCCTTGCCGCCGTACAGGCCCTGCTCTTCGTTGGCGAAGGCGACCACGCGGATGCTGCGCTTGGGCGCCTGCTTGAGCTGGCCGATCAGATGCCCGGCGGCCATGCTGATGGCGACGCCGGCGCCGTCGTCGATCGCACCGGTGCCCAGGTCCCAGGAATCCAGGTGCCCGCCGATCAGCACCACCTCGTTGGGCAGCGTGCGCCCGGTGATCTGCCCGATCACGTTGTAGGAGGTGGCGGTGCCGTCCCAGCCGCAGTCCAGCGCCAGACGCAGGCGCACCGGGCCGCGCGCGAGCAGACGCGCCAGTTGGTTGGCATCGGGCACCGACAGCGCCGCCGCCGGCACCGGCGTCAGCCCCTCGTCGAAGCGGGTGATGCCGGTATGCGGCACGCGGTGCGAATCGGTGCCGGCCGAGCGCATCACGAAGCCGATCGCACCCTTGCGGATCGCTTCGGACGGCCCCTTGCTGCGCACCGCGCCGCCATTGCCGTAGTCCTTGCCGTCGCGGGTGCGCAGCATCTGGTAATCGACGAAGGCGATCTTGCCGCGTAGCGCATCGGCCGGCGCCGCCTGCAACGCGGCCAGGTCGGCGAAGCGCACCACCTCGGCCTCGACCGTGCCGCCGGGGCTGCCGCCCAGCGCGGTGACGGTGAGCGGTTGCGCATGCGCGCCGAGCACCTGCGCGTGTTCGCTGCGCCGCTCCCATTTCGGGAACGTCACCGGCTCTGTCCATACCTTGTCGAAGCCCAGTGCCTTGAACTTGGCGGTGGCCCAGGCCACCGCGCGTGCATCGGCCTCGCTGCCCGCCATCCGCGGGCCGATTTCGGTGGTCAGCGATTCGACCACCTTCCAGCCGGTGTCGTCGGCCAGTGCCCGCTCGCGCAAGGCTGCCGCGTCGCGGAGTGCCGCCTCCGGGATGCGCGTGGCCTCGGCGGCAACCGCAGGGGAGGACAGACTCAGCACAGCAGCGATGACGACGGCAAGACGACGCATGGAAAACTCCGCGGACACAGGAACCGCGAGCTTAGCAGTGCCTCACCGCCGTGCACGGCGCGGCCTCCATGGCGGAAGCCGCGTGTGCCGTCGCGCTTACTCCGGGCGCGGCTCGTGCTTGAGCGAATCGCGGATCTCGCGCAGCAGCAGCACTTCCTCGGTCGGGGCCTTCGGCGCCGGTGGTTCCTTGCGGGCGATGCGGTTGATCGCCTTGACCAGCATGAAGATGGCGAAGGCCACGATCACGAACTGGATGATGGTGTTGAGGAAATCGCCGATGCCGATCACCACGGCCGGTACCGGCTTGCCGGCCGCGTCCACCGTCGCCGCCTTCAGCGTCCATGCCCAGCGCGAGAAATCCACGCCGCCCACGAGCAATCCGATCGGCGGCATGATGATCTTCTCGACCAGCGCGGTGACGATCTTGCCGAACGCGGCGCCGAGCACCACGCCGACCGCCAGGTCCAGCACGTTGCCGCGCATGGCGAATTCCTTGAATTCGCGGATCATGCTCATCGGGACTCCTCTCTTGTCAGTGCGGGCCTGTCGCCGCGGCGCTAGCCTAGCGCAGTCGCCGTGGTGGTCGAGTCACAGGCCTGCGTATGCCGCGCGACAGGCGCGCCCCTCAGCCGACGATGCGGCCGTGCCGTTCGGCCACGTTCTCCAGGCGCGCGCTGAAGCGGTCACCCGGGCGCAGCGCGGCCACGCCGGCCGGCGTGCCCATGAACACCAGGTCGCCGGCGCGCAGCGCGAACAGCTTGGACAGTTCGTGCAGGATCTCCGGCACATTCCAGATCATCTGGTCCAGCAGCGATTGCTGGCGCACCTCGCCGTTGACTTCCAGCGAGAGGTTCAAGGCCTCCAGCGCCCCGACCTCGCCAGCCGGGATCAGCTCGCTGATCGGCGCGGAGGCGTCGAAGCCCTTGGCGATGTCCCACGGCAGGCCCTTGGCCTTGGCCGCGGCCTGCAGGTCGCGACGGGTCAGGTCCAGGCCCACGCCGTAAGCCAGGATCAGGGCCTCGGCGCCGTCCACCGGCAGCACGCCGGCGGGCGCGTCCTGGCCCAGCGCCACCACCAGTTCGACCTCGTGGTGCAGATCCTCGGTCGCGGACGGGTAGGGGATGGCGTCGTCGCCGATCACCAGCGCATCGGCCGGTTTCATGAAGAAGGTCGGCTGGCCGCGCTCGGCCTTCGAGGCCGGCGCACTGGCGCCCATCTCGCGCGCGTGATCGGCGAAGTTGCGACCCACGCAGTAGATGCGATGCACCGGAAACAGGCCCTGGCCGCGCACGGGAACGCGCGGAGCCTCGGCAGCGGCGAACAGGTCTTTCATGGGCGTGCATCCAACGAGAGGGGATGCAGCAGTCTACCGCGATGGGTTCAACCCAATTCCAACAGACAGGTGGATGCCGCTTTCACGAATCCCCAATCCCGATTCCCCACTCCCGGCTTTACAACGGCAAGGCCGGCTTGCGCACCACCCGATACTCGCCATCGACCACATGGCGACGCGCGGTGGCCGGACGCTTGCCGCGCTGGCTCAGCAGCTTCATCGCGATGCCACCCAGGATCATCGCCGCGCCCACGAACACGCTGACGAACACCAGCCCGGCCAGGATCGCCAGGCCGAGCAGGCCCACTGCCAGCTTCACCAGCGGATGGCGCGGCTTGCGCGGCGCGAAGACGTGCCGGAATTGGTCGAAATTGAAGAGGCGAGCACGCATGGCAGAACTCTGTTTCAGTTTGAACCGAAGGGGCGCAGTATCGGCGCTGTTTTATGTGACGGAGTGAAAACTTCGTTAAGCGAAAAATTAACACTTTGCGCTCAGGGGCTTGCATGTGCTCGCCGGGTGAAGGGTGTGCGGCGTCACGGCTGCCGATCGCCCATGCCAGAATGACCACCCCTTGCTGCCCGCGCTGCGTTCCATGACCGAATCATCTGCCGTGCTGGCGCCGCTGCAAGACCTGGTTTCCGGCGAGCTGGCCGAGGCCGAGGCGCTGATCGGCGGCGAGTCCGAATCGCTGCTGCTGTACCGCGAGGGCGATCGCGTGCGCGCATGGTTGAACGTATGCCCGCACGCCGGACGCCGCCTGGACTGGGCGCCGGGGCAGTTCCTGAAGAGCCGCGAGGGCCACGTGGTGTGCGCCGCGCACGGCGCCGCGTTCGAGTTGCAGGGCGGCCTGTGCGTGTCCGGCCCGTGCCGTGGCCAGAGCCTGCATGCGGTGCCGGTGGAGGTGCGCGCAGGGCAGGTGGTGCTGGTCTAGCGCGCAGGGCGCGCGCTTGCGGTGCGACGCACGCTACAGCGCGTGCCACCAGCCCATCGACATCAGGTTGACCATCAGCACCACCACCAGGGTGTAGACCAGCGACAGCGGGCCGCCGACGCGCCACAGTTCGCGCGGCTGGTAGTTGGCCGGGCCGGTGATCATCGAGATCACCGGATTGGATGCGGTCATCAGGTTGTTGGACGCCGACAGCGCCACGATCAGCGCGAACGCGGTGGGATTGCCGCCGGCCGCCAGCGCCAGGTTGACCGCGATCGGCACCATCACGATGGTCGCGCCGACATGGCTGATCACCAGCGAGAATGCGGTGGTCAGCAGGCCCAGGGCGATCTCCAGCGCCCACACCGGCATGCCCTCCGGTAGCCGCGCAATGGTATGGCCGGCGACCCAGGCCGCCGCGCCGCTGCTGTCCATCGCCCAGCCCAGCGGGATCAGCCCGGCCATCAGGAACACGGTCTTCCAGTTGATCGCCGCGTAGGCCTCGTCCATGCGCAGCACGCCGGTGAGCAGCATGCCGGCCACGCCGGTCATCAGGGTCAGCGCCACCGGCAGCCTGGAGGTCAGCGCGATCAGGATGGTCAGGGCGAAGATCGTCATCGCGATCTTGAACTTGTGCGGGCGGTGCTCGCCCTTGGGGTAGTCGGTGACCACCACGAAGTCGCGGCTTTCCGAGGCCTGCGCCAGGTCCTGCCAGATGCTGTGGAACACCAGCATGTCGCCGGCGCGCAGCGGCACCTTGCGCACGTCCTCGCGGATCACCTGCTTGTCGCGGTTGATCGCCAGCAGGCTGATCCCGGCCTGCTTGCGCAGGCGCAGTTCGGCCGCGCTCTTGCCGATGAAGCGCGAGGTCGGCGGGATCACCGCCTCGGAGATGCCGGCGCGGCTGGGGTTGAACAGATCGCCGAGGTTGCGCAGGCGCGAGGACAGGCGCAGGAACTGGTTCTGCGCGAAATCGGCGACCTGCTGGCGCGCGCCCATCACCCCGAGCACGCTGCCGACCCAGATGCGCATGTCCGCCGGCGGCGCCAGGCGGGTGTCGTTGCCGGTCTTCAGGGCGAGCAGCAGCGGCGCGTTGTGCACGGTCTCGGCCTCGCCCAGGGTCATGCCGACCAGCGGGCTGTCGGCGCTGACGATCAGCTCGAACACGTCGCCTTCGATGCCGTAGGTGCGGGCGAAGTAGCTCTCGGTGCGTGCCGGGGTGACGCCGTCGTTGATCAGCCGCTCTTCTTCGGCCAGCGCCTTGTCGCCGCGCACGCGGAAATAGATCAGCGACGCCGCCAGCAGCGCCACGCCGATCGGCAGCGGCGCGAACATGCGCAGCGGCTCGATGGTGGCCATGCCCGAAGGCAGGTTGTTGTTGGCCGACTGCAGCAGGTCGTTGAGCAGGATCAGCGGCGAGTTACCGACCATGGTCAGCGCACCGCCCATCACGATGGCCGCGGCGATCGGCAGCAGCAGCCGCTGCAGGGTCAGCCCGGTGCGTCCGGCCAGGCGCGAGGCCACCGGCAGGTACAGCGCCATCACCGAGGGATTCTGCATGAACGAGGAGTTGAGTCCGGCGATGGCGGTGGTCAGCAGCATCAGCCGCTCCTCGACCCCGCGCGCGCGGCGCAGCAGCCACGACGCCAGCCGGTTCAGCGCGCCGGTGCGCTCCAGCCCGGCGCCGAGGATGGTGGTGGCGATGATGCTCATCACCGCGTTACCGGAGAAGCCGCTGAACAGCTCCTCCGGCGCGATCAGACCGGTCACCCCGAGCACCACCAGCACCACCAGCGCCACCACGTCGGCGCGGATCCGCTCGAACACGAACATCGCCATGGTGAAGCCGACCAGCCCGAGCACGAGCTTCATATCGGTGGTCAGCGTCAGCGCGGTGTCCATTCGGGGCCGGGATTGGGGATTCGGGATTGGGGATTAGCCGACGGCGTCTAGCGGGGCCGTCAGCGGCGGTGGCGCATGGCGGGCGCCTCCCGTCCGGATGGTGGCAGATTGGTTGTCCAATCCCTAATCCCCACTCCCCAATCCCGACTTGTCATACAGCAAATCCCACACCCCATGCCCCAGATTCTGGCCGCGGGTCTCGAAGTGGGTCTGCGGGCGCCAGTCCGGGCGTGGCACGTGGCCGCGCGGGCCGGCGCGGTTGACCAGGCCGGGGGTGGCGTCGAGCACGTCCCACATCTGCTCGGCGTAGTCGGCCCAGTCGGTGGCACAGTGCAGGCGGCCGCCGTCGCGCAGCTTGCGCACCAGCAGTGCGGCGAAGGCCGGCTGCAGCAGGCGCCGCTTGTTGTGGCGCTTCTTGTGCCAGGGGTCGGGGAAGTAGATGCGCACTTCGTCCAGGCTGCCGTCGGCGATCTCGTGCTGCAGTACCTCCACCGCATCGTGGTGGTACAGGCGCACGTGATCGGCGCCGTCCTCGGCCAGGGCGTTGAGCAGGCGGCCCACGCCCGGCGCGTGCACCTCAATGCCGATGTAGTCGCGGCCCGGATCGTGCTGCGCGGCATGGCGCAAGGCGGCGCCGTTGCCGAAGCCGATCTCCAGCACCTTGGGCGCGTTGCGGCCGAAAGTGGCGTCCAGATCGCGCGGCTGGCCGCGGTAGTCCAGGCCGAAGCGCGGCCACAGCGCGTCGAACGCGCGCTGCTGGGCCGGGGTGAAGCGGCCCTGGCGCAGCACGAAGCTGCGCACCTGGCGATGGCCTTCCTCGACGGTGAAGGGTTTCGGCGGGGTCTTGGCGCCGGCGCTGGAGAACGGATCGGTCATGCCTGCGGCCTCACCCGATCAGTCCGTCGACCGGCGAGGAGGCGCTGGCGTAGCGCTTGCGCGGGATGCGCCCGGCCAGGAACGCCTCGCGGCCGGCCTCCACCGCCTTGCGCATGGCGCTGGCCATCAGCACGGGGTTGCGCGCGCCGGCGATGGCGGTATTCATCAGCACGCCGTCGCAGCCGAGCTCCATCGCGATCGCCGCGTCCGAGGCGGTGCCGACGCCGGCGTCGACGATGATCGGCACCTTGGCGTTGTCGATGATCTCCAGCAGGTTGTAGCGGTTCTGGATGCCCAGGCCGGAGCCGATCGGCGCGGCCAGCGGCATCACCGCCACGCAGCCGATCTCTTCCAGGCGCTTGGCCAGGATCGGGTCGTCGCTGGTATAGACCATCACCTCGAAGCCGTCGGCGACCAGGATTTCCGCGGCCTTGAGGGTCTGCACCACGTCCGGGAACAGGGTGCGCTGGTCGCCCAGCACTTCCAGCTTGGTCAGGTTGTGGCCGTCGAGCAGTTCGCGCGCCAGCCGGCAGGTGCGCACCGCATCTTCGGCCGTATAGCAGCCGGCGGTGTTGGGCAAGATGGTGTACTGCTCCGGCGGCAGCACGTCGAGCAGGTTGGGCTCGCCTGGGTTCTGGCCGATGTTGCTGCGGCGGATCGCCACGGTGACGATCTGCGCGGCGGCGGCCTCGGTGGCCAGGCGGGTCTGTTCGAGATCGGCGAACTTGCCGGTGCCGGTGAGCAGGCGCGAACGGTAGGGTTTGCCGGCGATCACCAGCGCATCGTGGGGGGCGGGAGCGTTCATCGGCGGATTATCGCCCATCGCACCGGCCCTGCCGAGTCCGCGCACCTGCGCGCGGCGGCGCGATTCAGCCGCCGCCCAGCGCGTGCACGATCTCGACCCGGTCGCCGGCATGCAGCTCGTGGTCGGCATGCGCACCGCGCGGCACGATCTCGCCGTTGACCTCGACCGCCACGCGCCGCTGGCCCAGTCCTTCGGCCTGCAGCAGCGCGGCCACGGTGGTGGCCGGCGCCAGCGTGCATTGTCTGCCGTTCAATTCGATGTTCATGCCATCATTGTGCAATGCGCGCCGTGGGCGTGCGAGTCGCAATCTTGCGGCAGTGCAACGTGAGCGTGTCCGGCAGAGGTGGAATGATGTCGGCCATGCGGCTACGTATGGTGCGGCCGCTTCCCCCGTTTCGCTGCATTTCTCGTGTTCCATTTCTGCCCGGGAGGGCTTCCATGACTTCGTCCATCCGTCCGCTCCGTTCGCTGCTCGCCGCCGCGATCGTGCTCGCCGCCGCGCCTGCGTTCGCGCAGTCCACCTACAGCCGCACCGTGTTCTTCGGCGACAGCCTGACCGACGCGGGCTACTACCGTCCACTGCTGCCGGCCTCGGTGCGTGCGGTGACCGGCCAGTTCACCACCAACCCCGACTTCGTCTGGGCGCAGTACGTGGCCGAGTACTACGGCACCAATGCCGCCGCCAACGGCAACGGCCAGATCGGCGACGACTATGCCGTCGGCAATGCCCGTGTCGGCGTGGCCAACCCGAGCGCGCTGGGCGTGGCGCCGTCGCTGGCCACCCAGGCCAGCAACTACCTGGCCGCCAACGGCGGCAAGGCCGACCCGAACGCGTTGTATTCGGTGTGGGGCGGTGCCAACGACCTGTTCGCCATCGCCGGCGGTGCGCCGGTGCAGGCCACCATCGGCAATGCCGTGACCGCCGAAGTGGGCATCGTCGCCAGCCTGCAGAACGCCGGTGCGCGCTACGTCATGGTCAACAACCTGCCCGACGTCGGCATCACCCCGCGCTTCCGCGCCGGCGGCGCCGCGGCGATGGCGCAGGGCACCGCGCTGGCCACCGCCTACAACACCGCGCTGTTTTCCGGCCTCAAGAGCGCCGGCCTGCGGGTGATCCCGGTCGACACCTTCCACCTGCTGCAGGAAGTGGTGGCCAACCCGGGCGCTTACGGCTTCACCAATGTCACCGGCACCGCCTGCCAGCCGCAGATCACCGCGCAGTCGCTGACCTGCAACCCGACCAGCTACGTGAGCGCCGATGCCGCCGACACCTACGTGTTCGCCGACGGCGTGCACCCGACCGGCCGCACCCACGAACTGCTGGCGCAGTACGCGCTGTCGATCCTGGAAGGCCCGCGCACCCAGCAGATCCTGACGCACTCGGCGCAGATGGTTGGCCGCTCGCGCGCCGACCAGGTCGCCTGGCACGTCGATGGCCGCCCGGAAGCGGATGGCGTGCGCTGGTGGGGCAACCTGCGCGGCGACATGCAGCGCTACCAGCACGGCAACCTGTACGACGGCATGGCCCCGGCCGGCCTGTTCGGCGTGGACTGGTCGCGTGGCGAGTGGGTGTTCGGCGGCTTCGGCGGCTTCGGTCGCACCGATGCCGACTTCGGCAACCGCGGCGGCGACTACACCCAGGACGACAGCACCCTCGGCGGCTTCGCCGGCTGGTACGGCGAGCATGCCTGGGTCAACGCCCAGGTCAGCTACACCTGGCTGAGCTACGACGTCACCCGCAAGGTCAACCTCGGCCCGGCGACCATCGAGCACAAGGGCTCGCCGGACGGCAGCAACCTGACCGCGGCGCTGCAGGGCGGCTACGAGTTCGGCGAAGGCAGCTTCAAGCACGGCCCGGTGGCCGCGGCGATCTGGCAGAAGGTCAAGCTCGACGGCTACACCGAGAGCAACCCGAACTCCAGCGCGCTGGGCTACAGCGACCGCGATGTCGAGTCGATGGTCGGCCGCATCGGCTGGAAGGCCAGCATCGATGCCGGCACGGTGAAGCCGTACCTGCAGGCCACCTACGACCACGAGTTCAAGAAGAACCAGGAAGCCACCGCGTGGCTGCAGACCATGTCCGACCTGGGCGAGTACGCGGTGCCGGGCATCAACTTCGACCGCAACTACGCGTCGGTGGTGCTGGGCGCGCGGACCAAGCTGTGGGGCTTCGAGAGCAACGTCGGCCTCGCCACCACCACCGGCCAGTCGCGCGCGCACGACACCTCGCTGTTCGTGAACTTCGGCGGCAGCTTCTAAGCACTGCCCGACGTTGCCTGCCTTGCCCGGCTGCACGCCGGGCGGGGTAGGGGCGAGGGATGCACAAAGGCCGCAATGCTGTTGTGGGAGGGGCTTCAGCCTCGACGCCTCGGAGTTCGAGCCGTCGGGACTGAAGCCCTTCTGCATTTCCACGGCAAGCTGCTTGGGAGTGCCGGGATCGCCCGCGCGCTGCAGCCGCATTGCGCCGATTTCTTGCGCAACCCCCGGCCCAGCGCATAGACTGCACCGGCAATGCGGGCGTAGCTCAATGGTAGAGCTGTAGCTTCCCAAGCTACTGACGTGGGTTCGATTCCCATCGCCCGCTCCATCTGTTGCAAGCGCTTTCGTGCTCTGCGCCGCTCGGCAATACCGAGTTCGCTCCGCAATTTCTACTCCCTTCCTGGCCGCGCCTCGACACGTTGTCGATGTGATCGCGCCGTGCCGTGCAGCCCTGTTCGAAGACCCTGTGCCGGACTGCGTCTGTCGCAGCGAGGAAGTCGCTGTCAAACCCGCTTCATCCTCCGCCGCTAGGCTGGCCGACGCCTGAGCGTTCGCTCGTTGCCGGTGTTGCTTCTCGTGGTCGATCACAGCCGTCGTCGTTTTCTCACACGTACGTCCATGGCCCTCGGGGCTGGCGCGGCCATGCCGCTGCTGCCGGGCGTCATCCGCAGTGCGCTGGCGGTGCCGCCGGCGCGGGTCACCGGCACGCTGCAGGACGTGCAGCACGTGGTGATCCTGATGCAGGAGAACCGCTCCTTCGATCATTACTTCGGCTGCCTGCGCGGGGTGCGCGGCTATGGCGATCCGCGGCCGCTGCGGCTGCCCAGCGGCAAGCCGGTCTGGTACCAGCCCGAGCGCAAGGGCAGCGATCGTTACGTATTGCCGTTCCGGCTCAACAGCCAGACCAGCAGCGCGCAGTGGATGAAGGATCTCAACCACGACTGGAAGGGCTCGCACGAGACCTGGAAGCACCACGACGCCTGGATCGCGCAGAAGAGCGCGATGAGCATGGGCCACTTCCAGCGCGAGGATCTGCCGTTCTACTACGCGCTGGCCGACGCCTTCACCCTTTGCGATGGCTACCACGCCTCGCTGTTCGGCCCGACCAATCCCAATCGCATGTACATGTTCACCGGCACCAGCGGCCTGAGCGTCGGCAACGACGGCGAGCAGGCGGTGAACAACCGCGACGACGGCAACTGGACCGCGGACATGGCGCGCGACAATCCGCGCTTTCCCGGCTACACCTGGAGCACCTACTCCGAGCGCCTGCAGCAGGCCGGCATCAGTTGGCAGGTGTATCAGGAGTTCGACAACTACGGCGACAACAGCCATCCGTACTTCGCCAACTTTCGCAAGCTGGACCGCGCGTCGCCGCTGTATCGCCGCGGCCGCGCCATCGTGCCTGGCTCCACCGCCGACAACGCCAAGGCTTCGCGCGGCGAACATCTGGTGGCTGCGTTCGAGCGCGACGTGCGCGCCGGTACGCTGCCGCAGGTGTCGTGGATCGTCGCGCCGTACCTGCTCAGCGAGCATCCCGAGGCCACCCCGGCCTATGGCGAATCCTTGAGCGCGCGGCTGCTGGAGGTGCTGGCCGCGTCGCCGGAGGTCTGGTCGAAGACCGTGTTCCTGATCAACTACGACGAGAATGACGGCTTCTTCGACCACGTGCCGCCGGCGTTGCCGGCGATCCGGCCGGAACTGGGCGCCAGCAACGTGGACCTGCATGGCGAGGACTATCACGGCGTGCCGGTCGGGCTGGGGCCGCGGGTGCCGATGCTGGTGGTGTCGCCGTGGAGCCGCGGCGGCTGGGTGAACTCGCAGGTGTTCGACCACACCTCGGTGCTGCGCTTCCTGGAGCAGCGTTTTGGCGTGATGGAGCCGAACATCAATCCCTGGCGCCGCGCGGTTGCCGGCGATCTGACCTCCACGCTGGACTTCGTCGGCCATGATCCGGCGCCGGTGGCCTTGCCGGACACCCGCGATTACATCGCCCGCATCGATGCCACCGCGACGCTGCCGCCGCCACAGCGCCCTGCCCAGCAGACGCTGCCGGTGCAGGAGCCCGGGCAGCGCCCGGCGCGTGCGCTGCCCTACGATTTCGACGTGCGGCTGCAGGTGCAGGCGGATGCGCGCGTGTTGCGCATGCGCAACCGCGGCGGCGCCGGCGTGGCGCTCAATGCCTATGCCGACGAGGGTGTGGCCGGGCCCTGGTTCTACACGCTAACGGCCGGCAGCGAACTGCAGGATGCGCGCCCGTGGCGCGGCGCTGCCGCCGATGCCGGCTATGCGCTGCGCGTGCATGGCCCCAATGGTTTCCTGCGCGAGTTCCATGGCGATGGGATCGGCGATGCCGGTCTGCAGGCCGAGGCCGACTACGATGCCGCCGCGCAATGCCTGCTGCTGACGCTGGTCAATGCCGGTGAGCAGCCCTGCACACTGCGCGTGCGCGACGGGTATCGCGGCGATGGTGGCGAGCAGGCGATCACGCTCGCTGCCGGTGATCGCACTGTCCTGCGTCTGCCGCTGCAGGCGCAGCACCACTGGTATGACCTGACCATCGACAGCGTGACGCTCCCGCAGTGGCGGCGGCGCCTGGCCGGGCACATCGAGACCGGTCGGCCGAGCATGAGCGATCCGGCGATCGGCCGCGCGGTAGACGCGTAGAGATCGCGGCGTTCCGGCATGGGTGCACGATTTCTAGTTGTATCCGGTCGCGGCTGAAGCCGCTCCTACGGGCCATGCGGCTGTCGTAGGAGCGGCTTCAGCCGCGACCGCTTCGAACGCATGCGATCCGAAACGCCTGACCACACTGTCTAGTCACCTATCGCACAACACGCATCTGCCTAACCCCAAAACGCAAACGCCGCCGCTGCATGAGCAGCGGCGGCGCGTGGTGTCTTCCCTGACGGTGTCGCGTCGGCTCAGAACTTGCCGCTGAAGGTGACGAAGAACTGGCGCGGCGCACCGGCCATCAGCGTCTGGTTGTAGCCGTTGGGGTCGGAGACGACGTAGCCGTTGGTGCCGACGGTGGCGAAGTAGCGCTTGTCGAACAGGTTGGTGACGTTCGCGCTCAGGCCCAGGTTCTGGAACATGCCGACCTGGCCGAAGTCGTAGCCGGCGCTGAGGTCGAAGCGCCAGTAGCTGGGCACCGACGAGTCGTTGAGGTAGCTGATGTAGCGGCGGCCGGTGTACTTGCCGTCCAGCGAGGCGTGCCAGCCGGCGTTCTCGTAGGCCAGGCTGCTGGAGAACATCCACTCGGGGATGCCGACCACGCGCTTGCCGGAAGTGGCCACCACGCCGCCGTTGAGGTAGTCATCCTGGTAGGTCGAGTCGTCGTAGGACAGCGAGTTCAGCCAGCGCAGCTGTTCGATCGGACGCCAGATCACCGCCAGGTCGGCGCCCTGGCTGCGCACCGAACCGACGTTGTTGAGCGTGGTCGAGCAGGTCTGGATCGCGCTGCACGGCGAGGTCACCAGCAGGCGGTCGTCGAAGGTGGTGTGGTACAGCGCCAGCGACGCTTCCACGCCGGCGCCGCGCACGCGGTAGCCCAGTTCGTAGGTCTGCGCGGTCTCCGGCTCCAGCGAGCCCTTGATCGCATTGAACGCGGCTTGCGATTCCTGGAACGGGGTGAAGCCGAAGCCGGCCATGTTCTTGTTGTAGGAGGCGTAGACCTCCTGGTGATCGTCGATCTTGTAGTTGATGCCGACCTGCGGCAGCAGGTCCGAGTCGGCCTTGATCTCGCCGGCGGCATTGGACGCGGACGGCACCTGCGACTGCGCGGTGGTGTCGACGATCAGCTTCTTGGCGCCGAAGTTCAGGGTCAGGCGCTCGTCAAGCAGGCGCAGCGTGTCCTGCGCGTAGACCATGGTGGTGTCGGTGTCGTAGTGCTGGGCGAAGCCGCGCGCGAACAGGGTGCCGTTCTTGTTGAAGTAGTACAGATCGGTGAACGGGCCATCGAGCAGGAAGTAGTTGCGCTCCTGCACGGTCTTGGCGTTCTGGTACCAGCCGCCGACCTCGATCTCGTTGCCGGCCACGGTGAAGTTCAGCGAGCCGGTGACGCCATGGCGGTTGAGGCGGTAGTCGGTGGTGCGCATCGACAGCGGCACGCTGGCCGAGGACGGCGCGTACGGCGTGGTCCACTGGCCCTCGCCGTTGTTGTCGTGGTAGTAGCCGGTCAGGTTCAGCGTGGCGCTGCCGCCGAGGTTGAACACGCCGCTGAGCGCGGCCAGGTTGTCGCGGCGCAGGCCGGCGCCGGAATAGTAAGAGGCATCGGCCTTGCCGTAGTCGGCGGGCAGGCCGTTGAGGCTGGCCGGGTAGCTGCCCTTGCCGTTGAGCGCGTTGGCGATCTGCACCGCGCTGTTCCAGTCCGGCATCAGGTAGTCCCAATCCCAGCCGAGGACCCGCTGCGAGGTCAGCGACAGGTCCATGATGTCGTATTCCTTGCGGTGCGAGCTGTCCAGGTAAAGGCTGACCCGGTTGCCATCGCCCCACTGGTACAGCGCCTTGGCGTTGGCCTGGTTGTACTCGTTGTTGCCGTAGCCCTTCCACTTGTCCATTTCGCCGTGCACCAGCGAGGTGTACAGCGAGAAGCCGTGGATGTCGCCGGTGTCGCCGCGCAGGTAGGTGCGGCGGGTGCTGTCGGAGCCGAGGGTCTGGCTGAAGCGGAAGCCGGCGTCGGCATCCGGATCGGCGGAGTAGTAGCGCACGGTGCCGCCGAGGTTGCTGCTCGACGGCGTGCCCAGGCCGCCGGCGCCCTGCGCCAGTTCCACCGAGGCCACGTTCTCGGAAATGATCGCGCGGGTCACCTGCAGGCCGTCGCTGACGCTGTAGCTCATGTTGCCCAGCGGCACGCCGTCCAGGGTGAAGCCGAGCCGGCTCTGGTCGAAGCCGTGCAGGCTGATCGCGGTGGACCATTCGTAGGCGCCAAACGGGTCGGCCGACTGGAACTGCACGCCGGGCAGCTTGTCCAGCACCTTCAGCGCGCTGGTACCGGGGGTGGCGATTCCGATGTCCTCACGGGTGATGTGCTGCACCTGGCGGGTGGTGCCGCTGGACACGACGGTGATCGCGTCGAGCATGGTGGCATCGTTGCCGCTCGCGCTGGCCGCCGCATCGGCGGTTGCGGTGGCGGCGGCCGGCGCGGTCTCGGCCAGCGCGGCGAAGGCCGGCAGGGCGGACGCGACGGCGAGCACCAGCGCGTGCGGGCGCAAGGATCTGGAAGTGGGGGTCATCGAAAGTCACCAATCAAGAGGGGGAGACGTTCCGGTCCTGCCGCGCGGGGCGCGGGCAGCCGGCACCGGGCCGGTACGCGGCCCGCCCGCCACGATGCAACGGTTTTGTGAACGTTTCGGGGCGGTCCGGTGTCGGCTGTGGGACAGCGCGCGGACGGTGGGTGATGGCGATCACCGCGCATCCTGGCCGCGCGGTGGGTCGGCGGTTACGACGACGTGCGGCATCGCGGCGCCGGTGGCGCGACGTATGATGCCGGGCCTGCCACCGCCGCCGCCTTCGATGAAGCTCGCCATCCTGTCCCGCAATACCAAGCTGTACTCGACCCGGCGCCTGGTCGAGGCCGGCCGCGAACGCGGGCACACGGTGCGCGTGCTCGACCCGCTGCGCTGCTACATGCGCATCGCCGCGGGCGCTTTCACCATGCATTACAAGGGCAAGCCGATCACCGGCTACGACGCGGTGATCCCGCGCATCGGCACTTCGGTGACCCGCTACGGCACCGCGGTGCTGCGGCAACTGGAGATGATGGGCGTCTGCACGCCCAACCCGTCCGATGCGATCCTGCGCGCCCGCGACAAGCTGCGCGCGCACCAGCTGCTGGCGGCCAAGGGCATCGACATGCCGATGACCGTGTTCGGCGACAACCCGGACGACACCGGCGATCTGCTGTCCATGCTCGGCCCACCGCCGCACGTGGTGAAGTTGAACGAGGGCACCCAGGGCACCGGGGTGATCCTGACCGAGAAGGCCAGCGCCTCGCGCGGCGTGGTCGAGGCGCTGCGCGGGCTGTATGCCAATTTCCTGGTGCAGGAGTTCATCGGCGAGGCCGAGGGCGCCGACCTGCGCTGCTTCGTGGTCGGCAACCAAGTGGTGGCGGCGATGCGCCGCACCGCGCCGGAGGGCGATTTCCGCTCCAACCTGCATCTGGGCGGCACCGCCGAGAAGACCGCGGCCAGCCGCGGCGAGCAGGAGGTGGCGGTACGCTCGGCCAAGGCGCTGGGCCTGGGCGTGGCCGGCGTCGATCTGATTCGCTCCAAGCGCGGGCCGCTGGTGCTGGAGGTCAACTCCACGCCAGGCCTGGAAGGCATCGAGACGGTCTGCGGGTTGGATATCGCCGGTAAGGTCATCGAGCACCTCGAAGCTTGCCTGAAACGAAAGAAATCAGGGGCTTAGTCGCATTACTGGCCGTTCGTTCTGGCTTAACACCGGTTTAATTCCGCCCTGCGTAAGCTTCTTCGGACCGCAGCTCTGCCCTCCTCAGCAGGAACGGTAATCGGGATAGAAAAACTTTCGGCCCAGGCAGCCCCGCTGCCTGGGCCTTTTTCTTGGGCAATCGCCCACCAGGCCTTTCTCGCGGCCCGCTTGCCGCGGCGTTTCAGCGGGGGATACATTGCAGGGTGGGTCCAATCTGCGAGGGGAAGGGGATGAAACGATCGATGGCCTTGGTGCTGGGCATGCTCCTGGCGTGCACGGCGATGGCGGCGCCCAAAGGTGAGGCGCCCATGAACGTGAAGAAAGCGTTCGCGCAGCAACTCAGTACAATCCGGCAGCAATTGAACGACGGCAAGACCTATTCCGAAATCAATGCTGACGATCGCAGCAAGGTCGAGGCTGCATTGACGCGGATGGCTGCGATACTCGACGCCCACCAGGACGTGGAGACCTTGAAGGAAGAGCAGAAGGTCGCATTGTTCAACGATCAGGAAACGGTGAATACGCTGCTGACGAAAGCGGCAGCGGACAGCCGGATGGTGTGCAGGCGCGAGGCCGTGACCGGCTCGTTGCGCACGACCACGCAATGCAGGACCGTGGCGGAACGCCGCCGCGACAACGAGGATGCGCAGGAACTGATGCGGCGCAATCCAACTGGCAAGTACGACTGACGGGGTAAATGTTGGTGCGAATTCTAGTGATCGAAGACAACAGCGACATCGCTGCCAATCTCGGCGACTACCTCGAGGATCGCGGTCATACCGTCGATTTCGCCGCCGATGGCGTCACCGGTCTGCACCTGGCGGTGGTGCACGAGTTCGATGCGATCGTGCTCGATCTCAACCTGCCCGGCATGGACGGCATCGAGGTCTGCCGCAAGCTGCGCAACGAGGCGCGCAAGCAGACGCCGGTGCTGATGCTCACGGCGCGCGATTCGCTGGACAACAAGCTCGCCGGCTTCGATTCCGGCGCCGACGACTACCTGATCAAGCCGTTCGCGCTGCAGGAAGTGGAAGTGCGGCTCAACGCGCTGTCGCGCCGCGGCAAGGGCGTGCACACCCGGGTGCTGGAGACCGGCGATCTGGAATACAACCTGGATACGCTGGAAGTGCGTCGCCAGGGCAAGCTGCTGCAGCTCAATCCCACCGCGCTGAAGATCCTGCAGGCGCTGATGGAAGCCGCGCCGGCGGTGGTGACCCGGCAGGAACTGGAAACCCGCGTGTGGGGCGAGGAACTGCCCGATTCCGATTCGCTGCGCGTGCATATCCATGGCCTGCGCGCGGTGGTGGACAAGCCGTTCGACGTGCCGATGATCCAGACACGCCACGGCATCGGCTACCGCATCGCCGCACCCGATGCCTGAAACGCCTGCGTTGCCGCGTGTGGTGCGGCGGCGCGGACGCTACCGCCGCCGCCTCCGCAGCCGCATCATCCTCTCGTTCGTGCTGTTGGGCTTCGGCCTGACCGCGCTGTTCGCGTTCGCCACCAACTGGGCGCGGGCGCGCGTGGAGAACCAGCTGGTCGAGGTGGTGCTGAACCGCAACATCGACGAGTACTCGCACCGGTTCTTCTCCGATCCGTCGAAGAACCCGGATCTGCCGGTGCAGCAGATGGTCGGCCGGGTGGTCAAGAGCGACCGCTTCGAGGCGCTGCGGCGCGAGCAGCCGGAGTGGTACAACTTCTCCGACGGCATCCACAACGTGTCCGGTCGCGACGAAACCGGCAAGCCGTTCTCCTACAAGGTGGCGGTGCGCAAGACCCCGAACGTCTGGTTCTTCCTCGCCTATGACATGACCCAGACCATGCAGGGCGAGGTGCAGCTCAAGCGCACCCTGATCCTGTCGGTGCTGGTGTTCAGTGCGTTGTCGCTGGTGATCGGCTGGTGGTCGGCGTCGCGGGTGATGCGGCCGGTGTCGGACCTGGCTGCCCGCTTGCGCGCCTATCGCGGCAGCAGCGACCCCAAGCCGCTGGCGCCGCACTTTCCCGACGACGAGGTCGGCCAGTTGGCCGAGGCGCTGGACGACTATTCGGCGCGCCTGACCGAAGTGGTGCAGCGCGACCGCGAGTTCAATGCCGACGTCAGCCATGAACTGCGCACGCCGCTGGCGGTGATCCGCGGCGCCACCGAGCTGCTGCTGACCCGGCCCAATCTCGACGAGAAAGTGCTGCAGCGCCTGCAGCGCATCCAGCGTGCCGAACAGCAGTGCAGCGACCTGATCGGGTCGCTGCTGCTGCTGTCGCGCAACGAGCGCGGGCAGGGACACAGCAACATCGCCAAGGTGGCCGAGCAGTTGATCGAGTCGCATCGCGCGCAACTGGGCGGCAAGCCGCTGCAGTTGCTGTTGGAGGGCGAGCGCAACCTCACCATCGATGCGCCGGAAGCGGCACTGTCGGTGGCGCTGGGCAATCTGATCGGCAATGCGGTCAAGTACACCCAGGAAGGGCAGGTGGTGGTGCGGGTGCTGAGCGACGCGGTGCAGGTGATCGATTCCGGCCCGGGCCTGAGCGAGGAGGACGCGGCCAAGTTGTTCCAGCGCGGTTATCGCGGCACCCACGCCGGCCATTCGCAGGGCGGCGGCATCGGCCTATCGATCGTCAGCCGCCTCTGCGATCTCTATGGCTGGCAGGTCAACGTGCGTCCGGGCGCCACCAAGGGCGTGGTGGCGACGCTGTGGTTCAAGCCGGCCTGAGGCTGGCGCCGACGCTTCGTCCATCGCGCAGGAGCGGCTTCAGCCGCGACCGGGCGTTCCCGGTAAGGATTGATCGCGGCTGATCCCAGAGGGAACAAAGGCGACTATCTACAAAGACGCTGACGCCTTGGCCGCAGCCAGCGCACGGTACTGCTTGTCCAGCTTCTCCACCGCTTCCTGCAGTGCCGTCGCGGCGCCGTCGTTGACCACCACGTCGTCGGCGATGGCCAGGCGCTCTGCGCGGGTGGCCTGGGCCGCCAGCATGCGCTGCGCCAGGTCGGCGGTGATGCCGTCGCGTTGCATCAGGCGGGCGTGCTGCAGCGCCTCGGGGGCGTCGATCACCAGGATCCGGTCGAGCCAGGGATAGGCGGTGCGCGCACCGGCCTCGGTCAACAACGGGATGGCGGCGATCGCGTATGGTCCGGCGGCCGCGCGACACTGTTCCTGCAGCAACCGGCGAATGGCCGGATGGGTGATCGCTTCCAGGTCGCTGCGTGCCGTTGCGTCCTCGAAGATCCGCTGGCGCAAGGCGGCGCGGTCGAGTTGTCCATCGTCCTGCAGGATCTGCGGCCCGAACCGCGCCACGATCTGTGCCAGGGCCGGATGGCCGGGCGCGACCACCGCACGCGCGGCGAGGTCGGCATCGGCGACGACGATGCCCTTGGCCTCGAAGCGGCGGCTCAGTTCGCTCTTGCCGGAGGCGACGCCTCCGGTCAGGCCGACGACGAAATCAGTCAAGCCTTGGGCTCCGTCAGCGCAGTCCCGACCAGCGCATGTAGGTCTCCACGATCTCCGTGCCCCAGAAGAAGGTGATCCAGCCGGCGATCGCCAGATAGGGGCCGAACGGGATCGGCGTGGCGCGGTCGCGGCCCTTGGCCGCCAGCCACAGCGAGCCCAGGATCGCGCCGACCAGCGAGGAGATCAGGATGGTCGGCAGGATGCCCTTCAAGCCGCACCAGGCGCCGATCGCGGCCAGCAGCTTGAAATCGCCATGGCCCATGCCTTCTTTCCCTGTGATCTGCTTGAACAGCCACCACACCGACCATAGCGAGAAGTAGCCGACCGCAGCGCCGAGCAGGGCGGGTTTGGCCGGCATGTACAGGTTGTCCATGCTGCCGATCAGGCCGAGCCACATCAGCGGCAAGGTCAACTGGTCCGGCAGCAGGCGGGTGCGCAGGTCGATGCCGGACAATGCCACCAGGAAACAACTGAACACGATCGCGCCGAAGCCCTGCCAGCCGAAACCGAAGCGCCACACACTGGCGACCACCAGCAGGCTGGTGAGGAGCTCCACCAGCGGGTACTGCGGCGAGATCGGTGCATGGCAGTAGCGGCACTTGCCGCGCAGCGCCAGCCAGCTGAACAGCGGGATGTTTTCGAACCAGGCCAGCTTGTGCTTGCAGTGCGGGCAGTGCGACGGCTCCACCACGATGCCGGGCGGCGGCGGATCGTAGATGTCCGGCAGCTCCAGGATCTCGCGGGAATCGCGCTTCCACTGCCATTCCATGCGCTTGGGCATGCGCAGGATGACCACGTTGAGGAAGCTGCCCACCAGCAGTCCTAGCCCGGCCGCGGCCGGGAAGCCCAGGCCGGGGTGTTGATCGAGAAATGCCATTAATGCTTATCCAACGACGGAGGCCAGCTTGAAGATCGGCAGGTACATGCCGATGACCATGCCGCCGACGATGGTGCCGATGAACACCATGATCAACGGCTCGATCAGGCTGCTCAAGGCATCGACCGCATTGTTCACTTCCTGCTCGAAGTATTCGGCGACCTTGAACAGCATCGCATCCAGTGCGCCAGCTTCTTCGCCGATCGCGGTCATCTGGATGACCATGTGCGGGAACAGATTTGTCTGCTTCATCGCCACGTTGACTGGGTAGCCGACTGCCACGTCGTCGCGCATGCGCAGCACGGCAGCTTCGTAGACGCTGTTGCCGGTGGCGCCAGCGACGATGTCCAGCGCCTCCACCAGCGGCACGCCGGCGCGGAAGGTGACCGCAAGAGTGCGCGAGAAACGCGCCACCGAGCTGTTGTGCATGATCTGGCCGATGATCGGCACTTTGAGCACCAATCGGTCCATCCCGTGCTGCATCGCAGGCGAACGTTTGTAGGCGAAGATGAAGCCGCCGATGGTGCCGATCAGTGCAAACAGAAGCATCCACCAGTAAGCCACCATGAAGCGCGAAGCAGCCACGATCATCTGCGTGAAAGCCGGTAGTTCCGCTCCGAAACCTTTGAAGACGTCCTCGAACTGGGGAACGACCCAGACAAGTAGGATGGAGCTGACAATCAGCGCTACGGCCATCACCATGGCCGGATAGAACAGGGCTTTCTTGATTTTACCCTTCAGTGCCTCGATGTTCTCTTTATAGTCAGCCACCGTCTCCAGCACGGTCTCCAGCACGCCGGCCCCTTCGCCGGCTCTGACCAAGTTGCGATACAACTCGTCGAACTGGACTGGATGCTTGCTGATCGCCTCGAAGAGCGAGGAGCCTCCCTCGATATCCGTGCGGATCTGGTCGACCATCTTCTTCATGCGCGGGTTTTTGTGCCCGCTGGCGATGATCTCCAGAGCGCCCACAATCGGCACGCCCGATTTCATCATCGTCGCCATCTGCCGGCTGAAGAAGGCAATATCTTTGGGGCTGATCTTCTTGCCTGCGGCGCCGAACAGCGGCTTGGGCTTGGGCTTGACCACCGACGGCGTGATGCCTTGCCTGCGCAGTTCGGCGCGCAATAGATTGGCGTTCTTGGCGGTCTGCTCGCCCTTCATCTTGACGCCGCGCTTGTCGGTACCTTCCCAAACGAAGGGCACCTGCTGGCTGGTGCTGCGTGCGACCGGCTCTTTCTTGACTGCGCTGCGCGTTGCGGACATCAGGTCGTCTCCCCCGTCCGGCCATCCCCGGGCGGACATATGAGGCATGGTATCGGTTTCCGCGGCGCCTGGCACCCGGAAGTCGCTGCCGTGGGGGAGGTTTGTGTGATTGGCGTGACGTAGTGCGTCACTTTATGCCGCTTGTGGGCAGTTGGTCCATTCGGTCGCAGATTCCTGATTTGCCTGCACAGTGCCTGTGGCACTAGGGCATGATACGTCCCGGGGAGAGCGCCAGGCATGTTTGAGAAGTTGGCACGCAGTCTGCTTTGCTTACCTCGCACGTGGCGCTTCGCCGCGGCGCTCGGGGAGTAGGACCCGCGGGCGAGTGCCTACCACCACCTAACATTCCATCTCTAGGGGTTCACAATGAAAAAGCAGCAGGGCTTTACCCTGATCGAACTGATGATCGTGGTCGCGATCATCGCCATCCTGGCCGCCATCGCGCTGCCGATGTATCAGGACTATGTTGCCAAGTCGCAGGTTACCGCTGCGCTGGCCGAGATCACCCCCGGCAAGACGCAGGCTGAAGTGCTCCTCAACGAAGGCAAGGACTTTGCGGCTGCTGCCGACATCGGTCTGAAGACCTCCACTCGCTGCCCGACCCTGACTGTTTCGGGTACCGCCAGCAGTGGCGCGGCCAGCATTCAGTGCACCATCGCGGGCAATTCTCAGGTTAAGGACAAGACCGTCACCCTGACCCGCGCCACTGCCGATGGTTCTTGGACCTGCGCGACGACCGCCGTCACCAAGTACAAGCCGAACGGTTGCACCTAATTCAGTTGGTGCTCCTTTCGCTCTTCGCAAGAAAAAAGCGCCCCTAGGGGCGCTTTTTTCTTGCGAAGAGGCCTTTCATCACGGTAGCAGTCATCGGCAGTGCGCCTGATGGCTTTGGTCTTTCTTGTCAATGCCATAGGCCACGTTAGCATTTCGCCCAGCTTCAATCTCGGCCATGTCCGGCAGTTGGGTGAAGCTTTTTTAGAGAGTGTTTCTCGTTGCGCGATAAGGGGGGCGTATGCGCGGATTCGCTTTGGTTGAGTTGATGGTGGTCGTTGCGATAGTGGCTATCCTCGCCGCTATCGGTTTTCCCACCTATCAGGGATATGTTGCTAGGAGTCAGACGACGGCCGCACTGGCGACCGTAAGGCCGGGAAAAACCATGATCGAAACTGCCATCGCGGAGCAGCGAGAGGCTTCGCTCCTCGATGCAGATTACATCGGAATTAAGGCATCCGCGTCTTGTTCTTCGGTAAGAGTAGAGGTTACTAGTGATTATGCGGCCTGGATTGAGTGTCATGTTTCAGGGAGTCCGAAGGTGGACGGAAAGGCGCTGTACCTGAGGCGCGACACCGAAGGTGTATGGACATGTGATGCAAGCGCCTTTGATGTACCTTACAGGCCGGGAGGCTGCAGCTGATCCTTGCCTGTTTTTTGCGCTTGAGGTAGACAAGATGAGCACGTTGATGGCTCCTAATTTGGTCGGCATCACCGGCATCGCCCGCCGTCTCGTGCAGGACGGTGCGCTGGACGAAGCCGCGGCGCGGGCCGCGATGGCCCAGGCGGGCGAGGCCAAGGTCCCGCTGCCGCAGTGGTTCTCCGAGAAGAAACTGGTCACCGCCGCGCAACTGGCCGCCGCCAACGCGGTGGAGTTCGGCATGCCGTTGATGGATGTCTCGGTTTTCGACGCCAGCCAGAACGCGATGAAGCTGGTCAGCGAGGAGCTGCTGCAGAAGCACCAGGTGCTGCCGTTGTTCAAGCGCGGCAGCCGGCTGTTCGTCGGCATCAGCAATCCGACCCAGACCCGGGCGCTGGATGACATCAAGTTCCACACCAACCTGACGGTGGAGCCGATCCTGGTCGACGAGGACCAGATCCGCCGGACCCTGGAGCAGTGGCAGGCCAGCAACGACGCGCTCGGCAGCGCGCTGGGCGACGACGAGGGCATGGACAACCTCGATGTCGGCGGCGGCGACGAGGACATGGGCAGCAGCGGCGACACCGGCATCGACGCCAAGGGCGAGGACACCCCGGTCGTCAAGTTCGTGAACAAGGTGCTGGTCGATGCGATCCGCCGCGGCGCGTCCGACATCCACTTCGAGCCCTACGAGGACGACTACCGGGTGCGCCTGCGCATCGACGGCCTGCTCAAGAGCGTGGCCAAGGCGCCGGTCAAGCTCAACCAGCGCATCGCCGCGCGCCTGAAGGTGATGGCGCAGCTGGACATCGCCGAGAAGCGGGTCCCGCAGGACGGCCGCATCAAGCTCAACCTGTCCAAGAACAAACAGATCGACTTCCGCGTCAGCACGCTGCCGACGCTGTTCGGCGAGAAGATCGTGCTGCGTATCCTCGATGGCAGCGCGGCCAAGCTGGGCATCGACAAGCTCGGCTACGAGCCGGAGCAGCAGAAGCTGTTCCTGGATGCGATCCACAAACCGTACGGCATGGTGCTGGTCACCGGCCCCACCGGCTCCGGCAAGACGGTGTCGCTGTACACCGCGCTGGGCATCCTCAACGACGACACCCGCAACATCTCCACCGCCGAGGATCCGGTCGAAATCCGTCTGCCCGGGGTCAACCAGGTGCAGCAGAACAACAAGCGCGGCATGACCTTCGCCGCGGCGCTACGCTCGTTCCTGCGCCAGGATCCGGACATCATCATGGTCGGCGAAATCCGCGACCTGGAGACCGCCGAGATCGCGATCAAGGCCGCGCAGACCGGTCACATGGTGTTGTCCACCCTGCACACAAACGACGCGCCGCAGACCATCGCGCGCCTGATGAACATGGGCATCGCGCCCTACAACATCACCAGTTCGGTGACCCTGGTCATCGCCCAGCGCCTGGCGCGGCGCCTGTGCAACAACTGCAAGCGCCCGGTGCAGTTGCCGGAGAAGGCCCTGCTGGCCGAGGGCTTCACCGAGGCGGAGGTCGCCGCCGGCATCCAGTTGTACGAGGCGGTCGGCTGCGACGACTGTACCGAGGGCTACAAGGGCCGCACCGGCATCTACCAGGTGATGCCGATGAACGACGAGATCGCGGCGATCGTGCTGCAGGGCGGCAACGCGATGGACATCGCCAGCGCCGCGCAGAAGATCGGGGTCAAGGACCTGCGCCAGTCGGCCCTGCTCAAGGCCCGCAACGGCATCACCAGTTTGGCCGAGATCAATCGGGTGACGAAGGATTGAGGGGCGGGGATTGGGGGGTCGGGATTGGGGATTGGCAACGGCGCACGGCGGCCTACGCCTTCGTCTGTTGCCTAGCCACCTCACCTGGTGATCCGACGGCTCGGACTCCGCTCTTCGCTCTTGCGAATCCCCAATCCCGACTCCCCAATCCCGGCCCTCCTACTCCATCCCCAGCTTCTTCAGCTTGTAGCGCAGCGCCCGAAAGGTGATGCCCAGTTGCGCGGCGGTGCGGGTCTTGTTCCAGCGGTTCTCTTCCAGCGCCTTCTGGATCGCGGCGCGTTCGAGTTGCTCGATGTAGGACGGCAGGGCGGAGGAGCTGGGGTCGATGTCGACCACGCCGCGCGGCAGCGCCGGGGCGGCCTCGGCGGCGCTGCGGGCGTGGTTGCCGGGTTGCGGCAGGCGCAGGTCGGTGGCGCTGATCTGGTCGTCCTCGGCCATCGCCAGGGCGCGCTCGAGGATGTTCTCCAGTTCGCGCACGTTGCCGGGGAAGGCGTAGCTGCTCAGGGCGTCCAGCGCCGAGGGCGACAGCAGCGGGGTGGGGCGGCCGTGGCTCTTGGCCAGCCGCGCCAGGATCGCCGCGGCCAGTTGCGGCAGGTCGCCGCCGCGCTCGCGCAGCGGCGGCACGCGCAGTTCGATGACGTTGATGCGGTAGTACAGGTCGTGGCGGAAGCGGCCCTCGGCGACCAGGTCGGCCAGGTCCTTGTGCGTGGCCGAGAGGATCCGCACGTCCACCGGCACTTCGCTGGCGGCGCCGACCGGGCGCACCGATTTCTCCTGGATCGCGCGCAGCAGCTTGACCTGCATCGGCAGCGGCAGTTCGGCGACCTCGTCGAGGAACAGGGTGCCGCCGTGCGCGGCCTGGAACAGGCCGGCCTGGTCGGCATGGGCGCCGGTGAAGCTGCCCTTCTTGTGGCCGAAGAACTCACTTTCCATCAGTTCGGCGGGGATCGCGCCGCAGTTCACCGGCACGAAGGGGCCGGCGGAGCGGGCGCCCTGTTCGTGGATGGTGCGCGCGACCAGTTCCTTGCCCACGCCGGACTCGCCGAGGATGTAGACCGGCGCTTGGTTGCGCGCGACCTTGGCGATGGTGCTGCGCAGGGCGTCCATCGCCGCCGAGGCGCCGAGCAGGCGGCTGGCCTGCTCCGGGGCCGGCTGCGGCGGCGCGGCGCGGCTTTCGTTGTTGAGTTCCAGCGCATGCTTGACCAGGCCGCGCAGCACCTGGATGTCCACCGGCTTGCTGACGAAGTCGAAGGCGCCGGCCTTCAGCGCCTCCACCGCCAGGTCCATGCTGCCGAAGGCGGTGATCATCGCCACCGGCGTGCGCGGGTAGTGCTTGGCGATCTCGCTGACCAGCTCGATGCCGTTGCCGTCGGGCAGGCGCATGTCGGTGATGCACAGATCATAGGGATTGCTCGCCAGCAGTTCGCGCGCTTCGGCGAGGTTGGCGGCGGTGCTGATGCGCAGCCCCATCCGGCCCAGGGTCAGGACCAGCAACTCGCGGATGTCGCGCTCGTCGTCGACGACCAGGGCGCTTCGGGTTTCGTTCATGTGCAGGGAAGATAACGTAGGAACCGGGGCGTGCGCCAATTTACCGGCGCCGGCCGCGCGCTGGCGGAGCGATTCTCACCTGTCAGCCGCTGAGCATGGCGTGCGGGCCGGGCAGGGCGACGCGGAAGCAGGCGCCGCCGGCCGGCACCGGCACGTACTCCAGGCGCGCCTGGTTGGCCCGGCACAGCTCGCGGGCGATGTACAGGCCCAGCCCGGTGCCGTGCTCGGAGGTGGTGAAGAACGGCCGGAACAGCTGTGCCGCCACTGCCTCGGGGATGCCGGGGCCGCGGTCCATCACGTCGACGATGGCGTTGCGCTCCTGCAGCGCCACGCGCAGGCGCACCCGCGCCGGCTCCTCCATCACCCGCCCGTACTTGAGCGCGTTGTGCACCAGCGCGCTGAGGATCTGGTGCAGGTGTTTGGGATCGACCAGCGCGTGCACCGGCTGCGGGGCGAGGATCGCCTCGAGGCTGTCGGTCTCGATCGACAGGGTCTGCCGGTACTCCAGGACGAACCGGCGCACGAACGCGCCCAGGTCCAGGTTCTCCGGATTGGAGCGCTCGCGCCGGGCCAGGCCGAGCACGCTCTCGACGATGCCGTTGGTGCGCTGGCACTGCTGGTGGATGATCTGCAGCAGACGGCGGTCGGCATCGCCGATCGCCGGCGATTCCTCCAGCAGCTGCGAGGCGTAGTTGATCGCGGCCAGCGGGTTGCGGATCTCGTGGGCCAGGCTGGCCGAGAAGCGGCCCAGCGCCGACAGCGTCAGCGATTCGGCGCGCCGCGAGACCACCGTGGCGTCGTCGAGGAACACCAGGGTCAGGTCGCCCTCGGCCAGCAGCCGGGCGAAGCGCGGCTGCACCTCCGGCTGGTCCGGCGACAGCTGCAGCGGGCTTTCGTCCTGATTCCAGCCGTTGCGCCAGCGCTGCAGGCGTCGGGCCAGTTCCGGTGCGGCGCTGGCCAGGTCCAGCCGGCCGCTGCCGCTGTTGCCGTCGGTATCGCCGAGCAGGGCCGACGCGGCCTCGTTGGCCAGCGTCACCCGGTTCTGCGCGTCCACCACCAGTACCCCGGTGCGCATGCGGCGGATGATCAGTTCGTTGATTTCGTAGAGATTGGCCACCTCGGCGCCGCGGCGCTCGGCCAGGCGCTGGCTGGTGCGCGCACGCTGGCCGATCCGGTTGCAGATGTAGGCCACCGCCAGGTAGCTGGTGGCGAACATCGCCAGTTCGGCCAGGCTGCGGGTGTTATCGGCGCCGTCCAGCACGCTCCAGACGTATTCGGCCAGCGTCGCCGCCGAGGCGGTCAGGGCGATGGCGATGCCGCCGCGCAGGCGCAGCAGCATCGCTGCGGCGGCGACGTTGAACAGCAGCATCATCGCGATGCCGGCACTGGCCGCAGGCAGGGCATGCGCGGCCAGGGTCGCGGCGACGATGTCGGCCAAGGCGCTGAAACCGACGATGGGCGCCAGGTGCGCCTCGTTGCGCCCCCACATCAGCAGCGCCAGCGCCACCGCCAGGTAGGCGGTGGACAAGGTGGCGGCCAGTTGCGGGTAGCGCGGTTCGCCCACCAGCACGCCGAGCGGGCTGAACACCAGGGCGGCGATCAGCCCGGCCACCAGCACCCGGTACAGCGCGAAGAAGTACAGCTCGCGGCGCGGAATGGACTCGATGCGATCGATGAGCGAGGCGCTGGTGGGCAAGCCGGACTCCGGGCGGACAGCGGACGGCGCGAGTATAGGGGCGGCGCCGTCTACGCGGAGGGCAGCCGGGGCGGCGGCGACCTGCCTGGGCCATCGTCGCCCTCGACGGGGTGCAATTGTCGTCGCCGGCGGTCCGGCGCCGGATAGGGGCAAGGGCCAATGGACAAGGTCGCGGGATGAGGGCAGCAAGGCGTGGGCGGCCGAGTGCCCGCTCCACCCGGTGGCGCCACCGCGGACCTCGCCGGAGGCCTCGGCCGGGCCAGGCCGCCGGCGCTTTTGCGCCGCCGCCCTCGGTCGGCGACAATAGGCGTCCCGTCCGTACCGCTCCCGGCCGCCACTCAGGGCCCGGATCGCTGCGGGACGGCCGTTCCTTTTCCCACGGTGACGCATGAATTTCCACGAATATCAGGCAAAACAACTGCTTGCCGAGTACGGCATCCCGGTCCCGGCCGGCAAGGTCGCGGCTACTCCGGAAGAAGCGGTTGAAGCCGCCAAGTCGCTTGGCGCTGGCCCTTGGATGGTCAAGGCGCAGATCCACGCAGGTGGCCGCGGCAAGGCTGGCGGCGTCAAGTTCTGCAAGACCACCGACGATGTGAAGGCCGTTGCCGAGAAGCTGCTCGGCACCAAGATGGCCACCTACCAGACCGCCGGCGTCGAGCTGCCGATCAACCTGGTGCTGGTGACCACCGCCGGTGAGATCGTCAAGGAGCTGTACCTGTCGGTGCTCGTCGACCGCGGCACCCGTACCATCAGCTACATCGCATCGAGCGAAGGCGGCATGGAGATCGAACAGGTCGCCGCCGAGACCCCGGACAAGATCCACACGCTCAACGTCGACTTCGTCGAGGGCGTGCAGGGTTACCACGGCCGCGACATCGGCTTCAAGATGGGCCTGACCGCCAAGCAGGCCGGCCAGTTCGCCAGCATCATGGTCAACCTGTACCGCATCTTCAACGAGAAGGATCTGGCCCTGGTGGAGATCAATCCGCTGGCCATCCTGGACGACGGCAACCTCTACGCGCTGGACGGCAAGTTCAACAGCGACGACAACGCCAACTTCCGCCACAAGGAACTGGTCGCCATGCGCGACAAGTCCCAGGAAGACGAGACCGAAGTGACCGCTTCGGAGCTGGACATCAACTACGTCACCATGGACGGCAACATCGGCTGCATGGTCAATGGCGCCGGCCTGGCCATGGCGACCATGGACGTGATCAAGCTCAACGGCGGCGAGCCGGCGAACTTCCTGGACGTGGGCGGCGGCGCCAACAAGCAGCGCGTGATCGAGGCGTTCAAGCTGATCCTGTCCTCGGACAAGGTCGAAGGCATCTTCGTCAACATCTTCGGCGGCATCGTCCGCTGCGACATGATCGCCGAGGGCATCATCGCGGCGGTCAAGGAAGTAGGCGTCAAGGTTCCGGTCGTGGTGCGCCTGGAAGGCACCAACGTGGAAGAAGGCAAGCAGTTGCTGCGCGACAGCGGCATGGCCATCATCCCGGCCGACAACATCAACGACGGCGCCAAGAAGGTCGTTGAAGCTGTCAAGAACGCCGCCTGATCCACGACACCAAGGAACTCCAATGTCTGTTTTGATCAACAAGAACACCAAGGTGATCGTGCAGGGCTTCACCGGCCAGCAGGGCACCTTCCACGCCACTCAGATGATCGAGTACGGCACCCAGGTCGTCGGCGGTGTCACGCCGGGCAAGGGCGGCACCACCCACATCGACCTGCCGGTGTTCAACACCGTGGCCGATGCCGTGCAGAGCACGGGCGCCGACGCCTCGGTGATCTACGTGCCGCCGCCGTTCGCGGCCGACGCGATCCTGGAAGCGGCCGCGGCCGGCATCAAGGTCATCGTCTGCATCACCGAAGGCATTCCGGTGCTGGACATGCTGCGCGTCAAGAACGTGCTGACCCGCTCGCATCCGGACACCGTGCTGATCGGGCCGAACTGCCCCGGCGTGATCACCCCGGGCGAGTGCAAGATCGGCATCATGCCGGGCCACATCCACAAGCCGGGCAAGATCGGCATCGTCTCGCGTTCGGGCACGCTGACCTATGAAGCGGTCAAGCAGACCACCGAAGTCGGCCTGGGCCAGTCCACCTGCATCGGCATCGGCGGCGACCCGATCAACGGCCTGAACTTCGTCGACTGCCTCAAGCTGTTCAACGAGGATCCGCAGACCGAAGGCATCATCATGGTCGGCGAAATCGGCGGCGACGCCGAGGAAGCCGGTGCCGAGTACATCGCCAAGCACGTCAAGAAGCCGGTCGTCGGCTTCATCGCCGGTGCCTCGGCGCCGGCCGGCAAGCGCATGGGCCACGCCGGTGCCATCGCCTCGGGCGGCAAGGGCACGGCCGAGGGCAAGTTCGCGGCGATGGAAGCCGCTGGCGTCAAGACCGTCCGCTCGCCGGGCGACCTGGGTGCGGCGATCGCCTCGCTGGTGAAGTAAGCCGTCAGCGCTGCGGCAGCGACCCGCCTTCGGGTGCGTCGTTGTCGCCGCCGCTGTCCGCAAGGGCCTCGCGCGAGCGAGGCCTTTTGCGTTTCGAGGATCCGGTGCGCGGCACTGTCGCGGCGTGCACGGCGCGACGGGACGGATCGGGTGGCGACGCAATGCGGCCCACCAACTTTTGCGCAATCAAGCAGTTGCGCCATCCCGGTGGTCGCCATTCGTCCCCGCGGCCCCGCCATTGGTCCCCTGACCGGGTGGTGCCGTCCCTGCTTTGACGACGCGGTCCGGCACGGTGCCGAGACTGGCGCCACTTTCTTCGGCAGCAACAGGAGTGGATGCGTGATCAGGCGATGGCGGGCAGCGGTATGCGGGGCGGGCATGGCAATGGGCATCGGCGGCATCTGCGCGGCGGCGCCGGGCGACTGGGCCAGCTATGCCGGCGCACCCGGCGGCGGGCAGTACTCGCAGCTGACCCAGATCACCCCGGACAACATCGGCCGGCTGCGCATTGCCTGGTCGTTCCGCACCGGCGAACTCGGTGCGGGCCTGCCCGATCCGGAGCGGCGCCGCTTCGAGGCCAATCCGCTGGTGCTGGGTGGGCGCATGTACCTCACCACCGGGACCGGCATCGCCTTCGCCCTGGATGCGGCGAGCGGCCGCGAACTGTGGTCGTTCGATGCCAAGGTCGCGCGCAACAAGCACTACAGCGACCCGGCCTCGCGCGGGGTGAGTTTCTGGCGCGACCCCCAGGCCGCGGCGGGCGCATGCCGCGAGCGCATCGTGTACGGCACCCTGGATGCACGGCTGATCGCACTGGATGCGGCCGATGGACGGCCCTGCGCCGGGTTCGGCAGGGACGGTACGATCGACCTGCACGCCGGGGTCGATGTACACGACAGCGCCAGCGATGCCTGGTCCAACTATGCGGTGACCTCGCCGCCGGTGGTGGCCGGCGACGTGCTGGTGGTCGGCAGCTCGATCGGCGACAACCGCGGGCATGCGTTGGAGCAGGGCGTGGTACGCGGCTACGACGCGCGCAGCGGCCGCGAACTGTGGCGCTGGGATCCGGTGCCGCGCGATCCGGCCAAGGACACCGCCGCCGGCTGGCAGCCGGAACAGGCGGCCACGGTCGGCGGCGGCAATGCCTGGGCGCCGCTGTCGGTGGATCCGGCGCTGGGCCTGGTGTACGTACCGACCGGCTCGGCCAGCCCCGACTATTACGGCGGCGAGCGCCTGGGCGACAACCGCGACACCGACTCGCTGGTGGCGCTGGACCTGCACAGCGGGCGCCGGATGTGGGCGCAGCAACTGGTGCATCACGATCTGTGGGACTACGACCTGGCCTCGCAGCCGGTGCTGACCACGGTGCAGACTGCGCAGGGACCGCGCGCGGCGGTGCTGCAGGCGACCAAGACCGGCTTCCTGTTCGCCTTCGATCGCCGCGACGGCACGCCGCTGTTCCCGATCAGCGAGGTGCCGGTGCCGGCGTCCGACGTGCCGGGCGAACGCGCCTCGCCGACCCAGCCGATGCCCGAGCCGGCGCTGCGCCTGGCGCGGCATACGCCGCTGACTGCCGCCGACGCCTGGGGGGCGACGCCCGGCGCGCGCCGCGAATGCGCAGCGCTGATCGCCGGGCTGCGCTCGGAAGGCCTGTTCACCCCGCCCAGCGTGCGCGGCACGATCGCGCTGCCGGGCTGGGCCGGTGGCGTGAACTGGGGCGGCATCGCGGTGGATCCGCAGCGCCAGTTGGCGATCATGCCGGTGTCGGACCTGCCGATGCAGGTGGCGCTGATCCCGCGCGAGCAATTCAGCAAGGCCGAGCGCGCGCGCCATCCGGACCAGCAGTTCAACGACATGGAAGGCACGCCGTACTACATGCGCCGCGGCATGTTGAGCTCGTCCGGTGGCATTCCCTGCGTCAAGCCACCGTGGGGACGGTTGGTGGCGGTGGACCTGCGCACGCGCAGGATCGCCTGGGAGCGCCCGCTCGGCACCCTGGAAGAGAAACTGCCGTGGCTGCCGCTGGACGTGGGCACGCCGCTGCTCGGCGGCGCGGTGACCACCGCCAGCGGACTGACCTTCATCGCCGCGGCCGCCGACGCGCGTCTGCGCGCGCTCGACAGCGCAACCGGCAAGACCCTGTGGGAGGCCAAGTTGCCCGCCGGTGGCCAGGCCACGCCTTCGGTCTATGCGGTGAACGGCAAGCAGTACGTGGTGATCGCAGCGGGTGGACGTGAGGGCATGGGCACGATGGGCGACTACGTGGTCGCCTATACGCTCGACGGCGAGGGCAAGGACGTGGTGTTCCAGCACGGCGTCGGCGTGCGCATGGCGGTGCTGTGTCTGGCCGCGCTGGGGCTTTGCGCGGGAGTGGTGGTGTTGCTGCGGCGCTGGCGCCGGCGGCGCCGCGCACGGGCTGGTGCTGGCGCGCGCTGAAGCACAGGGTGGTGGCTGGCCGGCGCTTCGGGGGGATTGCAGTCGGGACTGAAGTCCCTCCCACAGTGACTGGCCGGCATGCCGTCTTCCGTTGCTGTGTCGTGTTCCTTTGGGAGGGGCTTCAGCCGCGACGCGGATGCTGCAATACGGCGATCGCCTTCGACAAGCAGGCACACGTTTTCGTAGGAGCGGCTTCAGCCGCGATGGGCATTCCCGGTAACGCCCATCGCGGCTGAAGCCGCTCCTACGAGGGTCACGACGTTACGAGGGTCACGACGCGTCGCGCTGAGCCGCGGCAAAAGCACGTTGTTCTATGTGCCCTGGAGTTCTTCGACATTGCAGCAGCCAGCACTTGGCATGCCGCCCCTTGTGGGAGCGACTTCAGTCGCGACGCGGAGTGACTGGCTAAGCAGCTATCTCCCGGGCGCGCGCCATAGAGAGCGTCCTGCGGCATCTCCGCGGCTGCCGCCATGTGCGCACCAAGCTGCGGCCTGCCCGGGCCACATGCCCACACTCCAACGTGGCGGCACGCGCATCATCGGCCGCAACCCGGCACAGCGCTACACTGCGCATGGCGGCACGCGACGCAGTGGCGCCTGCGTGTCTCCCACCCGTTCCTGCAAGGTTGCCTATGTCCGCCTCTCTCCGCCTCGCCATGGCCCAATTCGATTTCCCGGTCGGCGCCGTGGCCCAGAACACCGACCGGATCATCGCGTTGATCGAAGAGGCGCGCGACGAGTGCGGCGCCGACGTGGTGCTGTTCCCGGAACTGGCGGTCAGCGGCTACCCGCCGGAAGACCTGCTGCTGCGGCCGGGGTTCCTGGCCGACTGCGAGCGCGCGGTGCAGCGCATCGCCGCGCAGGTGCACGGCATCGTCGCGGTGGTCGGCTGGCCGCAGAGTGCCGGTAGCGTGGTCTACAACGCCGCCAGCGTGCTGCGCGGCGGCCGCATCGAACGCACCTACCGCAAGCGCGAACTGCCCAATTATGCGGTGTTCGACGAGCGCCGCTATTTCGACGTGGACCCGGACGGCGAGAACTGCGTGTTCGAGGTCAAGGGCACGCCGGTGGGCCTGGTGATCTGCGAGGACCTGTGGTTCCCGGAGCCGCTGTCGGCGACCGTGCGGGCGGGCGCGGAACTGGTGCTGGTGCCCAACGCCTCGCCCTACGAGCGCGGCAAGCACGCGCAGCGCGATGCCTTGCTGGCCGAGCGCAGCCGCGAGAGCGGCGCGGCGCTGGCCTATCTCAACGTGGTCGGCGGCCAGGATGCGCTGGTGTTCGACGGCGCTTCGGTGGTGGCCGACGGCGACGGCACCGTGCATCCGGCCGCGGCCGCCTTCACCGACCAGTGGCTGGTGGTGGACTACGACACCGTCGCGCGCCGCTTCGCGCCGCTGCGCTGGATCGACGACGGCGACGAAAGCATGGACGCGCTGGCCTGGCGCGCGGTGGTGCGCGGGCTGCAGGACTACTGCGCCAAGAATCGTTTTTCCAAGGTGTGGCTGGGCCTGTCCGGCGGCATCGATTCGGCACTGGTGCTGGCGATGGCGGTGGACGCGCTGGGCGCGGACAACGTCACCGCGGTGCGGCTGCCGTCGCGCTATACCGCCGACCTGTCCAACGACCTGGCCGCGGATCAATGCCGCACCTTGGGCGTGAAGCTGGAGACGGTGGCGATCGAGCCGGCGTTCGAGGGCCTGCTGAGCGCGCTCGGCCCGCTGTTCGCCGGCACCGAGCCCGACGTCACCGAAGAGAACCTGCAGTCGCGCAGCCGCGGCGTGATCCTGATGGCGCTGGCCAACAAGTTCGGCGGTCTGCTGCTGACCACCGGCAACAAGAGCGAGTACGCGGTGGGCTACGCGACCATCTACGGCGACATGTGCGGCGGCTACGCGCCGCTGAAGGACCTGTACAAGACCGAGGTGTTCGGCCTGGCGAAATGGCGCAACACGGTCGGCGGCACACCGGTGATCCCGCCGGCGGTGATCGCGCGGCCGCCCTCGGCGGAGCTGCGCGCCAACCAGACCGACCAGGATTCGCTGCCGCCGTACGACGTGCTCGACGGCATCCTGTACCGCTACGTCGACCAGGAGGAATCGCGCGACGAGATCGTCGCCGCCGGCTACGCCGCCGAGGTGGTCGACCGGGTGGTGCGGCTGGTGCGCATCAGCGAATGGAAACGCCACCAGGCCGCACCGGGACCGAAGGTGTCGCGCCGCGCGTTCGGCCGCGAGCGGCGCTATCCGATCAGCAATGGGTATCAGGCCTAGCGCGCAATCGAACGGACGAGAGAGGAGCGATGCTTGTCCGCTTTTCGGGGATCATGCGATCAGGCGTTCTCGGTAAAGCCCGGTCGCGGCTAAAGCCGCTCCTACAAGGGATACGGCCGTCGCGAAGCACGCTCGCTTTTGCGAATCCCCAATCCCGATTCCCCAATCCCGGCCTTCAAACCACCTGCAACAACCGCAACCCAAACGCATCGTCCTGCGCATTCCAGCCGTGGCTGACGCGAAGGCCGGCCTCGGCGGCCATCGCCGCGAAGCTCTGGTCGGTGTACTTGTGGCTGTACTCGACCTGCATCGCTTCGCCCTCGGCGAAATCGAAGCGCCGCCCGGCCACGGTCACCTGCTGCGCGCACTGGCTGACCAGGAAGGTCTCGATGCGCTCGCGCGTTTCCGAATAAACGGCATGATGGCGGAACTGCGCCAGGTCGAAGTCGCTGCCGATCTCGCGGTTGAGCCGGCGCAGCAGGTTCAGGGTGAATTCGGCGGTGACCCCGGCGGCGTCGTTATAGGCCGCCTCCAGCAGCGCTGTGTCCTTCACCAAGTCGATGCCGATCAGCGCGCAGCCGTCAGCACCCATGGTCTGGCGCATCGAGCGCAGCAGGGCGATGCCATCCTCGCGGGTGAAGTTGCCCAGGGTCGAGCCGGGGAAGAACACCAACGTGCGGCGCGCGCCGCGCTGCGGCGCCGGCAGCGCCACCGGCGCGGTGAAGTCGGCGCACACCGGCAGCATCTGGATGTGCGGGAAGCGCTCGGCCAGCCGCGTAGTGCTGGACATCAGCATGTCGCGGGAAATTTCGATCGGTGTATAGGCCACCGGCATGCGCAGGCCGTCCAGCAGCAACTGGGTCTTGCGGCCGCTGCCGCTGCCCAGTTCCACCACGTGCGCGCCAGTGCCTACCGCCTGCGCGATCGACGGCATCCGCGCTTCCAGCAAATCCAGCTCGGTGCGGGTCAGGTAGTACTCGGGCTGGCGGGTGATCGCCTCGAACAGGCGCGAGCCCTCGGCGTCGTAGAAATACTTGGACGGCAACTGCTTTGGGCTGCACGACAGGCCCGCGATCGCGTCGGCGGTGATGTCGTCCGCCTGCGGATGCAGGTCGGTCAGGGCGGCCTCGGTCAGGGCACGGGCGGTTGCGGCATTCATGCGGAATCCTTGGCCAGGCGCACGCCGGCGAACTGCCATCGCGCATCGGAGGGGAAGAAGTTGCGGTAGCTGGCGCGGATGTGATCGTGCGGCGTGGCGCAACTGCCGCCGCGCAACACCCACTGCGCGTTCATGAACTTGCCGTTGTATTCGCCCAGCGTGCCCGACCACGGGCGGAAGCCGGGGTAGGGCAGGTAGGCGCTGCCGGTCCATTCCCAGACATCGCCGAACAACTGCTGCAGGCCGGTGTCGGCCGGCGCCGTCGACTGCGGATGCAGTGCATCGCTCTCGACGAAGTTACCCGCGATGGCGACGCCGGTAGCCGCCTGTTCCCACTCCGCCTCGGTCGGCAGGCGCGCGCCTGCCCAGCGCGCGAAGGCGTCGGCTTCGAACAGGCTGAGATGGCACACCGGCGCATGCGGATCGCGTTCGCGCCAGCCGCCGAGGGTGAATTCACGCGCGCCGTCGGCATGCCAGTACAGCGGGCGCTGCCAATCCTCGGCGCACCGCTGCGCCCAGCCGTCGCTGAGCCATAGCCCGACCGTGCGATAGCCGCCGTCGGCGATGAACTCGGCGTACTCGGCATTGCTCACCGGGCGGCTGGCCAGCGCATGCGCCGGCACCAGCACACGATGCCGCGGTGATTCGTTGTCGTAGGCGAAGCCGGCATGCGCCGGCCACGGTGCGGCACCGATCTGGCTGATCTGTTCGTCGCGCTGCAGCCAGCGCAGCGCAGACGCCGGCGCGTGCTGGGTCGCCAAGTCCGCGCGATATGCCGGACCCAGCGGGTTGCGCCAGAACGCATGCTTGATGTCGGTCAGCAGCAGTTCCTGATGCTGCTGCTCGTGCTGCAGGCCCAGCTCCAGGATCTGCAGGGTCTGCGGCGCAAGCGCGCCGGCCTGCAACTGCGCCAGTACGCGGGTTTCGATCGCGCTGCGGTAGTCCAGCACCTGCGCCAGCGAGGGCCGCGACAGCAGGCCGCGGTGCGGCCGCGCATGCGCCGGGCCGATGCTCTGGTAGTAGCTGTTGAACAGGTAGTCCCACTGCGGATCCTGGGGGCGGTACGCCGGATCGGCGCCGAGCACGAACCGCTCGAAGAACCAGGTGGTGTGCGCCAGATGCCATTTGGCCGGGCTGGCGTCGTCCATGCTCTGCACCATCGCGTCTTCTTCGCTCAGCGGTGCCGCGAGATGACGGCTGTGTGCGCGCACGCGGCGCAGGCGGTCCGCCAGCGTCGCGACGGGTGCGATTGGCGAGGGCGGTGACGCCGGAGAGATCGCTTGCATCGATGCAGTCTTAGCGCAGCGGCGTGAACGGACCGTCACGCGTCGCGGACCGTGGCGTTACCCTAGACACATGTCTACGAGCGCCTTGCACTACGCTGCCGGTCCGGCTTCCGCCGGCGACTTGGTCGACCTCGATGCCGCGGCGGAGGCGTTCGCGCTACCGCCCGGCGTGCGCTATCTGGACACCGCCAGCAAGGGACCGCGCCTGCACCGTGCACTGATCGCGGGGCAGGCGGCGCTGGCCGATGCGATCGCGCCGTGGACGCTGTCCTTCGATGCGTGGCGCGCGCAGATCGAAGACTTACGCGTGCTCGCGGCAGCCACGGTGTTCTCCGGCGACAGCGAGGGCGTGGCGATGGTGCCGTCGGCCGCCTATGGCCTGGCCATCGCGGCGCGGCAGGTGCCGTTGGCGCCTGGCGATGCGGTCCTGCTGCTCGATGGCCAGTTTCCATCGAATTTGCTGGCGTGGCAGCAACGCTGTGCCGAGAGCGGCGCGCATCTTGCGGTGGTGCGGCGGGCGCCCGGGCAGGACTGGACCGCGGCGGTCCTGGCGGCGCTGGATGCGGAGCCGCGCGTGCGCGTGGCGACTCTGCCCAACGCCTACTGGCGCGACGGCAGTCTGCTGGATCTGGACCGGATCGCGCCGCGGGTGCATGCGGCCGGCGCGATGCTGGTGCTGGATCTGAGCCAGAGCCTGGGCGTGCTGCCGGTACGGCTGGACGCCTGGCGGCCGGACTTCGTGGTCTCGGTCGGCCACAAATGGCTGCTCGGGCCGATGGGGCTGGCATGGCTGTGGGCCTCGCCGCACTGGCGCGCGCACGGCGTGCCGTTCGAGCAGCACTGGCAGGCGCGCGACCCGGGGGCGGATTGGCAGTTCCCGGCCGAGGCGCCGCCGCCGTACCGCAGTGGCGCGCGCCGCTTCGATGCCGGCGGCGTCGCCGACCCGCTGCGCCTGGCGATGGCCAGCGCGGCATTGCAGCAGGTGCAGCAGTGGCAGCCGGCGCGCATCGCGCAACGGCTTGGCGCACTTGGTGCGGCATTCGACGCGGAGTTGCACGCGCTGGGCGCGGGCGACTGGACCGTGCCTGGGCATGCGCCACACCTGTACGCGCTACGCCCACCGGCATCGGCGATGCCAGTGTTGCTGCCCTGGCTGCAGCACGCGCAAGTCATCTGCACCCATCGCCATGGCGCCCTGCGCATCGCGCCGTATCTGCAGTTGACGCCGGAGGCGATGCGCGGCCTGGCGCAAGCGATGGTGGCTGCGGTGCGTGCTTGAACGCACGGGCCTGCGATCGTTGTCTGTCTTCGGTTTCTATGGGGAAAGCAGTCGAGTACCGGTCCGCATCGTAGATCCTGTTGGGTGCATGGCTTCGTTGGTCGCGGCTGAAGCCGCTCCTACGAGAAAAAAGGCGGCAGGTATGCCGTAGGCGCGGCTTGGCCGCGACTCGATGCCGCTGTGATGCGTTTAGCGCGGGGGCGGGTTGCCGAAGCCGGCCACATCGCTGATGCCCGCGGCGCTGGCTTGCCCTACCGACGTGCCGCCAGGCGCAATCCACGTGGGGTCAGCACCCGTTCCAGCAGCTCGAACAGGCCTTGTACCAGCAGCGCCAGCAGCGCGGCCGGCACCGCGCCTTCCAGGATCAAACCGAGGTCGTCCAGGCGGATGCCGGTGAGGATCGGCTGGCCGTAGCCGCCGGCGCCGATCAGCGCGCCCAGGGTCGCGGTGCCGACGTTGATCACCGCCGCGGTCTTGATGCCGGCGAGGAGGGTGCGCAGCGCCAGCGGTAACTCGATCCGCCACAGCCGCGTGCCCGGCGGCAGTCCCAAAGCGGCGGCGGTCTCGCGCAGTTCGCGCGGGATGCCGGTGATGCCGGCGTGCGTGTTGCGCACGATCGGCAGCAGGCTGTACAGGAACAGCGCGGCGATCGCGGGTTTGGCGCCGATGCCGAACAGCGGGATCATGAACACGAACACCGCCAGCGACGGTAGCGTCTGCAGCACGCCGGTCAGCGCCAGCACCGCCTGGCCGAGCCGTGGCCGGTGCGCGGCCAGGATACCCAGCGGCAGCGCCACCAGCAGGGCCAGGCCCAGCGACAGCCCGACCAGCGCCAGGTGCTCGCGGGTGCGTTGCAGCAGCCGCTGCATCCGCCCGTCCTCGGCTGGCGCGGCGATGCCCAGCCAGTGTGCGGCGATGGCGCTTTCGGCACGCTTGTCGAGCTTGGCCTCGGCGTTGAGCCGCTGCATGGTCGCCGCGTCGATGCGTCCGCCCAGTCCCTGCAGCGCCTGCACGAAGCGCGGCGCGCGCTGTGCCAGGTCGGCGCGGTACAGGAACACCGCCGCGTAGCGCGGGAAGTAGTGCTTGTCGTCCTGCAGCACCAGCAGGTCGTGCGCCGGGATCTCGGCGTCGGTGCTGTACAGGTCGGTGAGGTCGATCGCGCCGCTGTCCAGCGCGCGGTAGGCGAGGTCGTGGTCCAGGCCGGTGGGCGTCTGTGGCAGTCCGTAGGCGTCGCGCACGCCGGGCCAGCCGTCGGCACGCGAGACGAATTCGTTGCTCAGCCCGAATGTCAGCGTCGGATGCGCGGCCAGGTCCGACAGGCGCACGATGCCCAGCGCCTGCGCGCGTTGCCGGCGCATGCCGAACGCGTAGGTGTTGTCGAAGCCCAGCGGCGCGCTCATCGCCAGGCCGCGCTGCGCCAGCGCCTTGCGCAACGTGTCGTCGTCGGCGCCCGGCAGTTGCAGCAGTTCGGCGGCCAGCGTGCCGGTGTACTCGGCATAGGCGTCGATCGACCCCTGCCCCAACGCACGCCACAGGATGCGGGTGCCGCCGAGCTGGCGCCGATGTTCGACCTCGACCCCGGCCAGGCGCCCGGCGCCGGCGGCGATCTCGCCCAGCACCACCGCTTCGGTGAAGTTCTTCGAGCCGACCACGACCTTGGCGTCTGCGGCAGCGGCCGGCAGACCCAGCAGGCTGGCAAGGCTGCCCAAGGCGACCGCTGCGATCGCGCGCCAGCGCGCGCCCGGCGAGGTCATCGCGCCTCCTCCAGGGTGCGCTGGGCCTGCAGGAACTGGCTCACGAACGGGTCGGCCGGCGCCTCCAGCAAGGTGCGCGCGCTGCCTTCCTGCAGCACGCGGCCGCCGCGCATCAGCACCAGGGTATCGCCCAGGTAGGCGGCCTCGGCGACGTCGTGGGTCACCAGCACCACGGTCTTGCCGAGCAGCGCGAACAGCTCGCGCATCTGCGTCTGCAGTTCGTGGCGCACGATCGGGTCGAGCGCGCCCAACGGTTCGTCCAGCAGCAACACCGGGGGGTCCAGCAACAGCGCGCGCATCAGTCCGACGCGCTGGCGCTGGCCGCCGGACAGTTCGGCCGGGTAGCGCGCCAGCAGCGCTTCCGGCAGGCGGCACAACTCGGCCAACTCATGCAGGCGCGCTTCGATGCGCGGCCGCGGCCAGCCCAGCGTGCGCGCCAGCAGGGCGGCGTTGTCGCGGGCGCTCAGGTGCGGGAACAGGCCGCCTTCCTGGATCACATAGCCGATGCGCCGGCGCTGCGCCAGCAAGGTGGCGCGACGCAGCGGCTCGCCCTGGAAGCGCACTTCGCCGCTATCCGGCCACTCCAGCCCCAGCAGCAGCCGCAGCACGCTGGACTTGCCGGCGCCGCTGGGACCGATCAACGCGGTGGTGCGGCCCGGGGCGATGCGAAGATCGACCTGGTCCAGCGCCAGCATGTCGCCGTAGCGGCGGGTGACCCGATGCAGTTCGAACATCGAAGCAGCATAGCCGCAGGCGGCGACCACGCCGTGCGAAGACGTCGCGGCCTCAGCGGGCGGCGTCGGTCAGCAGGTCCAGCGTCGGTTTCGGCCTGCCCAGGTCGTACATCAGGCCGAAATGGGCTTCCGCGCCCTGCTGGTCCGGCTGGTCGAGCAGTTCGTAGAGATTGATCTCGGCGACCACGTCGGCGTAGTCGTTGCGCAGCGTCTGCAGCAGCTCCGCCACGCTGTCGTAGCAGGCGCCGTCGCCGGGATGGCCGCCATCGGTGTTGCCGGTGTAGATCTCGGCGCAGTTGAGTTCGTTGACGTACACCTTGGTGCCGTACTTCTGCGCGGCGGCGCGCAGTTGTCCGAGATACAGATCCATCCAGTAGCCGCGTTCGCCGTGGAAGGCGTAGTAGTGGAAGCTGATGCGGTCGAAGTCGAAGCCGGCGGCCTTTGCCTGGTCCAGGAACCACAGCGAGCCGTTGCGGTCGCCGGGGCAGCGCGCGTTGGCCGAATGATCGTCGCTGTTGCAGGCGGTGATGTTGATGGTGAATTGCAGGCCGGCGCCCAACTCGTCGGAGGCCTGCTTCATGCCGCGGTACATGGTGGTCATCGCCGCGATCCGCGCCGGGGCGGCGGCACGGTCCAGGTCCTGCTCGTTGCCGATCTCCCAGACCTTGATGTCGTTGGCATAGCGGCGCGCCAGCGCGTAGCCGATCTCGCGCGACATCGGGTACACCATCGGCCGCAGCGCGATGTTGTACTGGCGCGAGAGCTGTACCAGCCGGTCGAGCACGGTGAAGTTGCGCGGGTCCACGTCGAACCGGTAGCTGCGCAGGTTGCGCTGGTCGAGCAGGCGGAACACCGCCTCGCTCTGGCTGAGGGGATAGGCCTGGCGACCATCGTGGCCGTTGACCCCGTACACGATGGCCGGTGCCGCGGTGGCAGGGGCGGCAGCGACGACGAGGAGGGCAGCGAACAGGCGCAGCAGCGGGCGCAGCAAGGACAGAGACATGGCGTTCCCGGCGGAAGCGGCCCGGGGCGGGCACGGGACCAGCCTAGCAAGCCCGGCCACGGGCATCGGCGCCAATTCCCGGGACTGCGGTGCGGGTCGCACTCCGCCGGGATTGGTCTGGAGGCGCGCCATGCTGGGCGGCCAGTGACCGGACTGGCGCTGTCTGGGCGACGCGCACCTACCTCGCCTTGGGTGCCCGCAGGTGTCGTCATGGCCACCCGCAGCAGCCGCGCGCAGGTGCCCGAACGGACCACCGGGGCCGATCGGCGCTGCCCGGAAACGCGACAGGGGCCTTGCGGCCCCTGTCGGTGTGCATTCTGCCTGCGCGGTGGATCAGCGCTGCATCTGCGAATTGGACTGCCCGGTGGCGGCGGACTTCTCGCCGGCGAACGGATTGAGCTTGCGGATCATCCACGGGTACTTCGGCCAGTTGCCGGTCAGCCACGGATGCTGCGGGTCGTTGAGCTCGAGCACGCGGCGCGCGTCGGCAGCCAGGGTCTTGTTGCCCAGGTGGGTATAGGCATCGGCCAGCACCGCCACCGCGTCGTTCTGGTAGGCGCTCTGCGGATAGGTCTCCAGCAGGTAGGTGGCGCGCGAGGCGGCCGACACCCAGGCATCGCGGCGCAGGTAGTACAGCGCGTTGTCCAACTCGTGCTGGGCGAACACGTTGCGCAGGGCGATCATGCGCGCGCGCGCGTCGGCGGCGTAGCGGCTGTTCGGGTAGCGCTCGGCGACGGTGTTGAAGTCGGCGTAGGCCTGCTGCGGGGTGGACAGGTCGCGGCGGCTGGGGTCCAGCGACCACACCCGGCGCAGGAACACCGTGTCGCGGTTGGAGTTGGACAACCCGCGCAGGTAGTACATGTAGGCGATGTTGCGCTGGGTCGGGTAGGTGCGGATGAAGCGGTCGATGGTCGACACCGCGTCGTCGTGCTTGCCGGCCTTGTACTGGGCGTAGGCGCTTTCGATCATCGCCTGCTCGGTGTAGTTGCCGTAGGGGTACTGCGCGATCAGCCGCTTGAAGCTGCTCTCGGCGCCGGCCCAGTTGCCGCTCTCCATCTGCGCATGCGCCTTCTGGTAGAGCTGCTCGACCGGCATCCCTTCTTCGGGGTTCTTCTTCTGACGGTGGCAACCCGTCGCCACGACCAGCGTGACCAGCAGCAGGGCGATGAAACGGACGTGCGCGGACAGCGGGACGGAGCGTCGGATCATGGGTTCGGGCGCGGCAGGGCAGGAATACGAAGGGGCGATGATAGCCTAGTGGCCTGTCCTGCGACTGACTATGGCCGCCGCGACCCCCTTTTTCCGACCCAAGCCGTGCCCCTGCCATGCCCCATACCCCCCCGGATCTCCCCGAGGACGCCGTCAGCGACGGCCCGCGCCAGGCGCGCGTCCCCGATCACGCCGCCGGCCGCCGCTTCGACGCGGTGCTGGCCGAACTGTTCCCCGAATACTCGCGTTCGCGCCTGGCCGAATGGATCAAATCCGGCGATGCCCTGCTCGACGGCGCCCCGGCGCGGCCGCGCGATGCGCTGCGCGGCGGCGAGATCGCCAGCCTGCACGCGGTGCTGGACACCCAGACCCACGCCCTGCCCGAGGACATCCCGCTGGAGGTGCTGTACGAGGACGACCAGGTCATCGTGCTGAACAAGCCGGCCGGGCTGGTGGTGCACCCGGGCGCCGGCAACCCCAGCGGCACCCTGGTCAATGCCTTGCTGTACCGCGACCCGGGGCTGTCGGCGCTGCCGCGCGCCGGCATCGTGCACCGCCTGGACAAGGACACCAGCGGCGCCATGGTGGTGGCGCGGACCCTGCAGGCGCACACCTCGCTGGTGGCGCAGCTGTCCGCGCGCGACGTGCACCGGCAATACCTGGCGGTGGTGGTCGGGGCGCTGGTCTCCGGCGGCACCGCCAATGCGCCGATCGACCGCCATCCGCGCGACCGCCTGCGCATGGCGGTGCGCGAGGACGGCCGCGACGCGGTCACCCATTACCGGCTGCGCGAGCGCTTCCGTGCGCATACGGCCCTGGAATGCCGCCTGGAGACCGGCCGCACCCACCAGATCCGCGTGCACATGGCGCACCTGAAGCACCCCATCGTCGGCGACCCGCTGTACGGCGGCCCGCTGAAGCTGCCCAAGGGCGCCAGCGAGGAGCTGATCGGCGAACTGCGCGGCTTCAAGCGCCAGGCGCTGCACGCCGAGACCCTGGAGTTCAAGCATCCCACGAGCGGCGAGCCGGTCCGCGCCACCGCGGCGGTGCCGGCCGACCTGCAGCAACTGATGGCCTCCCTCCGCGTGGATGCGCAGGCGGCCGCCGAACGGGCGCGGCGCTGAGCATGGCTGGGGTCCCGCTTTCCCACGCCCTCGCGCGCGACTGCCGGGGACGCCAGGCTGGCGGCATGTCGGCCGATGTCGGGCGAGGGCGCGGCCGATGAGCGACTTCGCCCTGCCGGCCGACTGGCCGGCACCGCCGCGGGTCCACGCCCTGACCACCCTGCGCACCGGCGCCGGCGCCTCGCAGCCGCCGTTCGACCGTTTCAACCTCGGCAACCGCAGTGCCGCCGACGGCGACGACCCGGCCACGGTGCAGCGCAACCGCGATGAGTTGGCCGCGCGCCTGGCGCTGCCGACGTCGCCGCATTGGCTGCGGCAGGTGCATGGCGTGCAGGTGCTGCGTTTCGACGGGCCGCCGCAGGGCACCGGCATCGACGCCGAGCCGACCGCCGATGCCGCGGTCACCGCCGAACCGGGCGTGGTGCTGGCGATCCTGACCGCCGACTGCCTGCCGGTGGTGTTCGCCGCCCGCGACGGCAGCGAGGTCGGCGCCGCGCACGCCGGCTGGCAGGGGCTGGCCGGCGGCGTGCTGGAGGCCACCGTGGCCGCGCTGCGCACGCCGCCCACGCAGTTGCAGGCCTGGCTGGGGCCGGCGGCCGGACCGCAGCACTACGAGATCGGCGCCGAGGTGCGCGAGGCGTTCCTGCGCCACGATCCGGCAGCCGCGGCCGCGTTCGTGGACACCCGGCCCGGCCACTGGCGGGTGGACCTGTACGCACTGGCGCGGCAACGCCTGGTCGCGGCCGGCATGGCCCCGGAGCAGATCCATGGTGGCGGCCTGTGCACCATCGCCGATGCGCAGCGCTTCTATTCCTACCGGCGCGACCGCCGCAGCGGGCGCATGGCGACCCTGGCGTGGATCGCGCCCTGACGCCGCCGCTGTTCGCGCAGGTGCTGGGACCGGCGTTCGCGCAATTGCCGCCGGTACTGCGCGCGCTGCACATGCCGTCGTCGCAGTCGCGCTATGTCGGCCAGGCCATGGTCCAGCGCGGCCGCCATCCGTTGCTGCCGCTGTGCGCGTGGCTGGTGCGGCTGCCGCGCACCGGGCCGGCGACGCCGGTGGAGGTGGTGTTTCACGCCGATGCCCATGGCGAGCGCTGGGAGCGCCGCTTCGGCACGCATGCCATGCCCTCGCGGCTGTGGCTGCACCGCGGCCGCCTGCGCGAGCGTCTGGGTGCGGTGGTGTTCGAATTCGCCCTGCGGATCGACGGCGCCGGCATCGAATGGCGCGCGGCGCGGGCCTGGGCCTTCGGCTTGATGCCGCTGCCGCGGCGCTGGCTGGCCGGCGTGCACTGCCGCGAAGACCAGCGCGACGGCCGCTACGCGTTCGTGATCGCGGTGACCCTGCCGTGGATCGGCCCGTTCATCCGCTACGAGGGCTGGCTTGCGCCGGCCTGAGCCACCGCCGGGTACGGCGCCCGCAGCGGCGGACGACACGGCCATCGTCGTGTTCGACGGGGTCTGCGCGCTGTGCAGCCGCTGGGTGCGGTTCCTGCTGCGCCATGACCGCCGCGGCCGCTACCGGTTTGCGGCGATGCAGTCGCCGCGCGGCAGCGCGCTGTTGCGCGAGCACGGCCTGGATCCGGCCGATCCGCTGTCGTTCCTGCTGCTGACACGGCACGGCGCATTGACCGATTCGGACGCGGCGATCGCGGTGATCGCCGGGCTTGGCGGGGTGTGGCGCAGTGTCGCGCTGTTGCGCCTGCTGCCGCGGCGTTGGCGCGATGCCGGCTACCGCGTGCTGGCGCGCAACCGCCATCGCTGGTTCGGGACCACGGCGCAGTGTTTCCTGCCGGAGCCGCAACAGCGCTCACGCTTTCTGGAGTGAGGGTGGCGCGCGCGGCGCGTCCGATCGGCTGTTTCCTTGCGCGAATCCATCGCCGCGGGTTCACAAGTGCCTGCGGTGGCCGTTCTTGACGGACGGGCCACACACGCGATCGGACCGGCAACGATGGAGATGCCTCTGCTGCTTCTGCTGGCAAGGCGCTGGCAGCGGCGTCCGTCAGCCTCCTTGGCAGATAGCACCGTGGTGCCCCCCGTTTCCACGCTCCCACACCCGCCCGAGAGGAGTTCCGCTATGCCCAGTCCTACGCCTGCGCGGCTGATCCATCCAAGCAATCGCGTGTTCGGCACGATCGATATCAAGAACTACAGATTTGTCGGCGAGCAGTTGCCCAGTACCTACTACATGAGCGGAACGGGCCCGTTCATCCGCTTGCGCCCATTGCATCGATCCGGTTTCGCCATCTACGAAAGGCCGACGCGCGTGGTGGGGCTCTATGTTGGCGACTGGGACCGGGACGACACCTTCGCGCAGAACATCCAGAATGTGGCGCTGTATCGCGAACTCGGCGCAAATGCAGCCGACATCGCCGCCAGCATCGAACGCCTGAAACTGGTCGCGCGACGCACCGACGAGATCATTCAGCAGAATACCGCTCAGCCACTGGAGTTGAACGACGCCGTCGTCTTCGTCAACGAGGGCGCCTTGGCCGGAACAGTGTGGGGCGGCGACAAGCAAAAGACCGGCAACGTGTACAAGCCGTTGAAGGTGGTCGATGCAACCGGCCCCAGCAAGAAGGCCCATGCCGGTCATGCCTTCGCCACGCGCGAGGCGGTGGAGCGGTTCTATGCCGATTACTACCCGCATGTGCTGGGGCAATTGATGCTGCTCGGGCAGGCCCAGCAATCCTTCGTTTCGCAAGCGCCCAATGGCGATGACGTCGTGACGGTCATCAATACCGACACCGGGTACTTTCCTCAGAGCGAGTTTCCCACCCGCGCCAGCCAGTTGCAGTTCCTGCTCCAGCAATTCATGAGCTTTGCCTGATCCTGGACAAGGCGGGCGGTCGTCGCGTGCGTCGCCTCAATACGTACGGCGCAGCAGTGGGGTGACATTGCTGCCGCCCGGCCGCCCTTGTCCCGTCTCGAGCCGGAACACGCCGACCGCCGCAGCCAGGCCGCCGGCCTGCTCCTCCATGCTGCGCGCGGCGGCGGTGGCTTCCTCGACCAGGGCGGCGTTGCGCTGGGTCACTTCGTCCAGTTGCGCCACGGTGCGGTTGACCTGTTCGATGCCGCTGGACTGCTCGCCGCTGGCGGCGCTGATCTCGCCGATCAGGCCGGTCACCCGCTGCACAGAACCGACGATCTCGTGCATGGTCGCGCCGGCGCGGTTGACCAGGGCGGCGCCTTCGCCGACGGTGCGCGTGGACGCCTCGATCAGATCCTTGATCTCCTTGGCCGCATCGGCCGAGCGCTGCGCCAGCGACCGCACTTCCGAGGCGACCACGGCGAACCCGCGGCCCTGTTCGCCGGCGCGCGCCGCTTCCACCGCGGCGTTGAGCGCCAGGATGTTGGTCTGGAAGGCGATGCCATCGATCACGCCGATGATCTCGCCGATGCGCTGCGAGGACGTGCTGATCGCACGCATCGTCGCCACCACCTCGTCCATCACCTGGCCGCCGGAACGGGCGACCTCGCCGGTGTTCTGCACCAGGCCGTTGGCCTGCTGCGCGTTGTCGGCGTTCTGCTTCACCGCCGAGGTCAACTCTTCCATCGAGCTGGCGGTCTCCTCCAGGCTCGCCGCCTGCTGTTCGGTGCGGTCGGACAGGTCGGTATTGCCTGCGGCGATCTCCGAGGCGGCGCGGCGGATCGTGTCGGCCGACTCCTGGATCCCGACGATGATCTCGGTGAGCTTGGCGACGGTGCGGTTGGTGTCCTCGCGCAAGCGCGCGAACACGCCCTGCGCCTGGCCGTCGACGCGGTGGGTGAGGTCGCCTTCGGCCAGCGCCGTCAGCGCCCCGGCCAGTTCCGCCAGGTTGCTCTCCACCCCATCGGAGATGCGGTTGACGCCCTCGGCCAGCGACTTGAGGACGCCGTCCATCGCCGCGGTCTCGATGCGCTGGCTGAAATCGCCGTGCGCGGCGGCCTCGATCACCGTGGCCAGCGCCTGTTCGGCGGCGACCTGCGCGGTTACCTCTTCCCATTGCGCGATGGTGCCCAGGCGGTGGCCGTCGGCGTCATTGATCGGGCTGTACACGAAATCGATCTGGCGGCCGAAGAACGGCGCGCGCACGCGCTTGGAGCCGGTCAGCGCGCGCATGCGATCGATCGCCGCCTGGCTGTCCGGATAGATGTCGCCGATGCTGCCGCCGACGAACTGTTCGGCGCGGAATTCGGGGCGGAAGCGCTGCACGTCCGGTTCGATGGTGCGCAGCATCTGCAGCAGCTTGCGGTTGGCGAAATGCACGCGGCCATCGTCGTCGGCGATGCGCACCATGGTGTCGAGATCGTCCAGCGCCTGGATCACGAAACGGCCGTGGCGCAGTTCCGCCTCGGTCTGCGCCTGGCGTGCCGCCAGCGCCTGTTGCGCGTTCTGCAGCGCGCGCAGCAGCGCCACCTCGGCCGTGTCCCCGAGCACTTCCACACGCTGCTCGAAGCGGCCTTCGCCCAGTGCCTGCAGCGCCTGCGTGGCGCGTTCCAGGGCGCGTGGCGCGCTGCGTCTGCCGAGCCAGACCAGTGCCGCGGCTGCGGCCACGGCGAGCAGCAGCGCCGGCAGCAACCGCGGCAATGCCGATCCGTTGGCTCCCACTGTGCGGCCGACGTGCAACGCATAGCCGGCCAGCGCCAGCAGGACCAGGACATGGGACAGGGCGAGCAGCGCCGAACGCGGGCGCAGCCAGGAGGCGGTGGGGTGGAGAGCGGCGGTTGGCGAGGGCATGGTCTGCACCGGCTGGGAAACAACGGGCAACGCCGCGAGGGCGATGCAATCGCGCGGGGGTTCATCCAGTATCGGCGTATCACCGCGCCGGCTTGATCGCCTTCACCTGCCGTTCGTCGGAAACTTTACATGGCCTGAACGCGCGCTGCTTGGTGCCAAAGGCGTGATGGTGTGCTGCAGTGCAGCAGGTGATTGACTCAGTGCCGCGCGCAGGAAGCGGCTCGGGCGAGCCCTGAAAATCAGCGCCAGGGCGGCGATACGCCACCGGCCGCATGCGTGCGGCCGGTGGCGGGGTAAGGTTGCGTTGCCTACTTACTTCGCCGGCGTCGCCGCGTCGGGCAGGGTCCAGGCGATCACGCTGTCGCCGGCCTTGGTCTCCATGCGGTCGTGGCCGCCGATCGCGGCGACGATGTACTGCTTGCCATCGACGGTGTAGCTCAGCGGCGCGGCCTGCGGGCCGGCCGGCACGCGCACTTCCCACAGCAGCTTGCCGGTCTGGGTGTCGTAGCCGCGCAGGAAGTTGTCCAGCGCCGCGCCGATGAAGGTCACGCCGCCGGCGGTGGCCAGCGAGCCGCTGTTATTGGGCGTGCCCAGTTCGAACTTCATCTTCGAGGGAATGCCCATCGGGCCCTGGTCGTAGCCGGTGCCCAGCGGACGCCGCCAGATCACCTGCTGGGTGCGCAGGTCCACGCCGGAGATGTAGCCCCACGGCGGCGCCACGCACGGGGTGTTGAGCGGCGACATCCACGGCTCCTTGCGCGCGCCGTAGGGTAGGCCTTCCTGGGCCATGTAGCCGGGTGTCTTGCTCTTGCCGTTGAACACCGACACCACGCCCAGCGCCTGCATTTCCTTTCGCGGATACACGTGCTCGGTGTAGGGCAGGCGATTGCTGTTCATCACCATGATGCCGCGCTGCAGGTCCACCGACACGCCGCCCCAGTTGATGCCGCCGTGGTTGCCGGTGAAGGCCAGCGAACCGCCCAGGCTGGGCGGGGTGAACATGCCCTCGTAGCGCAGCCGCTTGAACTGGATGCGGCAGGCCAACTGGTCGAACGGGGTGATGCCCCAGGCATCGGATTCGACGATGGTCTCGTAGTCCTTGCTCGGCGCGCCCACGGTATTGGGCATGCCCGGCGACACCGGCTGGGTCTTGGCGGTCCAGTCGCCGTGGTCGGTGCCCTGCGGCACCGGGATCTGCTGCACCGGCATGATCGGCGCCCCGGTTTCGCGGTCGAGCACGAACACCTGGCCGGACTTGGTGGCCTGGATCACCGCCGGGCGAGTGCCGCCGCCGGGTACCGGGAAATCCACCAGGTTCGGCTGCGGGCCGATGTCGTAGTCCCACAGGTCGTGGTTGATGGTGCGGAAGTGCCAGCGTTCCTTGCCGGTGGCCGCATCCAGCGCGACCAGCGAAGCGGTGTACTCCTCTTCCTGCGGGGTGCGCTGCTTGCCAAAGAAATCGCCGGAGGCGTTGCCGGTGGGCAGGTAGACCAGGCCCAACTGGTCGTCGGCGGCCATCAGCGACCACACGTTCGGGGTCGAGCGGGTGTAGGTCTGGCCGGCCGGCGGCGCCGCGTCGATCGCCGGGTTGCCCAGGTCCCAGGCCCAGCGCAACTGCCCGCTGATCGCGTCGAAGGCGCGCACCACGCCGGACGGCGCGTCGCGTTCCTGGCCGTCGCGGATCTGCCCGGTGGGCTGGATCACCACGCCGCGCATCACCACCGGCGGCGAGGTGGGGCCGACGAAGCCGGGCTTGGTGTTGCCGGTGTCCTTGTTCAGATCGACATAGCCGTGCGTGCCGAAGCTGTCGCAGAGCTTGCCGGTCATCGCATCGAGCGCGCCGAGGCGGCCGTCCACCATCGGCCAGAAGATGCGCTTGGCGCATTCCGCCACCGGCGTGGTCGCCTCGAAGTAGGACACGCCGCGGCAGGTGGTGGCGGCGACGCCGGCCATGGCCTTGGGATTGGTCTGCGGATCGAAGCGCCAGCGCTCCTTGCCGGTGGTGGCCTCCACTGCGATCACCTTTTGCGTGGGCGTGCAGATGTAGACCAGGTCGCCGACCTTCAGCGGGGTGTTCTGGAATGCGTAGCCGAGCTTGGAGCCGGCCGGCTTGAGGTCGCCGGTGTGGAATTCCCAGGCGATCTTCAGGTCCTTGACGTTGTCCGGGGTGATCTGTGCGCCGGGGCTGTAGTGGTTGGACAGGTTGGACCCGGCATAGGCGGTCCAGTTGCCGGCATCGTGGTTGCCGGCGACGTTGCGGTCGGGGCTGTCCACGGTCGCGCGGCTGAAGGCGGCCTGCGGACGCTGCGCGGCGAGGCCGGGGTCGGCCAGTTCCACCGTGCGCGGGAACAGCAGCGGCACGAACACCAGCGCCGCGCCGAGCACCGGCAGCACGCCGGCGACCAGCAGGTAGCCGATGCCGGACACGGGCGCCAAACGCCAGCGCGCGACCCTCCAGAACGGCAAAAGCAGCAGGCCCAGCACCGAGATCATCGCCAGACGCGGAATCAGCGCCCAGCCGTCCAGGCCGACCTCGGCCAGAGCCCAGGCGATGGTCGCGGCCAGGGTGACGCCGAACAGCCACAGGCCGATGCGGCGGCCGAGCGCGAGCAGCACGCCGGACGCGGCCAGCGCCACGCCGGCGAGCAGGTAGTACCAGGAGCCGCCGACGGCGGCGAGTTGCCCGCCCATGACGGCGAGGGCGACGCCGATCACGGCGATGAGGAGGGCATAGCCGGCGAACAGCCAGCGGCCGGCTCCATTCGGTGGGGGAGAAACGGTCATGAGCGAAACATCCGACGAGGATCCCTGGCGCGTGGCGCGACTGGCGGCGATGCAGGCGATCGTGGGGGGAGAGGCGAGCGCGGGGTCGAGAGGACGGCGCGCATCGCAAGGCAGCGACCGCGCTGCCGCGTTCTCGGAAAGCGCGGAACCGGCGCGGCACGTGCGGCCTATTTTAGGCGGTGCAGGTCGTCGGGCCGTGATGGCATGCGGAACACTGCGTCATGCGGTGCAGGGAGACGGCGCATGGCGCGATCGTGCGGCGCGCAGGCGCTGCGCGCCGCGTGGTGCAACGCGTGTGCCGCGGCTAGCGCACGCTCTCCAGCGCCTGCAGATAGCGCTGGCGCCATGCGTTGATGTCGTGCTTGCGCAGGTGGTCCATCATCGCCTGCCAGCGTTCGATGCGCTTGGCCTTGGGCAACGACGCGCCGGTGGCGATGGCATCGGCGACGCCGTCCAGGTCGTGCGGATTGACCAGCAGCGCTTCCTTCAGCTCGTCAGCGGCGCCGGCCAGCAGCGACAGCACCAGCACGCCGGGATTCTCCGGATCCTGCGCGGCCACGTATTCCTTGGCCACCAGGTTCATGCCGTCGCGCAGCGGCGTCACCAGGCCGACCTGCGCGGCGCGGTAGAAGCCGGTCAGGGTGGCGTGGGTGAAGTTGCGGTTGACGTAGCGCAGCGGCGTCCAGTCCGGCTCGGCGTGACCGCCGTTGATGTGGCCGGCGATCTGCTCGAGCTGGTTGCGCAACTGCTTGTATTCGGTGACGTCGCCGCGCGAGACCGGGGCGATCTGCAGGTAGGTGAGGCTGCCGCGCTGGTCGGCATGCCGCTCCAGGTAGCGCTCGAAGCCGAGGAAGCGTTCCGGCAGGCCCTTGGAGTAGTCCAGCCGGTCCACGCCGATCGCCAGCTGGCGATCGCGCAGGCTGCTGCGCAGGTCGCGCACCGCCGGCTTGGACATCGCTGCGCGCGCCTGCTGCGCGATCAGTTCGGTGTCGATGCCGATCGGGAACATGGCCGCGCGGAACCGGCGCCCGCCCGGCGCTTCCAGCACGCCATCCTTGATCACCTTGCCGCCGCCGAACAGGCGCACGTAGGCCTGGAAGCGGTCGACGTCGCGGCGCGTCTGGAAGCCGATCAGGTCGTAGGCGTAGAAGCCGGAGAACAGCCGCGCGTGGTCCGGCAGTGCCTGGATCAGGTCGGCGGAGGGGAACGGCACGTGCAGGAAGAAGCCGATGCGGCAGCCGATGCCGCGCTCGCGCAGCAGCGAGGCCAGCGGGATCAGGTGATAATCGTGGATCCACACCGTGTCGTCCTCGCGCAGCAGCGGCGCGAGCTTGTCGGCGAACATGGCGTTGACCCGGCGGTAGCCCTCGCGCGTGGCGCGGTCGTAGTCGACCAGGTCCAGGCGGAAGTGCAGCAGCGGCCACAGCGTGCGGTTGGCGAAGCCGTTGTAGTACGCGTCCAGGTCGGCGCGATTCAGATCCATGGTGACGAAGCGGATGTCGCCCTGGGTCTGCTCGTGCATGGCGCCGCTGTCGCCGCGCACGGTCTTGCCGCTCCAGCCGAACCACACGCCGCCGCGCTCCTTCAGCGCCGCCAGCAAGCCCACCGCCAGGCCGCCGGCGCGGTTCTCGCCGGGCAAGGCCACGCGGTTGGATACCACCACCAGTCTGCTCATGATGCCTCCTGCCAACTGCGCGACAAGCGCATGGCGGCGATGATCAGGCCGACATGCGAATAGGTCTGCGGGAAATTGCCCCAGGCTTCGCCGTTGTCAAAGGCCAGATCCTCCGACAGCAGGCCAAGGTGATTGCGCCGAGCGAGGATGCGCTCGAACAGCTCGCGCGCCTCCTCCTTGCGGCCGATCGCGGCCAGGGCGTCGATGTACCAGAACGTGCAGATGGTGAAGCTGGTCTCCGGTTCGCCGAAATCGTCCGGCGCCACGTAGCGGTACAGCGCATCGCCATGCTTCAGGTCGCGGCCGATCGCCTCGACCGTGGCGATGAAGCGCGGATCGTCCGGGGCGATGAAGCCGATGTCGGCCAGCAACAGCAGCGACGCGTCCAGCCGGTGGCCGTTGAAGGTGTCGGTGAAGTGGCCCAGCTCCGTGCTCCAGGCCTCGGCCAGCACGCGTGCGTGGATGCGCTCGGCGCGGTCGCGCCAGTGCGCCACGCGTTCGTCCAGGCCCAGCCGCGCGGCGATCTTGGCCAGGCGGTCGCAGGCGGCCCAGCACATCGCGCTGGTGTAGGTGTGCACCTCGGCGCGGCCGCGGAACTCCCACAGGCCGGCATCGGGCACGTCGTGCAGTTCGAACGCGCGCTCGCCCAGCGGCTCCAGGCGCAGGAAGGTGTGGGTATCGCCGGGATCCTTCAGGCGCAGGTCGAAGAACAACTGCGTGGAGGCCAGCACCACGCTGCCGTAGACGTCGTGCTGCTTCTGGATCCAGGCCAGGTTGCCGCGCCGCACAGGGCCCATGCCGCGGTAGCCGGCCAGCGACTCGACCTCGTGTTCTTCCAGCGCCGCCTCGAAGCCGATGCCGTAGAGCGGCTGCAGGCTGCCGTCGGTGGTGGCGATGTTGAAGATGTAGCCGAGGAATTGCTCCATCGTGCGGGTGGCGCCGAGCCGGTTCAGCGCGCGCACCACGAAGGCGGCATCGCGCAGCCAGCAGTAGCGGTAGTCCCAGTTGCGCGGGGTGTCCGGCGCTTCCGGGATGGAGGTGGTCATCGCCGCGATGATCGCGCCGCTGTCCTCGTACTGGCACAGCTTCAGGGTGATCGCGCTGCGGATCACCGCGTCCTGCCAGTCCAGCGGCACCGACAGGTAGCGTACCCACTCGCGCCAGTATTCCTCGGTGCGTTCCTGCGCTTCCTGGATGTAGCCGGTCAGCGAGCGGGTCAGCGATTCGTCCACGCCCAGCATCAGGTTGACCGGGTGGTTGAGCACGAACGGCAGTTCGTCGCGGATGAAGCGCACCGGCACGTCGGTGGTCAGGCGCAGGGTGAAGTCCGGCAGCAGCCAGCGCACGTGGTTGCTGCCCCAGGTGCTCTCCGGCTGGCGCGCGCCCCAGTCGGCCAGCGGCCTGGCCAGCACGCGGATGCGCGGGTTGCCGGCCAGCGGCCGCACCTGGCGGATGATGCTGACCGGGCGATAGAAGCGGCCGTGGTTGCGCCAGCGCGGCGCGAAGTCGATCACCTCCACCGCGCCGCCATGGGCGTCGCGCAGCACGGTGCGCAGGATCGCGGTGTTGGCCAGGTAGTGCTGATCGCTGTCGACGAAGTCTTCCAGTTCGATGCTGAAATCGCCGCCGGGGTGCGCGCGCGGGGAGAGCAGGGCGCAGAACGCCGGATCGCCGTCGAAGGCCGGCAGGCAGCTCCACACCACGCTGGCCCGTTTGTCGATCAGGGCGCCGAAGCTGCCGTTGCCGATGACGCCGAGGTCGAGATTGGGGGAACTCATGGAGCGGTCGGGTCCTTGTGCGGAAGCAGTGGGGGAAGCGGCCACGGGGCGCAGGTGGGCGGGCGTGGTGACGGCCTCATCCGGCGTTATCGCGCAGCCAGGCGTGTACGCCGCGTGGATCGGGCAGCGCATAGGTGGCGACGCTGTCGGCGCGGGTGCCGACCAGCACGCTCCAGCCACCGGCCTGGTTGGCCGCGGCGAAGCCGAATTCGTCGGTGAGGTCGTCGCCGACGAACACCGGGCGGCGCCCGCGGAACGGCGGTTGCTGCAGCAGCGTGGTCAGCGCCACGCCCTTGTCGCTGCCCTCGGGCACGAACTCGACCACGTGGTCGCCGGGCTGCAGGCGGTAGCCGGGCAGGTCGGCGAGCTGTTCGCGCGCGAACGCCAGCACGGCCTCGGCCGCGCTCGGCGCCGCACGCCAGTGCAGGGCCACGCTGGCGCCCTTGTCCTCGACCAGCACGCCCGGATGCGCCTGGCGCAGGTGCGCGGCACGCGCATGCAGCGCATGCAGAAACTCGGAGGTATCGGCGGGCATCGCCGCCTGAGCGTCGGCGTCGCTGCGCAGTTCGTGGCCGTGCAGGCCCGCGGCGGGCAGCCGCAGCGGCGCGAACAAGGCGTCCAGTTGCGTCAGCGGACGTCCGCTGACCAGCGCCACCGCGCCACCGAGGCGCTGGTGCAGGCGGCCGATCGCCTCACGCACCTCGGGCAACAGCTGCACCTGGTCGGGGCGTTCGGCAAAGGCGATGAGGGTGCCGTCCACGTCCAGGAACAATGCGCAGGCATCGTCCAGACGCGGCGGCGGCGGTCGGAGGGGGAGCGCGTCTGCCATCCCATCATCATGAACGGGATGGCGTTAGCGTCAGGTGGATTGGGGCGGGGATTCGGGATTCGGGAGTGGGGATTCGCAAAAGCGAGCGCCTGGCGGCTGCGGCTGTCCGCACGTGCCGGGATTGGAAGAGTGGGGATTCCAGATTGGCTAGCGCTCTGCGAGCGCCGACGCACCGTCCTTGCCAATCCCTAATCCCGACTCCCGAATCCCGGCTGTCTGCAGATGCCGGGATTGGGGTCGGGATTGGATAGCGCTCCACGAGCGCCGACGCACCGCTTCTACGAATCCCCAATCCCGACTCCCGAATCCCGGCACCTCAGTCAGAAGGTGTACCGCACCCGCCCATAGTAGTAAGCGCCATTGCTGCCGATCGGCGAGAGCACGTCGTAGGGCAGGTTGCCGAAGTAGGCGATGTCCGGCTTGGAGCGGTCGGCGTAGGCGTCGGTGAGGTTCTGTCCGCCCACCGCCACGCTCCACTGCGGAGTGAGGTGGTACTCGACCTCGGCGTCGAGTTGCCACTTGGCGCTGTAGGTCTGCTCCGGGGCGAAGCCGCCGCCGAAGTCGAACACGCGGGTGGCGCTGCCGTAGCGGGTGACGCGGGTCTGCAGCGACCAGCGCGCGTCGCTCCAGTTCGCCGCCAGCTGCGCGCGGGTGCGCGGGGTCGCCTCGGTCAGGGTGTTGCGCTCTTCCACGCCGAACAACACGTAGTCCGGATTCAGCGCCAGCAACTGCGCCGGCGTGGCCACCACGTTCTCCAGCTCGGTCTTGGCGTAGCTCCAGGTGCCGGTCAACTGCAGTTGGCCCTGGCCCAGCGCCTGCCGCCAGTTGCTGACCAGTTCGGCACCGCGGGTGCGGGTGTCGGCGGCGTTGACGAAGAAGCTGGCGCTCTGCAGGCCGGTGATGCCGAAGCGCTGCGCGACGAAGTCGGTCAGGGCGTCGCCGTCGATGCTTTCCGACAACGCGATGCGCTTGTCGATGTCGATCTGGAACAGGTCCAGCGACAGGTCGAAGTGGCTGCCGACGCGGCTGGTGAAGCCCAGGCTGTAGTTGCGCGACTTTTCCGGCTGCAGCGTGCGCGCGCCCAGCGCCTGCGCGATCGGGTTGTCGACCGAGAGCAGGCGGCCCTGCAGCAACTGCCCGTTGGCGTTGTAGCCGGTGGAACTGGCCTCGTAGCCGATCTGGCTCAGCGACGGCGCGCGGAAGTTGTTGGAGATGGCGCCGCGCAGGGCGAACGCGGGGACGAACTCGTAGCGCGCGGCCAGCTTGCCGGTCAGTTCGCCGCCGAAGTCCTGGTAGTGCTCGTAGCGCGCGGCCAGATCGGTGGAGAGCTTGTCGCCGAACTGGCTGGACACGCTGGCGTAGACGCTGGCGACGTTGCGCGACAGGTCGGCCGCATCCTGCGGGGTCAGGCCGCCGCCGGCCTGGGCGCCGGTGGGGCGGTCGGTGTAGGGGCCGGCGGCGTAGCTGGCCGGGTCGCCCGGACGGGTGCGGTAGTGCTCGCGGCGCAGCTCCACGCCGGTGCCCACGGTGTGGGTGGCGCCGGCGGCGTCGAAGCTGCGGCTCAGGTCGAGGTTGGCCACGCCCTGCTCGAAGGCGTAGTCGCCGGTCTTGAAGCGGGTCGGGCTGCCCGGGCCCAGCGAGGCGTTGAGCGAGTGCTTGAGCCGGTAGGTGAAGTCGTTGCGGCCGTAGTCGAGGCTGGCGTCGTAGGCCCATTCGCCCCATTGCCCGCGTGCGCCGAGCACCGCCTGCAGGTCGCGGTTCTCGCCCAGCGACACCGGGCGGTAGCCCTGCGGATACACCTGCGTCCAGTTGGCGGCGCCGTCGGGGTAGCGGAAGTAGTTGGCGCCCTGCGTGTCGCGCTGGTTGTAGGTACCGAAGGCATAGACCTCGCTGCCCTGGCCGAACGGCAGCTTGCCGTTGATCCAGGCGTTGAGATCCTTGCTGGCGCCGTCGCCGAGTTCATAGTTGCGCTTGCCGGCCAGCGCCAGGTTGGCCGGGGTCTGTTCCTCGAACGGCGGGATCTGGTCGAAGCCGGCACGGTTGGTGGCCTCGTGGTTCTTCAGTTCCAGGCCGACCTTGAAGAAACCGCCATCCTCGCCCAGGCGCGTGCCGACCTTGCCGCTGGCATAGCCGGTCTGGCCGTCGGTGAGGGTGCGGTGGATCGGCTTGACGTCGGTGTGGTTGGCGCCGTAGCTGGCCTCCAGCGCACCGCTGTCCGGGTCGTCGTCGAGGATCACGTTGATCACCCCGGCCACCGCGTCGGAACCGTACTGCGCGCCGGCACCGTCGCGCAGCACTTCGATGCGCTTGATCGCGCTGATCGGGATGGCGTTGAAGTCCACCGGCGTGGTGCCCTTGCCGATCTTGCTGTCGGTGTTGACCAGCGCCGAGGTGTGGCGGCGCTTGCCGTTGACCAGCACCAGTACCTGGTCGGGCGAGAGCCCGCGCAGCTGTGCGGCGCGCACGTGGTCGGCGCCGCCGGAGTTGGACTGGCGCGGGAAGTTGAAGGACGGCAGCAGCGCCTGCAGCGCGCTGCCGAGTTCGCCGTTGACCACGCCGGCCTTGCGGATGTCCTCGGCGCTGAGCACGTCCACCGGGGCGGTGGATTCGAGCACGGTGCGGCCGCTGGCGCGGGTGCCGGTGACGATCACCGTGTCCAGATTGGTCGCGGTGGCCGGGGCGGCGTCCTGGGCGAACGCGGGGGCCGCCAGGGCCAGGGCGATGGCCAGGCTCAGCGGCCTGACGAACGGGGACGACATGGGGGTTCTCTCCTGAAACGATGACCATCAAGACCGGCCGCGCCGGCCATGGCGGCGACTGGGGTCGGCAAAGGTTGCTGCATCCATCCGGATGAAGCGATATATTAGCCCGATGTTAAGGCGATGTGCGAGCCGCGTGTTCGGTGCCGTGGGGCATGAGCTCATGCCCTGTAGTTATCCGGGCACGTCCTGCGTCTGGCCTACGATCGCCTGTCCCATTTCCGTTCCGACCGAGACCTTGCCGATGCTGCTGCGCGCCCCGTTGATCGCCGTCCTCCTGGCCCTGAGCGCCTGCGCCAGCGTCGCCCCGTCCGCGCCCACCGCGCCGAGCAAGGTCAGCGCGACGCTGCAGGGCGATGCGGCGCGGCCGGCGCAGGCGAGCGGCTGGGTGCGCAGCGAGTTGTATTTCGGCGTGGGCGAGGAGAGCGGCCCGGCCGACCGCCCGCAGGCCGAGCCGATCAGCGAGGCGCGCTGGCGCGCGTTCCTGGACAAGGAGGTCACGCCGCGCTTTCCCGATGGCCTGACCGTGTTCGACGCCTACGGCCAGTGGCTGTTCCGCGGCGCCAAGGAGCCGAACCGGCTCAACACCAAGGTGCTGGTGATCCTGCACGAGGACACCCCGCAGCGCCGCGCCGACATCGAGGCGATCCGGCTGGCGTGGAAGCAGGCCACCGGGCACCAGTCGGTGCTGTGGGCGCGGCAGGCGGTGGACGTGTCGTTTTGACTGCGGAGATTCGGGAGTGGGGAATGGGGATTCGCAAGGGCGGACCGCGGTGACTGTTGGGTCGTTCGTGATTCGGCCGGGGGAGTTGGACGATCCGGCGGTGCGGGGGTTGCTGGAGTACCACCTGCAGCAGATGCAGGCGCAGTCGCCGCCGGGGAGCGTGTATGCGCTGGATCTTTCCGGTCTGCGGCGCACCGATGTGCGGGTGTGGAGCGTGTGGCGCGACGATGCGCTGGCCGCAGTCGGTGCGCTGCGGGTGCTTGGCGAGGGCGGCGGCGAATTGAAGTCGATGCGCACGCATCCGGCGTTCCTGCGCCAGGGCGCGGCAGCGGCCCTGCTCGACCACCTCATCGCGATCGCCCGTGCCGACGGCCTGCAGCGCCTGAGCCTGGAGACCGGCAGCGGCGCGGCGTTCGAGCCGGCGCTGGCGTTGTATCGCCGGCGCGGCTTCCGCAACGGGCCGGCGTTCGGCGACTACGTGCCGAGCGCGTTCAACCAGTTCCTGCATCTGCCGTTGTAGCCGCCGCGCCGCGCCGTCGCCGGAAAACGGCATCCTGCGCGTGCAGCGCTCCGTCGGCACCGCTTCCCCTTACCATCCTTCGACCCCCAACGCCGCCACTGCCCGCATGTCCACTCCCGCTCCTGTCTCGCCGCGTCTGCGTTGGTTCGTCGCCGGCGACCTCAACGGCTTCTTCGGCCTGGTGGTCGACAACCTGTCGATCCTCGGCTTCATCACCCTGGCGCTGGTGGGAATCTTCCAGTTCCCCGCCGAGGTCATCTACACCCGGATGATTCCCGGTACCGCCTTCGGCGTGCTGGTCGGCAACCTGCTCTACACCTGGATGGCGCGGCGGCTGGCCGCGCGCAGCGGGCGCAGCGATGTCACCGCGATGCCGCTGGGCCTGGACGCGCCGACCAGCATCGGCATGGCCCTGCTGGTGCTCGGTCCGGCGTTCGTGCGCTACAAGCAGCAGGGCCTGGACCCGCAGGCCGCGGCGCTGGCCACCTGGCACCTGGGCATGGCGTCCCTGGTGGTGATGGGCATGCTGAAGACGGTGCTGTCGTTCTTCGGCGATGCGGTGACCCGCGCACTGCCACGCGCCGCGCTGCTCGGCTCCATCGCCGGCATCGCCATCGTGCTGATGGGCTTCCTGCCGCTGCTGGAGGCGCTGCGCACGCCGCTGGTCGGGCTGGTGGTGCTGGGCCTGCTGCTGTACGTGCTGATCGCCAAGGGGCGGCTGCCATGGCGCCTGCCGGGGGTGCCGCTGGCGCTGGCGTTGGGTACCGGTCTGTACTACTGGGCCAATGCCGCGGGGATCGGCATTCCCGGCCACCAGGCGCCGCAGTGGATCGCGCCGCAACTGGTGTTGCCGTGGCCGAGCCTGGGGTTCGTCACCGGCCTGCCCGACACGGTGCCGCTGCTGCCGTTGCTGCTGCCGTTCGGCCTGCTGATGGTGGTCGGCGGCATCAACGTCAGCGAAAGCGCACGCGCCGCCGGCGACGACTACCGCACCCGCGACATCCTGCTGGTCGAGGCCGGCGCGACCCTGATCGCCGGTGTCTGCGGTGGCGTCGCCCAGACCACGCCGTACATCGGCCAACCGGCCTACAAGCACATGGGCGCGCGCAGCGGCTACACCTTGCTCACCGGTTTGTTCATCGGCCTGGGCGGCATGTTCGGGCTGGTCGCCGGCCTGGTGCAGTGGCTGCCGATGGCGGTGCTGGCGCCGATCATCGTCTACGTCGCCATCGACATCACCACCCAGGCCTTTCAGGCCACGCCCAAGCGCCACGCCGGGGCAATGGTGCTGGGTTTTCTGCCGTCGGTGGCGTACCTGCTGGCGATCAAGGCGCCGGGCTGGATCGCCCCGGAGCAGCTGGCGAAACTCACCACCACCCTGGACGGCCACGGCCTGCCGGAACTGGCGGTGATCCTGACCCTGGGCAACGGCTTCATCATCACCGCGATGCTGTGGATCGCCACGGTGGCGGCGATGGTCGACGGCCGCCTGCGCCGTGCCGCCGTGTTCCTGCTGGTAGCGGCTGGGCTGACCCTGTTCGGGCTGATCCACTCGGTGGATCCGCGCGGTGGCCTGTACCTGCCGTGGACGCTGAGCGGCGTGCCGAAGCTGATCGCCTGGCAGTTCGTCGGCGGCTACCTGGTGCTGGCCGCGCTGCTCGGCCTGCTGTCGTTGCAGAAGCCGCGCGCGGTGCTGCTGGACTGACGGCGGCGCGACAATCGGTGCCGGGATCGCAACGATGCACGAGAGGAGGAAGGCATGAACGCTCGCCCTGGCCTGCGCATGAGCGCGCTGGCACTGCTGCTGGCGCTGGGCTGGATGCCCGAGGCCGGCGCGGTGTCGTTCGACTGCAGCAATGCATCCACGGCGGTGGAGCGGCTGTTGTGCACGGACAAGCGGTTGGACGCCACGGAGGAATGGCTGGCCCTGCGCTATGCGGCGCTGCGCGACGTGGTCCCGGCGGCGCAGCGGCCTGGCGTGCGCAACGCGCAGCGCGACTGGCTGGCGCAGCGTCAGAGCTGCCTGGCCGAGACCGATCCGGGTGCCTGCCTGAAACAGCGAATGGAGGCGCGGGTGCGCGCGCTGGACGCCGAATTCGCGCCGCAGGCGGCGCGCTTCGACCGCATCGTCGCCAGCATTCCCACCGCGCCGGCGGCGGCGGCGGCGCAGCTGCGCGCCTACGATGGCGGTCTGGCCTCGGCCTGGCTGGTGTACCTGCATCGCTTCGTGCCGGCGGCCGGGGTGCAGGCGGCCGAAGCGCGTGCCCGGTTTGCGTCCGCAAGCACCGCGCTGAGGCAGCAGGACGGGGTGTCCGCCGGGTTGCTCGACACGTCCGAGCCGACCAGCCGACAGGCCGGGGAAGCGCGCGACCTGACGTTGTTGCGGCTGTGGATCGAACGCAGCGGCTATACGCCGGATGCGGCTACGCAGCCGAATCCGCGTCCCTACGTGCATTGTTTTGTGTTCGCCGCGCAGGGCGAGGCGGCCTACGACGCCATGGGCCCGCTGTACGGTTCCAGCCGCGATCTTTCCGCACCGATCTGCCGGCCGTTGCCCGGCCTGTTCGATCAACCCGCATGGACGCGGTTGCAGCAGGCGTTCGGCAGCCTGGTGGATCGCGTGTCCGACGACGCCGGCACGATGCGCTACGCGGATTTCGCCGCATGGCGGGTGCTGTCGTTGCAGGCCACGGTATCGCCGCTGTTGTTGCTGAAGCAGCCCAAGGGCGCGGAGCCGCCCGGCGATCCGGCCGCCGCCATCGCCGCGTGGCACGACGCGAGCCTGTGGCCGCAGGCCGATCGCAAGGCGGCATTGGCGGCCCTGCAGCCGGCGCGGACTGCCACGGCGCAATGGATGATCGCGCACAAGGCGATGCCGGCGTCGCAGGCCGACCGCGTCGCGGCCGCGCTGGTCGCCGATTGGGTCGGCGCGCGCATCGCCTTTGCCGAGGGCCCGCAGGGGTAATCGTGGCGGGCGCGGCGCTGCCGGGGCGCTGGCGCCTCGCGCAAGGCGTGCATCGAGACTGAACGCCAGCCGTCGCGCGCTGGAACCGGTGCGCATCGCGGCGGTCACACCTCCATTGTCCGATGGAGATGTGCATCCCATGCAGCCGCGTCACTCGTTCTGGCCGTGGATCCTGGTCGCCGTGCTGGTAGCCGCCGCCGCGGCCTGGTTGTTCCGCGACAACATCGCCGCGCTGTGGCCCGCCGCTGCGCCCGCACCTGCCGCGGTCGCGCCGCCGCCCGCCGCGGTCGCGCCGGCAACGCCTGCCGCGCCTGCCGCGGCGGCAACGCCACCGCCGATCCAGCACCCCATCGATGCCGCGGAAGCCGCCGACGCGGCGATTCCGGCCCTGGCCGCCAGCGACGATGCCGCCTGGGCGGCACTGCGCATGCTGGTAGGCGGTGACGCACCGCTGGCGCTGCTGCTGCGCGACCACCTGATCCAGCGCCTGGTGACCATGGTCGACAACCTGACCCAGCGCCGCGTCACGGCCCGCTCCCTGGCGCTCAGGCAGGTGCCGGGCGAGTTGCAGGTGAGCACCGATGCCAACGGCACCAGCGTCATCGCCGACGCCAACGCACAGCGCTATGCGCCCTACGTGGAGGCGTTCACCCGCGCCGATCCGGGCACGGCGGTGGCGGCCTATCGCCGCTTCTATCCGCTGTTCCAGCAGGCCTATGTGGAGTTGGGCTATCCGCAGGGCTACTTCAACGATCGCCTGGTGCAGGTGATCGACCACCTGCTGCAGACCCCGACGCCGACCGCGCCGCTGGCGGTTGAGGTCGACCCGGTGCGCGGCAAGTACCGTTTCGTCGATCCGGCGCTGGAGTCGCTGTCGATCGGGCAGAAGGCGCTGCTGCGCATGGGTCCGACCCAGGCCGCCGCGGTCAAGGCGCAATTGCGCGCGGTGCGCGAGGCCCTGACGCGGACCTGAGCGATAGAGTGAGCCACGAGGCGCGTGCCTCATAGTGCGGCCGCGTCTTCGGGCTCGGTCCCGCGTTTGCGCGCCGGCATACGCTGCAGCGATTTTTGGTTTTTCGTAGGAGCGGCTTTAGCCGCGACAGGCGTCACCGATAATGCCTGTCGCGGCTAAAGCCGCTCCTACAGCCGCGATGCTTCTATTGCGTCATCCCGTCGGTGCTGCGGTTTGACGGCTGCTTTCCGACGGCCGCCGCGCGCCGATGACAACGCTGCAATCCTACTCAGCCATCCAACTCCGGGTAATGCCGGAAGATGCCGTTCTCGTTGAACGGCAGGCGCCGCGGCGAGGCGAGGTAGGTGGCGATGCCCGGGCGCTCGCACACGCGCTGCTGCAGCGCGCGCAGCCGTGGCAGCTTCGGCGAGAGTTTTTTCATCGCCTGCGGGAAGGCGTAGTCCAGCCCGCTCATCAGCTGGAACAGCGACAGGTCCACGTAAGAATGCTCGCGCAGCGCGTGGCGCCCGCCACCCTGGTCCAGCACCTGCTCGAAATAGCCGAGGAACTTCGGCAGCCGCTGTTTGCGCAGGTCCTCGGCACGGCGCCGCGCTTCGGCTTGCTGGTCTTGGTAGTACAGCGCGCTGGCGATGGGATGGTGGCTGTCGTGGACCTCGGTCACCAGATCGGCGATGGTCAACTGCAGTTGCAGGGCCTGCAGTCGCCGCGATTCGCTTTCCGGCACCAGGCCCAGCGGCGGGCCGAGGTAGTGCAGGATGTTGGCGACCTGGGCGATCACCAGCCGGCCGGCCTTGAGAAACGGCGGCGCGAACGGGCGTGCGCCGGCATGGGCGCCGTCGAGGAAGGGCTGCAGCGCCGCGTCGCCCTGCTCGCGGGCCACGTCGCGATAGCCGGCGCCGGCATCCTCCAGCGCCAGCCGCACGAACTCGCCGCGGCCCTGGATGCCGGTCCAGTAGTAGAGCTCGTAGTGCATGGCGGGGCCTGTGCGTGGGGACGGGAGCGCCGAGGGTAGCCGCCCTTGCGGTAGCGGCGTGTGACTGGCCGGTGCCAAAGTGCGGCGAACGGCACACCGGGTCGCGTTGCTCCTGCGTAGCGTATACAGACGTCTTGGACGGCCTTGAAACACGGGCGGACAGCCGCATTTTGCTGGCATGCCGGCACGGCCGGCCCTTTCATTCAGAGGACTTCCCGATGCGGATGGACAAGCTCACCTCGCGCTTCCAGCAGGCCCTGGCCGACGCGCAGTCGCTGGCCGTGGGCCGCGACCACACCATCATCGAGCCGGTGCACGTGTTCGTCGCGCTGCTCGACCAGGCCGGCGGCAGCACCCGGCCGTTGCTGGCGCAGGCCGGTGTCAACGTGCCGGTGCTGCGCGAGCGGCTCGGCGAGGCGCTGGACAAGCTGCCCAAGGTCAGCGGCCAGCCCGGCAACGTGTCGCTGGGCAACGACCTCAGCCGCCTGCTCAACCAGACCGACAAGCTGGCGCAGCAGCACAACGACCAGTTCATCGCCAGCGAGTGGTTCGTGCTGGCCGCCGCCGACGACAGCGGTGCGCTGGGCCTGGCGCTGCGCGCGGCCGGCGCCGACAAGAAGAAGCTCGAGGCCGCCATCGACAAGCTGCGCGGCGGCGAGACCGTGCAGTCGGAGAACGCCGAGGAACAGCGCCAGGCGCTGGAGAAGTACACCATCGACCTCACCGCGCGCGCCGAGAGCGGCAAGCTCGATCCGGTGATCGGCCGCGACGAGGAAATCCGCCGCACCGTGCAGGTGCTGCAGCGGCGCACCAAGAACAACCCGGTGCTGATCGGCGAGCCCGGCGTCGGCAAGACCGCCATCGTCGAGGGCCTGGCCCAGCGCATCGTCAACGGCGAAGTGCCCGAAGGCCTGCGCGACAAGCGCGTGCTGTCGCTGGACATGGGCGCGCTGATCGCCGGCGCCAAGTTCCGCGGCGAGTTCGAGGAGCGGCTCAAGGGCGTGCTCAACGATCTGTCCAAGAACGAGGGCCAGATCATCCTGTTCATCGACGAACTGCACACCATGGTCGGTGCCGGCAAGGCCGATGGCGCCATGGACGCGGGCAACATGCTCAAGCCGGCGCTGGCGCGCGGCGAGCTGCACTGCATCGGCGCCACCACCCTGGACGAGTACCGCAAGTACATCGAGAAGGACGCTGCGCTGGAGCGGCGCTTTCAGAAGGTGTTCGTCGGCGAGCCGAGCGTGGAGGACACCATCGCCATCCTGCGCGGGCTCAAGGAGCGCTACGCGGTGCACCACGGGGTGGAGATCACCGACCCGGCGATCGTCGCCGCGGCGACGTTGTCCAACCGCTACATCACCGACCGCCAGTTGCCGGACAAGGCCATCGACCTGATGGACGAGGCGGCCAGCCGCATCCGCATGGAGATCGACTCCAAGCCGGAGGAACTGGACCGCCTGGAGCGGCGCCTGATCCAGCTCAAGATCCAGCGCGAGATGCTGAAGAAGGAGAAGGACGAGGCTTCGCGGCAGCGCCTGGCCGACCTGGAGAGCGACATCGACAAGCTCGAGCGCGAGTTCTCCGATCTGGACGAGGTGTGGAAGTCGGAGAAGGCGGCGTTGCAGGGCGCGACCAAGATCAAGGAGCAGATCGAGCAGGCGCGCGTCGAGCTGGAAGCGGCGCAGCGGCGCCAGGACTACGCCAAGATGAGCGAGATCCAGTACGGCCTGCTGCCGAACCTGGAGAAGCAGCTGGCCGCGGCCAACGAGGCCGAACAGCACGATTTCAAGCTGGTGCAGGACCGCGTCACCGCCGAAGAGATCGCCGAGGTGGTGTCGCGCTGGACCGGCATCCCGGTCAACAAGATGCTCGAGGGCGAGCGCGACAAGCTGTTGCGCATGGAGGACGAACTGCACCAGCGCGTGGTCGGCCAGGAAGAGGCGATCAAGGTGGTGTCCGACGCGGTGCGCCGCTCGCGCGCTGGTCTGTCCGATCCGAACCGGCCCAGTGGCTCGTTCCTGTTCCTGGGCCCCACCGGCGTCGGCAAGACCGAGCTGTGCAAGGCGTTGGCCGAGTTTCTGTTCGACAGCAGCGACGCGATGATCCGCATCGACATGAGCGAGTTCATGGAGAAGCACTCTGTGGCGCGGCTGATCGGTGCGCCTCCGGGCTATGTCGGCTATGAGGAAGGCGGCTACCTGACCGAGGCGGTGCGGCGTCGGCCGTATTCGCTGATCCTGCTCGACGAGGTCGAGAAGGCGCACAGCGACGTGTTCAACATCCTGCTGCAGGTGCTCGACGACGGTCGCCTCACCGATGGACAGGGCCGCACCGTGGACTTCCGCAACACCGTCATCGTGATGACCTCCAACCTCGGTTCGCACCAGATCCAGGAGCTGAGCGGCGACGGCAGCGCCGAGGCCTACACGCAGATGAAGGCGGCGGTGATGGGCGTGGTGCAGGCGCACTTCCGTCCGGAATTCATCAACCGCCTGGACGACATCGTGGTGTTCCATCCGCTGGACAAGGCGCAGATCAAGTCGATCGCGCGCATCCAGCTGCATGGCCTGGAGAAGCGCCTGGCCGAGCGCGGGCTGAAGATCGAACTGAGCGACCGCGCGCTGGAACTGCTCGGCAACGTCGGTTTCGACCCGGTGTACGGTGCGCGGCCGCTGAAGCGCGCGATCCAGGCGCAACTGGAGAATCCGCTGGCGCAGCAGATCCTGTCCGGCCAGTTCCTCAGCGGCGACACCATCAAGATCGAGGCCGAGGGCGGCAAGCTGGTGTTCGAGAAGGCCTGATGGGTTCCATCGCGCAGGCGCGTTCCGCTGCATCGGCGGCGCGCGCCCTGCTGGTGGACATGGACGGCGTGCTGCGGCTGTGGCCCGACGACGACGCGGCACTGGAACGCGCGCACGGCGTGCCGCCGGGCAGTCTGCGTGCGGTGGCGTTCGCGCCGGCGCTGCTGGAACCGGCGATCCGCGGCACGACCAGCGACCCGCAATGGCGGGCCGAGGTGGCTGCGCGCCTCGCCGCGCTGGCGCCCGAGGCCGTCGTCGCGGCCTTGGTCGCCGCGTGGTCCGCGCCGACGGCGGCCCGCCTCAACCAGCCCGTGCTGGCGCTGCTGCGACAGGCGCGCCAGCGCGTGCCCGTGGTGTTGCTGAGCAATGCCACCTCGCGCCTGCCGCACGATCTGCAGGCGCTGGGCATCGCCGACGCGTTCGATGCCGTGGTGAATTCGAGCGAGGTCGGCGCGATCAAGCCGGAGCCGGCGATCTTCCTGCATGCGCTGGCGCACCTCGGGATGGCCGCGGACGAGGTGCTGTTCGTCGATGACACGGCGGCCCATGTCGAGGCGGCACGCGCCCTGGGCCTGCGCGCCGAGCGTTACGTCGGCGTCGAGGCATTGCGTGCCTGGCTGTTCGCCCAGGGCGTGCTCGGCGACGACTGAGGCCGGCATGCGTCCGCGGCATCGGCGACCGTGCCGCGCTCAGCGCGCGGCGGCGTGACGATCGGCTGGGACCCTCGTGCCGGCAGCAGGCTGGTGCTGGCGGCTCGCCAGGCAGCGTGCGCAGCGATTGCGCGGGCGATAGCGACTAGTTCGCCAAGCATCCCGCGCGGCGCGCCGCAGCGCTGACAACCCAGCGGCATGGCCTCATAACCGCAGGTTTGCATGTGCCGTCGCGCGCGGCGCTATCGTCTGCGCTCCCGTTGCCGAGACCCGCCCATGTCCGACCCGAACTGGAAGCTGGAAACCATCGCCGTGCACGGCGGCTACCGTCCCGATCCGACCACCCGCGCGGTGGCCGTGCCGATCTACCAGACCGTGGCCTATGCCTTCGACGACACCCAGCATGGCGCCGACCTGTTCGACCTGAAAGTGCAGGGCAACATCTACAGCCGCATCATGAACCCCACCACCGACGTGCTGGAGCAGCGCATCGCCGCGCTGGAAGGTGGCATCGGCGCGCTGGCGGTGGCGTCCGGGCAGGCGGCGGTGACCTATGCCATCCAGACCATCGCCGAGGCCGGCGACAACATCGTGTCCTCCAGTGCGCTGTACGGCGGCACCTACAACCTGTTCGCGCACACCTTGCCGCTGTCCGGGATCCAGACCCGCTTCGCCGACTATCGCGATCCGGGCGCCTTCGCCGGACTGATCGACGAGCGCACCAAGGCGATCTTCGTCGAGTCGATCGGCAACCCGCGCGGCAATGTCACCGACCTGGAAGCGGTGGCCGCCATCGCCCACGCCCACGGCGTGCCGCTGATCGTCGACAACACCGTGCCCACGCCGTACCTGCTGCGGCCGTTCGACTTCGGTGCCGACATCGTGGTGCATTCGCTGACCAAGTACCTGGGCGGCCACGGCACCAGCCTGGGCGGGGCGATCGTCGATTCCGGGCGCTTCCCGTGGGCGACGCACGCGCAGCGCTTCCGCCGCCTCAACGAGCCGGACGTGAGCTACCACGGCGTGGTCTACACCGAGGCGCTGTGCGAGGCCGCCTACATCGGCCGCGCGCGGGTGGTGCCGCTGCGCAACACCGGTGCGGCGCTGTCGCCGTTCAACGCGTTCCAGATCCTGCAGGGCATCGAGACGCTGCCGCTGCGCATGGACCGGATCAACCAGAACACGCTGGCGCTGGCGCGGCACCTGCAGGGCGAGGCCAAGGTGGAGTGGGTTAACTACGCTGGCCTGCCGGACCATCCCGAGCACGCGCTGGCGCAGAAGTACCTGCGCGGCCACGGCTCCGGCGTGCTGACCTTCGGCCTGCGCGGCGGCCGCGCCGCCGGCGCACGCTTCCTCGATGCGCTGCAACTGTTCACCCGCCTGGTCAACATCGGCGACGCCAAGTCGCTGGCCACGCATCCAGCGTCCACCACCCATCGCCAGCTCTCGCCCGAGGAATTGCAGCGCAGCGGCGTCAGCGAGGACACGGTGCGGCTGTCGGTGGGCATCGAGCACATCGACGACCTGCTCGCCGACCTGCGGCAGGCGCTGGCGCAGGCCTGAGCCACGCCGCGCGCTGCATGCGTGCTCAGCGGAAGAACTGGCTCGGCGGCTGCCCGAACTGGCGCTTGAACATGGCGGTGAACGCGCTGGGGCTGTCGTAGCCCAGCTCCACCGCCACGTCGATGATGCGGTCGCCGGCGGCCAGCCGTTCGAGCCCGCGCAGCAGGCGCAGTTGCTGGCGCCACTGGCCGAAGCGCATCTGCAGTTCGCGCTGGCACAGGCGCTGGATGGTCTTGACGTCCACGCCCAGCGCCGCGGCCCAGGCGTGCAGCGTGGTGGGAGCGGCCGGGTCGGCGTCGAGCGCGGCGGCGATGCGCAGCAGGCGCGGATCGCGCGGCTGCGGCAGGTACAGCGGCAGCGCCGGCAGCGCATGCAGTTCGTCCAGGATCAGCCGCATCAGCCGCCCGTCGCGCGAGTCGGCGGCGTGGTCCCAGGGAATCTCCGCGGCGCTGCGGATCAGCGCTTCCAGCAGCGGCTCCACCGCCATCACCGTCGGCGTGCCTGGCATGCCGGCGATGGCGGCGGGGCGGATGTACAGGCTGCGCATGCGCAGGATGCCGATCCAGCGCACGCTGTGCTCGGTGCCGGCGGGGATCCACAGCGCGCGCGTGCTCGGCACCACCCAGTGGCCCTGGCCCGAGCGCACCACCATCAGGCCGGACACCGCGTAGATCAACTGGTGGCGCGCATGCCGGTGCGGGGCGATGGCGCTGTCCGGCGTGTAGTCGATGGCCTTGCACACCACGTCGGCGGGCGCGTCGTCCGCATTGCGGCCGGACCCCGGCACCATGATGTCCTTTTTGCGATGGTTGCTGGGCATGTCGCGCGAGAAGGTCGAGGCGGGGCAGCCTACCATGCACGCACTCCCGGCAATGCCTGTCCCGCCATGTCCACTTTGCGTCCTGCCGCGCCCGTCGTTTCCTCCCCCGCCGCTCCCGCCGCTCCCGTCGCCCCGCGCAAGGTCGCGTCGGGCGTCCTGGCCGCGATCACCTCCTCGCACCTGATCAACGACATGATGCAGTCGCTGATCCTGGCGCTGTACCCGGTGCTCAAGGGCCAGTTCCAGCTCAGCTTCGCCCAGGTCGGCCTGATCACTCTCACGTATCAGATCACTGCCTCGCTGTTCCAGCCGCTGATCGGGCTGCGCACCGATCGCCGACCGGCGCCGTACTCGCTACCGATGGGCATGAGTTCCACCCTGTGCGGGCTGTTGCTGCTGGCCTATGCGCCGAGCTTCGGCATGGTGTTGCTGGCGGCGGCCCTGGTCGGGATCGGCTCGGCGATCTTCCATCCCGAATCCTCGCGCATCGCGCGGCTGGCCTCGGGTGGCCGCCACGGCCTGGCCCAGTCGGTGTTCCAGGTCGGCGGCAATACCGGCACCGCGCTGGGGCCGCTGATCGCCGCGGCGGTGATCGTGCCCAACGGCCGCCACAGCGTGGCCTGGTTCGGCGGCGCGGCACTGCTCGGCATCGCCTTGCTGTCCTATGTCGGGCGCTGGTACGCGCTGCACCTGCAGGCCGCGCGAGCGACGCCGCGGCCGGTCGCCGCGGTGCCGGCGCTGCCGCGCGCCACGGTGGTGCGCATCGTCGGCATCCTGCTGCTGCTGATCTTCTCCAAGTATTTCTACATCGCCGGGCTGAGCAGCTACTACACGTTCTACCTGATCCAGCGCTTCGGCATCTCGGTGCAGAGCGCGCAGTTGCATCTGTTCGCGTTCCTGCTGGCCTCGGCGCTGGGCACGCTGATCGGCGGCCCGGTCGGCGACCGCATCGGCCGCAAGCCGGTGATCTGGGTGTCGATCCTGGGCGTGGCGCCGTTCGCGTTGGCGCTGCCGCACGTGGGTCTGCATGCGGCCACCGCGTTGACCGTGCTGATCGGCTTCGTGTTGTCCTCGGCGTTCTCCGCGATCCTGGTGTACGCGCAGGAAATGATGCCCGGGCGCATCGGCACCATCTCCGGGCTGTTCTTCGGCTTCGCCTTCGGCATGGGCGGGCTGGGCGCGGCGGTGCTGGGCCTGCTCGCGGACCACCGCGGCATCGTCTTCGTCTACCAGGTGATGTCGTTCCTGCCGCTGCTGGGCATCGTTGCGGCGTTTCTGCCGAGCCGGCGGCCGGATGCCGCCGCGGCGCACTAGCGCGACCGCGTGTGGCCGGCATCGACCGGCACGGACAGCTTGGCGAAAGCCTGCGGCCGCATGCTGTCGCGCCGGCCGTCGCGCCCCCATCGCCGTCTTCGCATGCCTGTCATCGCCCTGGTCTCGTCCGTTGCCCACGCCTGGTCCACGCTGGTCGACCTGGTCGCCAGCCACGCGGTGGCGCCGCTGCTGGCGGCGCTGCACCTGACCGGACTCAGCGACGATCCGCACGACATCGCCGCCTCGCTGCTGGTGGCGGCCCTGCAACTGTCCATCATCGGCGTGCTGTTCCGGCCTCTGGAGAGCCTGTGGCCGGCCGAGCGCTGGGAGCACCGGCGGCTGGCGCGGATCGACTTCCACTACACCTGGCTGATGCTGATCGGGGTGTTTCCGCTGTTCTCGTTCCTGATCCTGACCCCGGTGGTCAACGCACTGGGCGGCGCCGACCCCAACGCCGCGGCGGCGCCGGAGACCGGCCTGCGCCATGCCTGGCCGTGGCTGGACCAGCATCCGCTGGCGTTGTTCGCGCTGTACTACCTGGCCTACGACTTCACCTACTACTGGATGCACCGGGTGCAGCACTGGATGCCGTGGTGGTGGGCCATGCACAGCATGCACCACAGCCAGCGCCAGCTCAGTTGCTGGGCCAACGACCGCAGCAACTACCTGGATGGCATGCTGCAGTCGTTCGTGCTGGCCGCGGTGGGCATCGCCTTCGGCATCGAGGCCGACGAGTTCGCCTGGCTGATGCTGCTCGGCGAACTGGTGCAGAACCTGTCGCACGCCAACGTGCGCTTCGGCTTCGGCCCGGTGTTCAACAAGCTCCTGGTCGATCCCCCGTTCCATCGCCTGCACCACATGCGCGTGGATCCGGAGCGGCCCGGCCTGCACAACTGCAACTTCGGCCAGGTGTTCGCGTTCTGGGACGTGCTGTTCGGCACTGCGTTGTATGGTGAGCCGGTGCGGCCGACCGGAGTAGGCGATCCGATGGTGGATCGCGACAACGAGCTGGGCCTGGTCGCGCTGCAGTGGGAAGGGCTCAAGCGCTTCTGGGGCGCGGTGCGGCGCCGTTCCGGATGGACGCCCGGCGAGGTGGCGTTCGGCGAGGACTATGCGCCGATTCCGGTGGATCATGCGGGGATGCCGGTGGGCGGCGGGGATTCGGGAGTGGGGATGACCAGCCGTTCGGCTGTGGAAAGCCGGGATTCGTAGGAGCGGTGGCGGTTGGCGATGCGGTTGTTGCCTGCTTCGCTGGCTGTCGTACCCTCACCCCAACCCCTCTCCCGGTGGGAGAGGGGCTTAGCGTTTCCCTTCTCACTGCGGGACCATGGCCCCCTTTTCGGGGGAAGGTGCCCCGCAGGGGCGGATGAGGGTGCGGGCGAAGCCTCGTGCACCCAAACATCGCGAGATGCTACGCGCCGTACCCTCACCCCAACCCCTCTCCCGGGGGAGAGGGGCTTACTGCGCTTACTGCTTCTTCAGACAGCCGCTCATGAAGGTCTTGCGGGCGTCGCCCTGCAGCTTCTGCGTGGCGGCCTGGGCATTGCAGTCCTTCATCCGTTGCTGGGAGGCGTTGCCCGCCGCCGGGGCGGTGCCGCCGCTGAGGCAGGCCTTTTGCGCGCTCTTGTACTCATCGCCTTTCTTGCCCTTGTTCTGGGCCGAGCACTTGGCCATTAGGGTCTGTTGGGCGGTCTGCGGCTTGGTCGCGGCAGTGGCCAGCAGTGGGGCGGCGGTGAAGCTCAGCAGCAGACAGGTGGCGGCGAAGCGGGCGGAACGGGTCATGGCGGCAGCTCCGGTTGGATGTGCCGGCAGGGTGCGCCGGCACGGGTGACCGGATCATGACGCCGCGGTGGCCGGGTCGGCAATGCGGCGCTGCGGCAAGGCGTCGGCGGCCTGCGCCGGGCCGTCGAGGAACAGCATCTGCGGCGGCGGATGCATCAGGAACTGCTGGTGCGAGATGTTCCAGGCGTAGGCGCCAGCCAGCGGGAACGCCAGGCAGTCGCCCGGCGCCAGTGCGGCCACCGGCTGGTCGCGGGCCAGCACGTCCTTGGGCGTGCACAGTTGCCCGACCAGGGTCACCCGCGCATCGCGCAGCACCGGCGGCTGCGTGCCGCGCAGCACCAGGAACGGATGATCGTGGCCCTGCGCGGCAGGCGTGCGGAAATGATGGGTGCCGCCGCGGCCGATGGCGAACTGCGCGCCATGGCTGCGCTTGATGTCCAGCACCTCCATCAGGTACCAGCCGCAGGCGGCGCTGACGTAGCGGCCCGGTTCCAGGCGCAGGCGCAGGCCTTCGCCGTGCGTACGCAGCAGCGCCGGCAACCCCGCGCAGAACGCGGCCCAATCGAACGAGGCCGCCGGATCGGCGTAGTCCACGCCGAAGCCGCCGCCAGCGTTCACCGTCAGCGGTCCCAGCGCGTAGGCCTGGCGCCAGCCCTGCACGGTCTGCAGGTAGTGTGCGATCAGGCGCAACTGCACTTGCGCATCGCGCTGGTGCGACAGCAGGTGGAAATGGAAGCCGTCCAGGTGCAGCCCGGTCGCGCCGCGCAGCACCTGCATGGCCGTGTCCAGGTCGTCCGCGTCCAGGCCGAACGGCGAGGGCCGCCCACCCATCACCAGGCGCGTGTCCTGCATGCCCGGCACCACGATGTTCAGGCGCAGGAACACCGACAGCGGCCGCTCCCGCGATGCAGCGATGCGGGCCAGCCGTTGCAGTTCGCCCAGGCTTTCCGCATGCACGCTGCAGTCGGGCAGGCTGGCGGCCAGTTGCAATTCGGCATCGAGCTTGCCGGGGCCGCCGAACAGCAGCCGGCGCCCCGGCTGGTGCGTGTGCAGCCACTGCAGTTCGCCGCCGGAGGCCGCCTCGAAACCGTCCACCCACGGCGCCAGCGTGCGCAGCACCGGCGGCTCGGCGTTGGCCTTGGCCGCGTAGAACAGTTCGCACTCGGCCGGCAGCTGCGTGCGCAGCATCGCCGCGTGCGCCTGCAGCGCCGCCAGGTCGTAGACGTAGGCGCAGACCGGGCCGTCGGCCTGCGCGCGCAACTGCGCCAGCGCCGCGTGCAGCGGGGCGGAATGGATGCGCAGGCTCATGCGGCCGCCTGCCGCAGTGCGGCGCTGCCGATCGGGTTGGGCAGGAAGCTGTAGTCGGCATGGCGGTCGGCGCGCTGCAACAGGCGCAGGCGCAGGTTGTTCTTGGCCGGCAGCGGCGCGCCGTCGAGCAGGGCCTGCAGCGCGGGCTGCGCGCCGTGGCGCTGCTGCCAGCGGCGGGCGATGTCGCCGACGATCTGCCACAGTTGGCGTTCGCGGCGGTCGTGGCCGTCGGCGAGGTGGAAGATCGCTTCGGCCAGGTTGTTGACCAGCGCGCAGTAGGCGATGCGGTTCCAGCCGCGTTCGGCGCTGTAGTACAGCGACTGTCGCGCGGTCTCGGACATGCCGGGCAGGCGTGCCGCCGGCCAGCGCGACGGCAGCAGCTTGGTGCCTTCCAGGTCGCGGATCCACACCTGTGTCGGCAGGCCGCCTTCGCAGCCGATCACGGTGTTCTGCAGGTGCGGCTCCAGCACGATGCCGTAGCCGAACCAGGCGCTCCACACGCCGTCCAGCAGCAGCTGTGCATAGGCGCGGAACCAGGCCGCCGTGGCTGCCTCCAGGCTGCTGCCGCTGTGCTGCGCCAGCGCCTGCAGCGCGGCGGCGCAGGCCGGCTGGCCGCGCGCGTCGTTGGTGAACAGCGCACCGGCCACCTGCGGGCGATAGCGCGCGCGCTGCGCGGCCGGGATCGCCTGCCGGTACAGCACGCCGAAGCTCTCGCCCAGCTCGCGGCAGGCCTGTGCATCGGCGTCCAGCGCGGAGAAATCCAGGTCGGTGGCGGCCGGCTCCAGCAGCACGTGGAAGCCAGGCACGCGCTGCGCCAGCGCCTGCCAGTCCGGTGCCAGCAGCCGGGTCAGCGCCACCGCGCTTTCCAGTTCGTACCAGGCGTTCTTGCGCACGCAGTTGGTCAGGCGCACGTGCACCGACAGCTTGAGGAAATGATCGAGGTCGGCGTGGTAGAGCGTGCGCACCGACGAGGTCGGGCGCAGCGCCAGGCCGCGTTCGCCCAACGGTTCGATTCGGCCGCGCGCCTGCGCCTGGCGCAGCAGCGGATGCGCCAGCACGCGCTCTGCTTCCCACGGGTGGCAGGGGTACAGGTCGGCGCCGCCGCCGGCCTGCGCCAGCGTGGCGCGCACGTCATCGCCCTGCGCGCGGTACAGGCGCGGGTCGATGCGGAACCAGAACAGCGGGAAGGCGCTGCGCGCTTCCGGCGCGCACGCCAGCACCTGGTCCAGCGGCACGCCCTCGCGGCTCTTGGGCGTGGGATGGAAGGCGTGGCCCCACAGCATCGACTGCTCGGCATCGATCAGTGCCTCGCCGGTGGGCTGGGCGGCGTCGGCCTGGCGCAGCAGCTGCGCGGTGATGGCGACGCTGTTGGCGCTCTGCGCCAGCAGTTCCAGGTTGGGCGCGTGCTCGCCTTCGCTGAGCTCCTGCAGCAGCAGCCGCACCAGCGTCTCCGCGTCCAGGCAGTGCCACGGACGGCCGTCGGCCTTCAGGTAGGGCGCCGAGGCGAAGCGGCAGCGGCCCAGGCGGTCGGCATGCGCCAGGCGCACGCACAGCGTGGCGCCGGAGGGCAGGCGCAGGCGCAGCCAGCGCTCGCCGGCGGCGGCGATGCCGGGCCGGTCCAGGCCGCGATAGTCGAAGTCGGCCAGGCCGCGATCGAGCGCGACTTCGCGCAGGTAGCAGTTGAGCCAGCAGGTGATCGCCTGCGCTTGAGCCAGGCTGTCGTACCACGGGTCATGCATCGGCAACGGGGACATGGACGGTTCTCCGAACGGACGTGAGCATCAGGGCCGGCAGCAGCGCCAGCAGGGCGGCCGCGGCGGCGGCGAGGAACGGCACGGCCAGGCCATGGCCTTGCACCAGGGCACCGGCAAGGGCGCCGCCGGCGACGCCGGCGTACTTGCCGGCGGCATCGAAGCGGCCGAACAGCTGGCCCGCGCCGCGCCCGCCGGCAACCTCGGCCAGGCTGCGGTTGAGGCCGCGCAGCGCCATCCACATGCCCAGGCCGAACAGCAGCCGCGCGGCGATCAACCAGCCGGGCGCCGGCGGCGCCATCTGCAGCAGGCAGGCCAGGGCGAACAGCGCCAGTCCCGCCGGCAGCGGCGACATGCGATGGTCGCGACCGCGCCAGCACGGCATCAGCACCAGGTAGACCAGGTGCGGCAGGCTGTACAGCAGGCCGGCGACCGCGCTGCTGCCGATGCCGTGCGCCTGCGCATACGGCAGGAAGTAGGGAAAGGTCACCACCATCGCGAAACAGAACAGGAACTGCGTGGTCCACAGCGCCCAGCGCTGGCGGCGCTGCGTGGCATCGGTGTGCGGCAGGGAGGGCGTGGACGTGGCGGTCGTCGGCGCGCGCGGCGGATCGGCCGGCAACCGCCAGCTCAGCGCGAAGGCCAGCAGTGGCAGCAGCGCCAGGTAGCGGTACAGCGATTGCGCCGGCCCCAACGCGGTGGCCAGGCCGAGCAGCGCCGGCGCGGTGACCATCGCCAGCCGTGCCGAGAACTGGGTCCAGTCCAGTGCCCGCGCCAGCGAGCCACTGTGCGCCTGGCTGCTGAGATAGGCGTTGGTCGCGGCCAGCGAGCCGCCGCAGGCGCCCTGCACGACCAGGCCGGCGACCAGCCAGCCCAGGTCCGGCGCGAAGCCAGCCATGAGGAAGCCAAGCGCCAGGCCGAGTTGCGCGCGCAGCAGCGAGCGCTTGCGTCCGTAGCGGTCGGCCAGCCGGCCCCAGGCGCTGGCGGTGAGCGCGGTGCACAGCGTCGGCAGCACGTACAGCACGCCGCTCCAGCCGATCGCCGCGCCCGGCGCAAGCTGTTGCAGCACCTGCGGCAGGAACAGCGGCATGCCCAGCGCGGTGAAGGCGGCCAGATAGTGCGCGGCCAGCACCGGGCCGAGGAGGCGCTTCATCGCGCCGCCCCGGCCGCGACCGCGCGCGCCGCCAGTGCATCCTCGCGCAGCAGGTTGGGCGCGCTGTCGCCGTAGAACTTGTTGATGTCCGCCGCGCCGGTGATCTGCTTGCCGAGCAGGCTGCCGGCGCTGAGCAGGTACTTCACCGGCAGCGTGGGCGCGTCCAGCAGCGCCTGCGCCGGGGCGGTGTCGATGCCGTCCTCGCGCAGCGCGCGCAGGGTGCCGTGCAGGCGCGCGCGCAGCAGTGCGTACAGCGGGGCGCGCAGCCCCGGCTGCCGTTCCGCCAGCCCTTCCAGCATCGCCTGCAGATCCAGTTGCAGGATGATGGTGCAGAACATCCGCGCCAGCGCGGCGTCGTCCTGCACCACGATGCGCGCGTCGCGCGGAGCGCCCAACGCGGCCAGCGCCGGCCGTTGCGCGTGCAGCCGCGGCAGCAGCACCCGCGCCGCGTCGTTGTCCTTGAGCAGCAGCCGCGGCGCGCGGCCGGCGGCGTAGATCAGCACGCTGTTCTGCTGGTTGGCCTCCAGCGCGATGCCGTAGCGCAGCCACAGCCGCAGGTGCACCTGGCACATCAGCGCCAGGTAGCTGTCCCACCAGGCGGTGAGGTCGCCGCCGTGGAAGCGCTCGGCCAGGTGCACGGCCAGCGGCCGGCCATCGGGCAGCGTCGCGCACAGGCCGGCCACCGGCACCAGGGTCGCCTCCGGCAACGCCGGATAGCGGCGCAGCAGGTAGGACAGGTGCCGTGTCTCGCCGACATGGCCGGCATGCGCCTCGTCCACGTGCAGGTAGCGTTCGCCCAGCGCCGGATCGTGCGCGGCGAGGTCGCACAACACGCGTTCGAACCAGTGCCCGTCGTACAGCGTGGACGGCTTGATCAGGCGCAGGTTGAGCGCGCCGAGGGTGCGCATCGGCACCGGCAGCTTCAGATGATGATCGGGAAACGCCAGCGGGATCACCGTGCGCAGCGACAGCGACGGGCGCACCTGCAGCCACGGCTGCGGCGCGGCGACCGCGCCGTCCGGCAGGGCGAAGCCATCCTCGCCCAGCCGCGCGAAGATCAGCGGGTGCAGTGGCCAGGCGACGTGGTCGGCGTCCAGCGCCGGATCCAGGCCGAGCATGCTCGGGCGCGGCCAGAACGCCGGCGGCGGGGTGGTCTGGGTGACCTTTGCGACCGGCAGCGCCAGCCAGCGCAGCGCGAAGCTGGGGCCGAACTCCGGCGCATAGCGCGGCAGGTCGGCATCGTCCAGGCCGAGCTTGGCGCGTGCGCTGGGATAGAACGGGTGATCGCGGTGGCTGGCCAGTTGTTCGCAGCGGTAGGCGCGCTCGTGCGCGTCGGCGGCGTCCAGCGCGGTGGCCAGCAGCGGCTGTTGCTGTGCGTAGGCCTGTCGCGCCAGCGCGCGCTGGCGCACCGCGCAGTCGGCTTCCTCGACATAGGCGCGGTGCAGCGCCTGGGTTTCCGCGTCGAGCCCGGCGCCCAGCCGTGCCAGCCACTGCGCGGCGCCGGATTCGTAGGCAGTTTGCTGCCCGGTGTGCACGACCCAGCCGTCGCTGCAGGCGCTCACGGTCTGCAGGTAACCGGCGCGGCGCAGCGGCAGCCACAGTTCGCCGTCGGGCAGGTGCGCGATGCGCCACCAGGTGGCGTCCGCAGGCAGCGGCGCCTGCGCCCAGGCGGCGAGCACCGCCGGCGGCGGCGTGGCGGCGGCGCCGTGGCTGACGATGCCGCGCAGGTCTTCGCGCAGGCAGGCGTCGATCACGCGCAGGTCGATGTAGCGGCGGTCGGCGTCCTGGCTCATGCCGCCACTCCGGTGGTGGTGTCGATGCGCCAATGCAGCGACGCCTCGGTGCTGGCCAGCGCCTGCTGCAGGTCCGCCTCGGTATCGGCGAGCACGTCCAGCACGCCCAGGTAATCCTTGTTGGAATGGCTCAGGCGGATGGCGTCGCCGGGTTGCCGCAGGCGCCGGTAGCGTGCCTCCCAGTGCGCGTCGCTGCTGGCGTGGTCGGCGCTGGCCACCGCCAGCGTGCCGTCGTGCTCGGCCACGTAGTAGCGCACCAGCGCCTGCGCGCGGCGCGCCCGCAGCGCCGGCAGCGGCCGGCCCAGGTGCAGGCCGAGCACGCTGTCGAACCAGTGTCCGCCGAACAGGCGATCGAGCAGGAATTCGCGGCCGTCGCCGATGCTGCGGTAGTTGATCTCCACCAGCACCGGGCCGTCGGCGGTGAGGATGAATTCGCTGTGGCACACGCCGAAGCCGATGCCGAATGCCTGCAGTTGCGCCAGTGCCTGCTGCAGCACCGGGGTGTCGGTGGCGCCGCGCCAGCGCGCCTCGCATTCGACGAAATGCGGTGGCGCCGACAGCTGCACGTCGAAGCCGCCGATCGGCTGCAGGCTACGCCCGTCGCCCAGCGTTTCCAGGGTGAACAGCGGGCCCTCCAGCACGCTTTCCAGCAGCACGCTGCGCTGCGGGTGGCGCTGCCAGAAATCATCGAGGTAGGCCTGCAGCGCGGCCGCGTCGGCGCAGTGGCGCACGTCCAGGCTGGCCACGCCTTCGCGCGGCTTGGCGATCAGCGGCCAGGGCGCCTGCGCCGGCGGCTGCGCGCCCGGCGCCAGGCTGCAGAACCACGGCGCCGGCAGGCCGAGCGCACGCAGCCGCTGGCGCATCGCCGCCTTGTTCTTGGCCGCGTAGCAGACCTGCCAGTCCTTGCCCGGCACGCCGAGCGCGGCGGCGACCACGGCGGCGCTGGTCTGCAGGTGGTCGCTGTTGCTGAACACCGCGCGCGGCGGCTGCGGCAGGCTGCCGAGCAGGTCGAGCACGCCCAGCGGATTGAACACGTCGCACTCCAGCACCTGCACCGGTGCGGCGGGCGGATGGCGGCGGAAATGGTCGAGGTGCGCGTGGCGGTGGTCGGTCAGCAGCAGCGCCGGCACGCCCAGGCGCTGCGCGGCGGGAAGGAAGCCATCGGTCACCGCCGGGTGGCAGACGTGGCTGAGGAGCAGCAGGGGAGCGTCGTGCGGGGTCATGTGCGGGTCTCGTCGGGCGCAGGCGCACGCACGCCACCGGCGCGGCCGCGCGGCGGCGGACACGGGAGGCATGCGCCGCGGCTGCGGCAGGGTCGCGTGGTTGCCTGGCGCATCGCATCGGGCGCGCGCTGGGTGGGGAAGGACGCGGCTGCGTCCGTTGCACTGGCCCGCGTCTCCCGCGGGCGGCGGCGCGCCGTGGTGGCGCGCGGTGGTGCGGCGGCCGGCGGCGTCGTCCGCCGCCGGCGTGGATCAGAACGTGTACTCGAGGCCGACGGTGACGCTGCGGCCCGGCGCCGGCTGCCGGCCCCAGGGGCTGGTGTCGATGCCGCGGTACCAGTACTTGCGATCGAACAGGTTGTTGACCGCCAGCGACGCGCTGAGCTTGCCGCTGGCGCCTTCGCTGAGCACCTGGCTCAGCTGCGCGTTCCACACCCAGTAGGCCGGCAGTTCGCCGACCGAACCGATCGCGTTTTCCTGCACGGTGTTGGCCGCATCGCTGAAGGCGCGGCTGAAGTAATAGCTGGAAACGGCGACGGTGGTATGACCGGAGTCGGGCCGGTACGACGCGCCGAGGGTGAGCTGGTTGCGCGAGGTGTAGGGCACGCGCAGGCCGTCGTACACGCCGGATTTCTGCCGTGCGTCCAGATAGGCGTAGCCGGCGTTGAGGGTCAGCGCGCGCAGTTGCGCCGGGCTCCACTGCAGTTCCACTTCGCCGCCCTGGTGGCGGGTCTTGCCGAGGTTGCGGTAGGTGCGGGTGGTGTTGTCGAGCTGGATCTGCTGGTCGAAGTCGATCAGGTAGCCGCCGAACTGCACGCGGGTGCGTTCGTTGGGCTGGTAGCGCGCGCCGGCCTCGTAGTTCCAGGCCAGCTCGGCGTCGAGGTTGTCGCCGAAGATGATCTGGGTGACCTGCGGCGCGCGCAGCGAGCGCTGCCCGTCGGCGTACAGGTACCACTGCGGGCTGGCCTGGAAGCCCAGGGTCAGGCCGGGCAGCACGTCGTCGGTCTTGTTGCGCGTGCGCGCGCCGCTGGCCAGGTTGTAGTAGCGCGAATCGACCTGCTCGTAGCGCAGGCCGGGGGTGACGGTGACGCGGCCGTCGGCGAAGGCGATCGCGTCGCTGACGTAGGCGGCGGCGCCGCGGTCCTTGAAGCGCCAGTCGCGCACCAGGGTGTACAGGCCATCGCTGAGGCGGGTGTTGCCGACCAGGAAGTCGATGTCCTCGTTGATCGCGCGCGCACCCAGCGTCCACTGCTGGCGCACCGCGCCGTCGCCCATCGTCCAGCTCAGCCGCGGCTCGCTGCCGTAGACGCGGAAATCGCGCGGGGCGCTCTGCCGCAGCTGCGGGGGCAGGTCGGGGCGCCAGGTCTCGCTGGATGCCTGGCGCATGCCGACGATGAAGTTGCGGCTGCTGCGCGCGCTGAAGTTGCTCCAGTCCAGGCGCAGGTCCCGGAACGGCCCCACATCGCCGAAGTCCTGCTGGTAGACCAGCGAGGCGCGCGTGGTACGGCCGTTGAACTCATCCAGCGGCCGCGTCGACTGGCGCGGATCGCGCAGGTAGTCGGCGGTGGACAAGGCGCCGGCCATGTCCATGTCGGCGACGTAGCGCTGCACGCTGGCCTTGAGCAGTTTGTCCGGCGCCAGCCACCACTCCGCGCGCAGGCGCAGGTTCTTGATGTCGGTGGCGCTGTGCTCGCGCCAGTAGTCGCCCTTGGTCCAGTTGGCGTCCAGTTGCAGGCCGAAGGTATCGCTGGCGTAGCCGCCGGTACTGATCGCGGTGTCGCCCAGGTAATGCCCGGCGCCGCCGGCGGTGACCTTCTGCCCCAGCGTGGTGGTCCAGGTGGTGGGGATGTCCGGGCTGATCAGGTTGATCACGCCGCCGACGTTGTTGGGGCCGTACTGCACCGCCGCGCCGCCGCGCACGATGTCGATGCGGTCGACCTGGTTCAGGCCGACCGGGAACAGCGACAGGCTGGTCTGCCCGTACGGCGCCAGCGCCAGCGGAATGCCGTCCTCGAGCACCTGCACGCGGCCGCTGCGGCTCTCGTACAGGCCGCGCAGCATGATCTGCGGCAGCGCGCCGGTGCCGGTCTCGTCGAACACCTTGATCCCCGGCACCTTCTGCAGCGCGTCGTCCAGCGAGCGGTTGGCGCCGGTGCGCAGCTGCGTGCTGTCGATCACCTGGCGGCTGCCGGCGTAGTGCTGCACGTCCTCGACGGTGGAGCGGCCAAGCAGGCTGCCCTGTACCTGCACCGCGTCGAGCTGGCGGATCCGCGCCTGCGCGTCGGCGTCGGGCGGCGTGTCCTCGGCGCGCGCGCTGGAAGGGGCGAGCATGGCGGCGGCGAGGGCGACGGCCAGCAGCGAAGGGGAAAGCGAAGCGATCAAGACGACGACTCCAGAGGCACGAAAACGGTCAGGGACTGCGCAGGTCGGCCGCGCGCTGGCGCAACGCGGCCTGCAGCAGCGCGCGGTCTTCGCCGGCGAACAGCCACTGCAGGTCCGCCTGCGCCAGCCAGTGCGCGCGTTGCGCGGCGTCGCGGGGATTGGGGCAGAAGGGAACGCCGGCGGCGCGGCAGGCCGCGTCTATCGCCAGCAGCTGGTCCCAGACCTGCGGATGGGTGGGCTGCGGGCCGACGCCCAGGTCCAGCGCCAGGTCCAGCGCGCCTTCCATCACCAGCGACACGCCGGGCACCTGCAGGATCTGCGGCAGGGCGCGCACGCCGGCGGCACTCTCGATCATCGTGATCACGCGCAGGCGCGCGCGGCTGCCGGCGATGTAGTCGGCCAGGGCCACGCTGCCGAAGCCGGTGACGCGGCCGCCGGTGATGCCGCGGCGGCCGTGCGGCGGGAAGTGCGCGGCGGCGACCGCGCGCTCGGCCTGCTCGGCGCTGTCCAGCCCGGCCAGGACCACGCCGCGGGCGCCGGCATCGAGCACCCGGCCGATCAGCTTGGTGTCGACCTCGGGCACGCGCACCCAGGGTTCGCAGCCGCCCAGCTCGCAGGCGCGGATGGCGTGCTCCAGCTCGGCGGGCGAGCGCAGCACGTGTTCCAGATCGAGCACCGCGAAGTCGTAGCCGACATGCCCGAACATCTCGCACAGCAGGGCACTGGGCACGGAGTTGAGCAACCCGATCTTGCAGGCCATGGGGGGAGGGCGCGCGGAACTGGGGAAGGGAGCGCAATCCTGCCGTAAACGAGAATGCTTATCAAGACGATCGGCCGCAGGCCTTCACGGTCGCCGTAGACGCTTTCTGTGCGCTACCGCGCTTTTCGCTGCGACTCACTCTCCGAAGAGGAGCCGCTTTTGCGAATCCCCAATCCCTCATCCCCAATCCCTGCGGTCAAGGCCTCAGCGTGCGGCGGCACGCATCCCCCGATACGGCGGCGTCGCCATCACCATTTCCGCCAGCGAATAGGCCAGTTCGCGCTCGGCCATCACCGTGCCGTCGGCGCCGTGGTCGAGCAGGTGCTTGACCTCGGCGTCGCTGTGCGCACGCGCCAGCAGGGTCAGCGCCGGGTTCAGCGCACGCAGCTTGGCCAGGGCTTCGCCGGCTTCCAGCGGCTGCGGGATCGCCAGGATCGCGATCTTGGCCCGGTCCGGGTGCGCCTCGGCCAGCACGCGGTCGGCGGCGGCGCTGCCGCGGATGCCGGGGATGCCGTCGGCATGGGCGCGTTCGACGTGGTCGCGGTTGTCGTCGATCACCAGCACCGGCACGCCGCGCTCGCGCAGCACCGCCGCCAGCGCGCTGCCGACCCGGCCGTAGCCGATCACGATGGCATGGTCGACCAGGTCCAGCGACGGGCCCGGCGGCAGTTCCGGTTCCACCGTCACCGGCGCCTCCACCGCCTGCCGCGCCTGCCAGCGGTCCAGCCAGGTGAACAGCAGCGGGTTGGCGATGATCGACAGCAGCGCGCCGGCCAGGATCAGGTCGCGGCCGGTCTCGGGCAGGATCGCCAGGCTCACGCCCAGGCCGGCCAGGATGAAGGAGAACTCGCCGATCTGCGCCAGGCTGGTGGAGATGGTCAGGGCGATGCCGGTGGGGTGGCCGAACGCCCGCACGATCACGAAGGCGGCCAGCGACTTGCCGACGGTGATGGTCAGGAACGTGGCCAGCACCTGCCAGGGATGCTCGAGCAGGATGTGCGGATCGAACAGCATGCCCACCGAGACGAAGAACAGCACCGCGAAGGCGTCGCGCAGCGGCAGCGAGTCGTTGGCGGCCTTGTGGCTGAGCTCGGACTCCTTCAGCAGCATGCCGGCGAAGAACGCGCCCAGCGCGAACGACACGCCGAACAGGGTGGCCGAGCCGAACGCCACGCCCAGCGCGATCGCCAGCACCGACAGGGTGAACAGTTCGCGCGAGCCGGTCGCGGCGACCTTCTCCAGCGCCCACGGAATCGCGCGGCGGCCGACCACCAGCATCACCGCCACGAACGCGGCCATCTTCAGCAGGGTGACGCCGAGCGCGCCAAGGATCGCTCCGGTGTCGGCGCCCTTGCCGCCGAGCGCGTCGGCCAGTGCCGGCAGCAGCACCAGCGCCAGCACCATCACCAGATCCTCCACGATCAGCCAGCCGACCGCGATGCGCCCGCGCAGGGTTTCCAGCAGGCGCCGTTCCTCCATCGCCCGCAGCAGCACCACGGTACTGGCCACCGACAGCGCCAGGCCGAACACCAGGCCGTGCAGGGTCGGCCAGCCCATGCTCCAGGCCAGCCCCCAGCCGAGCAGGGTGGCGACCGCGATCTGCGCCAGCGCGCCGGGGATCGCGATCCACTTCACTTCCATCAGGTCTTCGAGGGAGAAGTGCAGCCCCACCCCGAACATCAGCAGCATCACCCCCAGTTCCGACAACTGGTTGGCCAGGGCCTGGTCGGCGACGAAGCCCGGCGTGAACGGGCCCACGCAGATGCCCGCCACCAGATAGCCGACCAGCGGCGAGAGTTTGAGGCGATGGGCGAGCGTGCCGAGGATGAAGGCGAGCGCGAGCCCGACCGCGATGATGTCGATGAGACTGGTGTCGTGATGCATTCAGGATCGCAGAACAAGTAGGCCCCGAGTGTCGCCGATCGGGGCTTTTGTCGGCAAATCGGTGGGGGCCGCCAAACGGCCGGCGGAGCCGGGGAATCGTGATTGGGCCACAGACCTATTACGTCGAGGGCTGCGCGTGCGGCGACAGGGAGGGACGATCTCGGGCGGCGGCTGGGCGGCTGCCATCGGGAGCAGGCAGCCGCGAGACGCATGCCCCCGGCATCGCGCAGGTGGGGCATGGACGCGCTTGCCAGGGCCGGCGAGCCGCGCAACCGGCGCCCCGGGCGGTGCCGCATCCCGGCCCCGGCTCCCGCTCCCCGACACCCTGAGTGGGATGGAAGTCGCAGCGATCGGGTCCCCCGCGCAACTCCCTGTCAGGAAAGGCATTACAGCGGATGATGGACGTTATCTGTCTACTGTTTCGGCCCATCCCGTGGTGTATGTTTGCGCCAATTAGGTGTCCTGCCAGGACCAGGGTGGCATGGCTAGACTGAAGACATTCGCGAAGGGACTGCTCCTGAGCTCCGTGTACTGCGCCGGATACCTGATGGCGTGGCAGTTGTCTCTGGACCAATGGTTCCTGCCCGCCGGCCTGCGCGCGGCCGTGTTGCTGTTCATGCCCTTGCGGCTATGGCCGTACTTGCTGCTTGGCGATGCCGCTGCGCTGCTGGTGCTGCGTGTGCCGCTGATCGACGAGGGGCAGAGCGCGGCCTGGGCCTATCTCAGCCCGTTGCTGTTGATGCCGCTGTCGGCGCTGGTGCCGTTGTGGTTCCGCCGCCGCGTCCCCGACATGCTGGTCTGGCAGCAGCGGTTGCTGCCGGTGGTGCTGGGCATGGCGCTGTGGGGCGTGCTGATCAACAAGGCGCTGAACTGGGTGCTGGATGGGCCGACCACCGACATCAACGTCGAGAACGCGCTGAAGTTCTGGGTCGGTAACTATCTCGGCATCCTGGTGTTCGTGTTGCCGGCGTTGCTGTGGGTACGCCGCGAAGGCACCGCGCTGATGTCGCGTGGGCTGATGCACGACAGCCTGCGCGCGGCGCTGATGGTGGCGGTCCTGTTCGCGGCGGCGATGAACGTGCCGGATGGAGTGGCACGCCAGTTCCTGCTGGTGATGATGATCGTGCCGGGTTTCTGGCTGACCCTGGGCCACGAGTGGCGCGGTGCGGCGGTCGGCATCGTCATGGCCGACATCGCGGTGGCGATGGCGCTGGCCAAGTCGCATCACGCTGGTGCGTTCGACCTGGAAACCTTCTACGTGCAGATGCTGGTGTCGTTCGCCGCCACCACGCTGTTCGTGCTCGGTACCCGCATTGCCGGGGTGATGGACCAGGCCCGGCGCCTGGGCTTCGCCGAACAGGAGGCGCTGCAGGTGGCCCAGGCCAGCTATATGTCGGCCGAGCGCACCCTGCGTAACCGCGTGATCGAGTACACCGACATCCACGTGCACATCAACAAGCTGCGCCGCGACATCGCCAGCACGCTGAAGGAGCACGGCCACTACGCCGCGGCGATGGAAATGAACCGTACCGGGGTGATCCAGGCGCAGTTGCTGGACGATTACGTCGCCGCGCTGTATCCGCTGGATATCGAAACCCACGGCCTGTACGGCGCGCTGAACTCCATCGCCTTCGCCAACGCCTGCGATACCGAGGTCGAGGCGCGCCTGCGCGGGGATTCGCGGCGGCTGTCGATCGGGCTGCAACTGGCGGCGTATCGCTGCGTGCTCAACGCCATGGAAATCCTGCCCGATGCGGGCCGGCACACGATCACTGCACGGGTCTGGTCGGCACGCGGCAAGCGCGGCGTAGTAGTGACGGTGGAAGCCGATGCGGCGATGCCGGGCAGCGGCCGCAAGCATCACAGCGCCAACGAGATGGACTGGGAACTGGCCAGCCGGTTGAAGGCTCATGACGGCACCTGCCGGCGCCGTCATGAGCAAAAGATCAGCTTCCTGATCTCCGAGCCGCTGGAAAAGACCGTTACTTCTTGATGGTCACGGTCCAGACGTCGCCGTTGGCGCTGCTGGCCAGCTGCACGGTGAAGTAGCGCGCATCGTAGACCACGGTGCCGCGGCTGCTGTCGAAGGTGTCGACGGTGCTCACCCGATCCACGTCCTTGCCCATCGGCGTCACCCAGGCGGTGTCGCCGACACGGCCGATCGCGCCACGCACCTGGCCGGTGGAGTCGTTGATCTGCAGGTAGGTCACGCCATTGCGCTCGAACTGGTAGATGCGCGCCGACGCGTTGGTGGACAGATTGGTCGCCGCCGGCGCGCTTTCACCCAGACCCCGGATGGAGATCGGGCTGCCGTTGCCGCCGCTCGGGCAACAGCTCTGCGCATAGGCGCTGGACGCCAGCGCCGAGCACGCGACGATGCCTGATAGCACCGCTATTTTTGAAGTTTTCCACATGACACGGTCCTTCCCCGGATGGGGCTTTTTTGCCTGCCGTTCAGGCGATTCCACATTACGCGAATCGCAACAGGCCACTGTTGACAAATAATCAATCGATTCATACTTGTGATGTGGCTCACGCTTATTTTTGCGGAAGAATTCCCGCAAATACGCCGCATCGGCTTGCTCAGGTATGGCCCCAGGTCACGCGCGATTCGCGTCGACCATCCGGCATCGCCGGGGTGTCGGGCGTGGACCTTACTGCAGTTTCCATGCCACACATTGCAGGCCTGTCCTCGCGGTGCAACAGGGCATTTTGTTTATGGCGTTTCCGCGTTCGGCACAGCCAAGTGATGCCGAATGCCGCTGTCGATGGCGAGCGAGTTGCATCGTGGGGAAAATCCGCCGCGCCGTTGCCCGGCGTTTGTCGAATGCGATCACGAGTCGTGCCGTGTCTGAGATGGCCATCACCGACGTGACGCGATGGGTGCAGTCGCTTGGCACGATGCGCTCGAATCGCGCGGCGAATGTTTGACGCCCCTGCGCGTCGCTGCCGGCCGCGATCAGGCGGAGTGCCGCTGCAAACGCATGGTTCGAACGGACGACGGCGCGAGTGCGATGCGTTGCCGAACGGGGACGAGGTTGATGAGCGCGCGCTTTGCCGACGCTTCGTCACCGCTGCGTTGGTGCCCATCCGATTCCTGCGTCAGCGGCGTAGCGCCGCACGCCATCGCGACCGACCTGGCGCACATGGGGTCGCGGCGTTGTCTGCGATGAACGTGGCGGCGGCGGTGCCGGGACACCGCCGCCGCAATGCATCACCAGCTGTAGTTGACGTTGGCGTAGGCGAAGGCGCCGTTGAAGCCGAACGGCGAGGACGTGCTGTACGGCAGATAGGTGCGGGTGCCGGCGCCGGCACGCGAGCGGTCGGGATACTCGTTGAGCACGTTGTCGCCGCCGACGGTCACGCGCCAGCGGCCCAGGGTGTAGGCCGCCGACAGGTCCAGGGTCCATTTGGCCGCGTAGGTCTGGTCGGCAGCGGGCGTGGTGCCGAAATCGGTGAATTCGCCCCAGCGCGTGGCGGTGGCGGTGAAGGCCCAGGCGCCGGGCGACCACACGCTGCTCAGGAAGAACTTGTCGCGCGGCGAACCGCGGGTGATGCGGCCGATCTCGGCGCGGCCGATGCGCACCGCGGTCGGGTCGATCGCTTCCAGCACCGCCGGGTTGCCGGCGATCTTCTCGATGTCGGTCTTGTTGTAGTTGTAGCCGGCGGTGAGGTCGAGGCTGCTGGCGGGCAGCGCCAGCTTATAGGTGCCGATCGCGTCCACGCCCTGGGTCTTGGTGTCGATGGCGTTGGTGAAATAGCGGCCGCCGCCGATGCCGGCGTAGCCGTTGCCCTGCAGGTAGTTGCGCACGGCGGTGGAGGTGAGGTTCTCCGAGAGCACGATGCGGTCGTCGATGTCGATGCGGTAGGCGTCGAGGGTGATGTACAGCGCGTCCACCGGCTGCAGCACCAGGCCCAGGCCGTAGTTCTTGGACTTCTCGGCCTTCAGCGGTTCGGCGCCGAGCGCGATCGCCGCCGGGTTGTCGGTGCGGAAGGTGCCGATCTCGAACGGTGTGGCGGCGATGCTGCCGTCGGGTTGGGCGACGTTGATGAAGTTGGTGGCGACCGACTGGAAATACTGCTGCTGCAGCGACGGTGCGCGGAAGCCGGTGGAGACGGTGGCGCGCAGCGCGACCTTCGGACTGAAGGCGTAGCGCAGCGACAGCTTGCCGGTGGCGGTGTCGCCGAAGTCGCTGTAATTCTCGTAGCGCCCGGCCAGGCCGGCGGAGAACTTGTCGGTGATGTCGCCTTCCAGGTCGAGATAGGCCGAATAGCTGTTGCGATCGTAGTGGCCGGAGTCGCTGGGCTTGAAGCCGGCGAACACCTGCGCGCCCGGCAGCAGCGTGCCGTTGGCCGAGGGAATGCCGCCGTTGACGTAGGACGCCGGCGCGCCCGGCGATTCGTTGAATTTCTCGCCGCGCCACTCGGCGCCGAAGGCCAGGGTCAGCGGGTAGGCCAGTCCGACTTCCAGCGATTTGCTGAAGTCGGCATTGAGCACATTTTGGGTGACCTGTAGCGCGCCGGCGTAGAACTCGGTGGGGCTGGCCAGGCCGAGGCTGTTGTTGAGGCTGTGGCGCACGTCGAAACTCAGGTCGTTGCGGCCGTAGTTGTAGCTGAGATCGATGGCCAGGCCGCCGGCGGTGCTGGACTTGACCCCGCCGACCCAGGACACGTCCTTGCTGACGTTGTAGATCTGCGGCAGGAAGCCGTCGGGGTAGATCTCCGGGCGATTGCGGTTGTCGCCGGACCAGCGGAAGTAACCGTTGGACAGCACCTCGCGGCGGCTGAGCATCGCGTAGGAATAGAAGGTGATGTAGTCGGCCGGGCTGTACTGGCCGTTGTAGGAGACCGCGCCCTGGTCCACGTCGGGGTCGCCGTAGCGCTGCTGCACCTGGCCCTGGTACGGCGTGGCGCGGTCGGTCTGGTCCTGGTGTCCGGCCTGCGCGGCAAAGTGCACTGTGCCGGTCTCGGCGAAGGTGAGGCCGGCATCGCCGGAGAGCTGGTACTGCTCGCCGTCGCCGGCGCTGTACTTGCCGTAGCGCCCGGCCAGGCTGCCGCCCGTGCCGCTGCCCTTGAGCACGATGTTGATGACGCCGGCGATGGCGTCGGAACCGTATTGCGCAGAGGCACCGTCGCGGAGCACTTCGATGCGTTCGACCGCGGCGATGGGAATGGTGTTGAGATCGGCCGGCGAGGAGCCGCGGCCCTGCGCGCCGTTGAGGTTGACCAGCGCGGTGGTGTGGTAGCGCTTGCCGTTGACCAGCACCAGCACCTGGTCCGGCGAGAGCCCGCGCAACTGCGCCGGGCGCACGGCATCGGAGCCGTCGGTGATCGCCGGGCGCGGGAAGTTCAGCGAGGGCACCGCGCGCGACAGCGCAGTGGCCAGTTCGGTGGTGCCGGTGGACTGCAGCGTCTCCGGCGAGATGATGTCGATCGGCGAAGCCGATTCGGCGACGGTGCGATCGGCCACACGCGTACCGGTCACGATGACGGTGTCCAGCGTTTGCGCGTTGCCGGTGTTCTGCGCGTGGACTGAAACGGCGGACGTCGCCAGGCACAGGGCGACGGCGTGGGCGAGCGGAGTGAGCGTGCGCGTCATGGGGGAGGCGGCTCCAGAAGTGGGGGGAGGCGCCGCTGCATGCGCACTCCCCTGTCCCCTGGCGGATGCGACGACGCGACCTAGGGATTACCGGTTGATGTCAATGGAGTCAATATTCCGTTAAGCCTGATGCCGAGGTTGCAATTGAAACCACCGCTGCAGGCGTTGCGGCAGCGCCAATCCCGGGATTTTCCGGGCGTGTAGACAAAATGCCGGCGATGCGCACGGACGTGGGGCACGCGGCGGTGCCTGCGCGCGGGCGCTGCGGCGTTTTCGCAGCGCGACGTGCAGGATGCTGGCTGTGCGGTACGGGGCAGAGCACGGTGTTGGGCGCGTCGCGGTTGCACGCGCGCAGCATCTCGCACGCATGCCGCTGTCTCTGTAAGAGCGGCTTCAGCCGCGACACGTCACCGATAGAGCGTCGCGGCTGAAGCCGCTCCTACAAGGGGCAATGGCGTTGCGTTGCAGAAGCGCGAGCGGGCTGCGGCGAGCGATGCGCTCGGTCGCCTGTTTCGGCGAGATCGAACCTCACGCTGCAGGCTGGGGTGAGGAGCCGGAAAGATGCCAGTGTGGCGAATCTCGTTCTTTGTAAATCTCGTTCTTCGTGGGAGCGGCTTCAGCCGCGACGCGCCACCGGTGAACGTCGCGGCTGAAGCCGCTCCTACAACACAGCCTATGCCGGCGGAAACGTGAAGTTCGAATCCCAAATCCCGAATCCCAAATCCCCGCCCCAACAACAACAACGGCCCGGAGAAACCCGGGCCGTCGTCATGCCGTTCAACGCAGGCGCAATCGATGCCCGCGCATGCGATCACCAGCGGTAATTGATCCGCCCGTACACGTAGGCGCCATTGAAGCCGTACGGCGAGTAGTTGCTGTACGGGAGCATGCCGTAGGTGGAGTTGATCAGGTTGGCGGTCTTGTCCGGGTACTGGTCGAACACGTTGTCCGCGCCCAGCGTCAGCGTCCAGTTCGTGCTCGGCTTGAAGCTGGCCGAGGCGTCGACCACCCAGTCCGCACCGTAGGTCTGGTCGCGTGCGGCGGTGGCCGAGTTGCGCACGGTGAACTCGCCGTAGCGGGTGGCGGCCAGGCTCAGATCCCACTTCGGCAGCTTCCAGGTGCCGCTGAGGATCAGCTTGTCCTTCGGGTAGCTGTCTTCCAGGCGGCCGATCTCGTCGCGGCCCAGCGTGGTCTGGGTCGAGCCGATCGCGGCCAGCGCCTGCGGCTGGGTCACCGCATGGGTGATGTCGGTCTTGCTGTAGCCGTAGCTGGCGGTGAGGTCCAGCGTGCTGGCCGCCAGCGGGATGCTGTAGGTGCCGACCACGTCGACGCCGCGGGTGCGGGTGTCGGCGGCGTTGCTGAAGTAGCGCACGCTGGTGACGTTGCTGTAGCCGAGCTGGCGCAGCTTTCCCAGCACCGCCGCATCGTTGAGGTTGGACGACAGCAGGATGCGGTCGTCGATCTCGATCTGGTACGCGTCCACGGTCAGGTACAGGCGCTCGACCGGCTGCAGCACCAGGCCGAGGCTGTAGGACAGCGAGGTCTCGGCCTTCAGCGGCGCGGCGCCCAGGGCCTGGGCCACGGCGCTGTTCACCGGGAAGGTGCCGGATTCGAAGAAGCTGCCGTTGATGTAGCTGCTGGTCACCGCCTGGTACTGCTGCTGCGCCAGCGACGGCGCGCGGAAGCCGCTGGCGACGGTGCCGCGCAGCGCCGCCTTGTCGGTGAACGCGTAGCGCGCCGACAGCTTGCCGGAGGTCTTGCTGCCGAAATCCGAGTAGTCCTCGTAGCGGCCGGTGAGGCCGGCGGAGAACTTGTCGGTGAGGTCGGCTTCCAGCCCCGCGTACACCGCGTAGTTGTGGCGGTCCGAATGCACGGCGTTGAGCGGCGCGAAGCCGGCGAAGCCCTGCGCGCCGCCGGTGGTGCCGGTGTACGAGGCCGGCTCGCCGGGCGACTGGTTCCACTTCTCCTGGCGGTACTCCGCGCCGAAGGACAGCGTCACCGGATAGGCCAGGCCCCACTCCAGCGGCTGGGTGAAGTCGGCGTTGACCGCGTTCTGGGTGTACTCCAGCGCGCCGTCGTAGAAGCGACTCGGGCTGTCGACGCCGAGGCTGTAGTTGATGCTGTTGGCGGTGTGGAAGTCGACCTTGTTGTAGCCGTAGTTGTAGCTGACGTCCCAGGTGAAGCCGCCGGCGGTGCTGCCCTTCAGGCCGGCGACCAGCGAGCGGTCCTTGGAGTACTGCTCGATCTGCGGCACGTAGCCGTCCGGATAGACCTGCGCCAGCAGCGCGGTCTGGCCGTTGTGGTTGCGCGAGCGGTAGAACGCGAACGAGGTGATGTCGCGGTTGCTGGCGATCGCGGTGGCGTAGCCGGTGAGGTTGTCGCTGAAGCGGAACTCGCCGTTGGCCGAGACCGCGGTGGCGTCGACCTTGGGGTCGCCGTAGACGAAGGTGGTCTGGCCGATGCCGGGATAGTTGCCGGTGTTCGGCGCGGTGCCCTGGTAGGGGCCGGCGCGGTTGGTGGCGTCCTGCTGGCTGATCTGCCCGGCCACGTGCAGGCTGCCGCGGCCGTCGCCGAAGCCGACCCCGGCGTCGCCGGAGAGCTGCGACTTGGCGCCGTCGCCGGCCGAGTACTTGCCGTGCTCCACGGCCAGGCTGCCGCCTTCGCCGGCGCCTTTGAGCACGATGTTGACCACGCCGGCGATGGCGTCGGAGCCGTACTGCGCCGAGGCGCCGTCGCGCAGCACTTCCACCCGCTCGATCGCGGCGATCGGGATCGCGTTGAGATCCACCGCCGAGGCGCCGCGGCCGATGGTGCCGTTGACGTTGATCATCGCCGAGGTGTGGCGACGCTTGCCGTTGACCAGCACCAGCACTTGGTCGGGCGAGAGCCCGCGCAACTGCGCCGGGCGGATGCCGCTGGTGCCGTCGGTCAAGGCCGGGCGCGGGAAGTTCAGCGAGGGCAGGGCGCGCGACAGCGCGGTCGCCAGTTCCGAGGTGCCGGTGGCCTGCAGTGCCTCGGGGGTGATGATGTCGATCGGCGATTGCGACTCGGCGACGGTGCGATCGCTGACGCGGGTGCCGGTGACGATCACCGTATCCAGCGTGCTGGGCGTGCTCGGTGCGTCGGACGCGGTCTGGGCGAAGGAGGGGGCGGCGAGGGCGGCGAGCACGGCGCTCGCCAGCAGCGACAACGGACGGTTCATGAAAACTCCAGCAGGTGCCGAAACGGCAGGCGGGGCATGCGGCGACCGGCAGGGCTGGCAGGCCGCGTCCTCAGGGGTGTCTAATTATTTTTTAACATGCGTGCTGCGTCGCAGGATGCAAGCGCATGTTCTTATTCCATTGCGTTCTAAGGGGCGGCAGAACGCCGCGCGCCGCCGTCCGCTGAGGGCGGACGGTGGCCGCAATGGCGAGGGACGAACAGCGTCCCGGTAGCGTCCGCGCCCACCGGGACAGCTGCGGCATAGGCCTGTTGGCCGCGTGAGTCACGCGCGGCGAGACGTCGCCGCCCATCGCGGCGACGCCCGCCAGGGGCGCTCAGAAGCGGTAGCTCACCCGCCCGTACCAGTAGCGTCCGTTGAAGCCGAACGGCGACAGCGGCGAGTACTGCAGGCCGTTGGGGCGGTCGTCGTAGATGTTGTTCAGCGCGGTCCGGGTCGGGTACTGGTTGGTGACGTTGTCGGCGCCGACGGTGAAGGTCAGGTCGTGCCAGGCGTAGCTGGTGGACAGGTTCAGCAGCCAGCGCGCGGCGAAGCCCTGGTCCTGGCTGCCGTCGGCCTCGTCGCCACGGCGGGTGATCGCGCCATAGCGGGTGGCGTCGCCGTGCAGGGTCCAGCCGGCCAGGCTCCAGTCGCCGCTGAGCACGTACTTGGTGCGCGGCGTGGCATCGGTCAGCAGGCCCTGGCTGGCGCGGCCGAAGTTCGGATCGGAGATCTCCAGGATCTCGATCTTGTTGTAGTTGGCGCTGAAGCTCAGGTTGAGCGTGCCGGCGCGGTCGAGGTCGAGCAGGTAGTTGTTCACCCAGTCCACGCCGCGGGTGCGGGTGGTGGCGCCGTTGACGAAGAACTGCGCGGCGCTGACCTGGCCGATCGGCACGGCCAGCGAGATCTGGTCCGAATACAGGATCTGGTCCCAGATGCGGATCTGGTAAAGGTCCAGGGTGGAATTGAAGCCGCCGCCGGGCTGCCAGACCGCGCCGATGCTGTAGTTGGTGGATTTCTCCGGCGACAGCGGCTTGGCGCCGAGCGCGATGGCTACCGGATCGGAGGTGCGGTAGGTGCCGATCTGGCTGAGCACGCCGTCCACCGGCAGAGTCACCACCGAGGCGTAGTTCTGTTGCGCCAGCGAGGGCGCGCGGAAACCGTTGGAGATCGTGCCGCGGACGGCGAAGGCGTCGTTGAGCTGGTAGCGCGCCGACAGCTTGCCCGAGCGGGTGGTGCCGGCATCGCTGTAGTCCTCGTAGCGCGCGGCCACGCCGCCGGACAGGCGCTCGCTCAGGTCCGCTTCCAGGTCCGCGTACACCGCCTTGCTGTGGCGCTGGAACTGCCCGGCCACGGTCGGCGACAGGCCGGGGAACACTTGCGAGCCGCCTGGATACGGTGCGCCGGTGTCCGGGTTGATGGCGTTCGGGTCGAAGTAGATCGAGGTGGGCGAGCCGGCCACCACGGCGTACTTGTCCTGCCGGTACTCGGCGCCGAAGGCGAGGTTGACCGGGTAGGCCAGGCCCCAGTCCAGGGACTTGCTGAAGTCGGCGTTGAGCGCGTTCTGCTCGTTGCGGAAGCCGCCTGCGTTGAAGCGCGTCGGCGAGGCGCCGGTGCTCCAGTACAGGTTGGTGTTGATGGTGTTGCGCAGATCGAAGGTGACGTCGTTCTTGCCGTAGTCGGCGGAGACGTCCCAGGTCCAACCGCTGTCGGTGCTGCCCTTGAGGCCGAGCACGGCGGCGCGGTCGTTGGAGGGGTTGTAGATCTGCGGCAGGAAGCCGTTGGGGTAGACCGCCTGCACGTTGCGGTCGCTGTTGTCCCAGGCGCGGTAGTAGCCGTTGGACAGCACCTCGCGACGACTGACGTTGGCGTAGCCGTACAGGTCGACGTGCGGGGTGAGCGCGTAGCCGAAATTGACCAGCCCCTGGTAGGTTTTTACCGCCGGGTCGCCGTAGCGCTCGTAGGGCACCCAGCTGGGGTTGGCGGCGCCGGCGAGGGTGGTGGCCTTGTCGGTGTTCTCGGCGCGATTGGTGTTCATCGCGTTCTGGTAGTTCCACGACACCCGCACCCAGCCCGGCGCCTCGCCGCCCGGCGCGCCGCCGAAGGCCAGGCCATAGGAGCCGTCGATGCCGTTCTGCGCGCCGTCGCCCTTGTCCATGATGCCGCCGTTGACCGCGACGCTGTTGCTGCCGGCCTTGGCGCCGTGCTTGAGCACGATGTTGATGACGCCGGCGATGGCGTCGGAACCGTATTGCGCCGACGCGCCGTCGCGCAGCACCTCGATGCGCGCGATCGCCGACATCGGAATCGAGTTGAGGTCGGCCGGCGCCGAGCCGCGCCCGACCGATGGGTTGTAGTTGACCAGCGAGGTGGTGTGATAGCGCTTGCCATCCAGCAGCACCAGCACCGCGTCCGGCGACAGGCCGCGCAGGGTCGCCGGGCGCAGCGCGTCGTTGCCGTCGTTGATCGCCGGGCGCGGGAAGTTCAGCGACGGCAGCAGCTTGCCGAGCGCGCTGGCGAGGTCGCTGGCGCCGGTGGCCTGCAGCGCCTCCGGCGCGATGATGTCGATCGGCGATTGCGATTCGGCCACCGTGCGGTCGGCGATGCGGGTGCCGGTGACGATGATGTTGTCCAGCGTGGTCGGCGCCTGCTGGGACTGGGCGAGGCTGTTGCCGGAGGCGAGCACGAGCAGGACGGCACGGACGAGGGGGAGGCGGCGTTGCGTCATCGGGCGGAGACTCCTGGCTGGGGGATTGGCGCGGGTCTGGCGATTTCCGGTGGGGCGGGGTGGATGCTGCGGTGCAGCGTGTGCCATCGGATTGAAATCCGTTTTTCACATGGGCGCGTATACAAAAACGGACCTGGGTCGGGTTTTCGCGGCGGCCCGCGCGCCGCGCCGGACCGCGCCGCATTGCCGCCCCGGGTGGGCCGGGGCGGGCGAAGCGGCTACACTTCGGCCTCGCTAGCCGAGTGCCCTGCCTTGATTTCCCTACGTAATTTCGCCTTGCGCCGCGGCGAGCGGCTGTTGCTGTCCAATGTCGACCTCACCCTGCATGCCGGCTACCGGGTGGGCGTGGTCGGCCGCAACGGGGCCGGCAAGTCCAGCCTGTTCGCGGCGGTGAAGGGCGAACTGGAGGCCGACAAGGGCGATGTCGACCTGCCCGGCAAGGTGCGCATCGCCAGCGTGGCCCAGGAAACCCCGTCGCTGCCGGACCCGGCGCTGAGCTTCGTGCTCGGCGGCGACACCGCGGTGGCCGCGGTGCTGGCCGAGGAGGCCGAGGCGACCGCGCGCGAGGACTGGGAGGCGGTCGCCGCCGCCCACACCAAGATGGCCGAGATGGGCGCCTACGATGCCGATGCGCGCGCCGGCAAGCTGCTGCACGGCCTCGGCTTCCCGGCCGAGACCCATCACCGCGCGGTGTCCTCGTTCTCCGGCGGCTGGCGTGTGCGCCTGAACCTGGCGCGCGCGCTGATGATGCCCAGCGACCTGCTGCTGCTCGACGAACCGACCAACCACCTCGACCTGGACGCGGTGTACTGGCTGGAGCAGTGGCTGCTGAAGTACCCGGGCACGCTGCTGCTGATCTCGCACGACCGCGAGTTCCTCGACAACGTCGCCACCCACACCCTGCACCTGCACAACGGCGGCGCCAAGCTGTACACCGGCGGCTACACCGATTTCGAGCGCCAGCGCGCCGAGCAGTTGCGCCAGCAGCAGATCGCGCACGAGAAGGAACAGGCCGAGCGCGCCCATCTGCAGAGCTTCATCGACCGCTTCAAGGCCAAGGCCTCCAAGGCGGCGCAGGCGCAAAGCCGGATGAAGCGCCTGGAGAAGCTGGCCGGCACCGAGGCGGTGCGCGCCGAGCGCGAGTTCCGCATCGAACTGGCGCCGCCGGCCAAGCTGCCGTTCTCGCTGATCCGCCTCAACCACGCCGAGGCCGGCTACGGCGCCGACGCGGTGATCCTGCACAACGTCGGTTTCGGCCTGGAGGCCGGCCAGCGCATCGGCCTGCTCGGCCCCAACGGCGCCGGCAAGACCACCCTGGTCAAGACCCTGGTCGGCGAACTGCCGCCGATCGCCGGCGAGCGCATGGCGCACCCGGACCTGCGCATCGGCTACTTCGCCCAGCACACGGTGGAGTCGCTGCACGAGGGCCAGTCGCCGATGGACCACATGCGCGAGATCGACAAGGAGGCCAGCAACCAGGCGTTCCGCGATTTCCTCGGCAAGTGGAATTTCCCCGGCGACCGCGCGTTCGAGCCGGTCGACGGCTTCTCCGGTGGCGAGCGCGCGCGCCTGGCGCTGGCGCTGATCGCCTGGCAGCAGCCCAACGTGCTGCTGCTCGACGAACCGACCAACCACCTCGACCTGGAAATGCGCGAGGCGCTGGCCGAGGCGCTGAGCGATTTCGAGGGCGCGATCGTGATGGTCTCGCACGACCGCCACCTGATCGGCCTGGTCTGCGACACCTTCTGGCGCGTGGCCGACGGCGTGGTCGAGCCGTTCGACGGCGACCTCGACGCCTATGCCGCGTGGCTGCGCACCCGCCCCGCTGCGCAGGGCACCAAGCAGAAACTGGCCGAGGCCGCGCCGACCCCGCCGCCGCCGGTCAAGCCGCTGCCGGCGAAGAAACCGCCGAATCCGCACAAGCTGGCCGCCGCCGAGAAGCGCGTGGGCGAACTGGAAGCGACCCTGGCCGAACTCGACCGCCAGCTCGCCGATCCCAGGCACTACGCCGATGCGGAGAAGATGGCGGTACTGGGCCGCGACCGCGAGGCCGCCGCGCGCGACCTGGCGCAGGCCGAGCAGGCGTGGATGGAGCTGATCGACGGCGCCTGAGCCGCGTTGGGATCTCGCCAGGGCCGGTGTGTGCCGGCGAGCACGGATGATCCACGTCGAGCCAGCGGTTCCTTCTCCCTGCGGGACCGTGGCCCCCTTTTCGGGGGAAGGTGCTCCGAAGGGGCGGATGAGGGTTGGGTGCCGGGGGAGTCGGAGTGGCCGGCCGTGCGTGCCGCGGCACCCTCACCCCAACCCCTCTCCCGGTGGGAGAGGGGCTTCAATCGCTCCTTCACGCTGCTCCAGGCGAGGCCGGAGCGCGAGCCGGAGTAACCCGTGTGGAAGGGGCTTCAGCCCCGACGCCGCATCGCCTCCGCCAACGGCAAGTCCCGCCTGCATCGCATGCGCCAGCGCCCAGGGCTGCGCGCGCGCCTGGCCCACGAGGACGCTGCTGGCGACAGTGGCACGCCGTGCCCGGCGCAATCGCGCGCGCCGGACGCACCGTGCAGGAGGAGGACGATCGCATCGGCCGACGCGCGCGGCGCCGGCCCGTGCCGCTCAGGCAGCGGCGCTGGCCACGACCAGCAGGCCGCCAGCGATCGCCGCCCAGTCCAGCGGCGTGCGCGAGCGCAGGCCCTGCAGCGAGGGGCGGGCGGTCGGCGTCGGTCGCAGGCTGGCCTTGAGCGCCATCAGCGCCAGGCCGGCGGCGCTGAGCGCCCAATGCCATTCGCTGGCGCCGCCGCGCAGGAAGTAGGCCAGATGCAGCACGCACAGGCAGGCCAGTGCGGCCGCCAGCACGACGTCACGCGAGACCAGGCCCGGACGGGTGGTCAGGACAGCACGGTTCATCAGCATGGTTCCCCCGAAACGGTCAGCGCCATCCCCGGCGCACAGTGCGACTGCGACCGGGATCATAGTTCGGCCCCGGCATGGCCGCCAAGCGGCACTGCACAAATTCTTCACATCCTTGTCAGACCGTGCTGGTAGGCATAGCAAAGTACGTGCCGGGAGTGCCTCGACGTGCCTGGAGCCGCCACATCCGGCTGCGGCGGTGTCGCTCAGTTCGCCTGCGCCACCTGCTCGGCCAGCAACCACTCGCGCAAGCGCCGGGCGGCGTCGCTTTCCGCGCGCGACCGCAGCCGGGTCAGCCAGTAGCGGCCCAGATCGATGCGGGTCGGGAACGGACACACCAGCCGCCCCGCATCCAGGTCCTGGGCGAACAGCCGCAGCGGCAGCAAGGCCACGCCGTGGCCGGCCGCGGCGATGCTGGCCAGGGTCAGCGAGGCATCGCAGATCGGACCGCCGGCCAGCACCTCGGGCGCGCCGGCGGCCTGCAGCCAGCGCGGCCATTCGTCCAGCCGGTAGGAGCGCAGCAGGGTGGTCCTGGCGAGGTCGGCAGGCGTGCGCAGCCGTTGCGCCAGCGCCGGCGCGCACACCGGCGCGAACGGTGCATCCAGGATCGCGGTGGCGTGCTGACCTTGCCAGTCGCCATCGCCGAAGCGGATCGCCAAGTCCAGGCCTTCGCCGGCCAGGTCGACCCGGTTGTTGTGGGTGTACACGCGCAGTTCGATGTCCGGATGCGCGGCGTGGAAGGCGTCCAGCCGCGGCAGCAGCCAGCCCACCGCGAAGGTGCCGACCACGCCCACGCTCAGCGTCTCGCGATAGCGACCACCGGCGAAGCGCTGCAGCGTCCCGGCGATGCGGTCGAAGGCCTCGGTCAGCACCGGATGCAGGCGCAGGCCCTCGTCGGTCAGGGCCACGCCGCGCGGCAGGCGCTGGAACAGCACCACGCCCAGGCGCGCCTCCAGTTGCTTGATCTGATGGCTCAGTGCGGCCTGGGTCACGCACAGCTCGGCGGCGGCGCGGGTCAGGTTCTGGTGCCGCGCCGCGGCTTCGAAGGCGCGCAGGGCGTTCAACGGCAGATGCGGACGGATCATCGCCAGGTATCAATTCGGCTCATGGGTACGATTGAATAACCTCGCTGGTGGGGGTGGGTCAATGCGGCCATCATCCTGTCTCCCGACGGAGGTGGACGATGCTGACGAGACGACGGTTCCTGCAGGGCGTGGGAATGGGCGCGAGCCTGCTGGTCGTGGCTGGTGCGCAGGCAAAAACCGCTAAAAATCCGGCGCCGACGCTACCGCAGCGGCTGGCCGAGATCGAGCGGCGCAGTGGTGGCCGGCTCGGCGTGAGCCTGCTCGACGGCGGCGGCGCGACGCTCGGCGGACAGCGTCAGGACGAGCGCTTCCCGCTGTGCAGCACCTTCAAATTTGTATTGGCGGGGGCGGTGCTGCAGCGGGTCGACCGCGGCGAGCTGGCCCTGGAGCGGCGCTTGCCCGTGCGCAAGGCGGATCTGCTGGCGAATGCGCCGGTGTCCGAGCGCCATGTCGGCGGCACGCTCAGCGTGGCCGAGCTGTGCCGTGCGGCGATGATCTATAGCGACAACACCGCGGCCAACCTGCTGCTGCCGCTGGTCGGCGACCCGCCCGGGGTGACCCGCTTCCTGCGCGCGCTGGGCGATACGCAGACCCAACTGGACCGCAACGAGCCGGGCATGAACGACTTCGTCGCCGGCGATCCGCGCGACACCACCACGCCGGCCGCGATGGCGGCGACGATGCGTGCCCTGTTGCTCGGCGACGTACTGCAGCCGGTGTCGCGGCAGCGCCTGATTGCCTGGATGCGCGACAACCGTACCGGCAACGACTGCCTGCGCGCCGGACTGCCGGCGGGCTGGCAGATCGGCGACAAGACCGGCAGCAACGGCACCGATACCCGCAACGACATCGCCATCGTGTGGGCGCCGGGACGGCCCACGCCGCTGCTGCTGACCGCCTATCTCAATGGCGCCACGGTCGACAGCGCCGCGCGCGACGCGACGCTGAAAGCGGTGGCGCAGGCGGTCGTGGCCTCGCTGCCTGCGCAGACGCGGCGTACCGGCTAGGCGGCGTTGCGCGCGCTGTATCGCCTGCGTTCGCTGCAATCGCGCCGGATGCAGGTCGCTCTCCCGTAGGAGCGGCTCCAGCCGCGACAGGCTTCACCGCGAAGGTCCGTCGCGGCTGATCCCACAAACGGGAACAGCAGCCATGCGTACGAGACGCTGCTCGCGAGCAGCGGCGACGCCACGTGCCGATGCCGCATGCGATCGCCTGCGTTGCACCCAACGGCCACAGCCGTCGCGGCCGTCCTGTGGTCCCTTCCATTCCCCATCCTGTTCGGAGCGTCCCATGCGTCGATTCGTGTGCTGTTCGTTGGCCATCGCCCTCGGTCTGTTCGCCCACGCCGCGCAGGCGCGGGTGTGGGAGCCCTCGCCCGGCCATGTGCAGGTGCCGATCTGGCCCGGCGCGGTGCCGGATGCCTTGCCGCATCCGAAGCCGGAAACGGCTGGACCCGGGGCCAGGATCGACAACGTCAGCCGGCCGACCATGACCGTGTACCCGGCGCAGGGCCACAACACCGGCGCCGCGGTGGTGGTGTTTCCCGGCGGCGGCTACCAGATGCTGGCGATGGACCTGGAGGGCACGGAGATCTGCGACTGGCTGGTCTCGCGCGGCATCACCTGCGTGCTGTTGAAGTACCGCGTGCCGAACTCCGGGCCGACCTGGGTCAACGACCGGCGCTACTACCCCAAGGTGCAGACCGCGCTGCAGGACGCGCAGCGCACGCTGGGCCTGGTGCGCCGGCAGGCCGCCACCTGGGGCGTGGACCCGCACAAGATCGGGGTGATGGGCTTTTCCGCCGGCGGCCACCTGGTGGCGGCGGTGAGCACGCACTTCGCCCAGCGCACCTATCCGCTGGTGGATGCCGCCGATCGCGTCAGCTGCCGCCCGGACTTCGCCATCGCCGTGTACCCGGGCCATCTGTGGGTGCACGAAGACGAGGACGCCGACACCCGCAATCCCACCGATCTGGCGTTGCGTCCGGACATCCACGTCGTCGCCGACACCCCACCGACCTTCCTGCTGCAGGCGCAGGACGACTACGTGGACGGCGTCTCCCAAGTGCTGGCGTACTACGTCGCGCTCAACCATGCCGACGTGCCGACGGAAATGCATATCTACGCCAAGGGCGGCCATGCCTTCGGCCTGCGCGCCAAGAACCTGCCGATCGCGCAATGGCCGCAACTGGTCGAGACCTGGCTGCGGACGCTCGGGGTGCTTGTGAGCCGTGATTAGGGAGTGGGGATTAGGGATTCGTAAAAGCGGCATCCGTGCGAGTCGGGCTTAGGTCGCGCTATTCGGAATTGGCGGAAACGCATCAGCGTGCAGGTGCTGCTCTTGCGAATCCCGACTCCCGACTCCCGACTCCCGAATCCCACCCGCCTCAGACGGGTCCGGGGCCTTGATAGTCGGGCGGGCTCTCCTGATACAGCCGCGCCGGCCCGCCCATCGCCGGGTCGCTGATGCCGGGCTTGCCGGTTTCCACGCGGCCGGCCAGGCGCTGGCGGGCGTTGTCCTGGACCAGCCACAGGTCGTACCAGCCGCCGCTCGGCTTGGCGCTCCAGCGCATGCGCTGCTCGGCGCCGGGCGCCAGCGTCACCCGTTGGCGCGGTTGCGCCTGTGCATAGGCGGCCGGTTCCAGGGACACGCCGAGCGGGGCGGTGCCGGGATTGCGCAGGACCAGGCACAGCGCCTGTGCGTCGTCCGGGTCCTGGGCGATGTCGGCCTGCAGCAGCGGGGCGCTCAGGTCGCCGCGGTAGTGGCGGTGGAAGCCGTTGGGGCCGAGCAGCCACAGGTCGTAGCTGCCGTCGTAGGTGGTCCAGGCGCCGTCCAGGGTCGCGCCGGTGCCCACCGTGTAGCGACGTGGGATCGCGTCGAGGAGGTAGCGGTCGTAGACGTGCAGCACGGTCGCTGCGCCGGTGTTGGTCATGCGCAACTGCACCTCGCCGCGCTCGAGCACGTACTGCATCTGCACTGTCGGCCGATACGGCAAGGCGCGTGCGCGGCGCACGCCGAACGCCTGGCGCGGTGCCTGCAGCTGCGCCGGCAGCGGTGGCACTGCGTGATCGTGCAACGCCGCGGCGCGCGCAGCCGCCTCGCGCACGTCCGGCAGGTCGGCGACGAACGGGCGGGTGTCGGCCTGGCGGAAGTCGAAGGCGTCCAGAAGATCGCCGCAGACCGCGCGGCGCCACGGGGTCAGGCCGGCGGCGGCGACGCCGAAGCGGCGCTCCAGCAGGCGCAGCACCGAGGTGTGGTCGTAGACCTGCGAATCGACCCAGCCGCCGCGGCTCCACGGCGAGATCACGTACAGCGGTACGCGCGGGCCCAGGCCATAGGGACGCCCGCGCAATTCCGGCGGATCGGCCTTGGCGTCGCCCGGCGCCGGATGCAGGTGGTATTCGCCGTCGGTGTCGACGCTGGAGGCGCCGGCCCAGCCGCCGGCCGCCGACGGGTCGGGCGAGGGCGGCGCCGGCGGCGGCACGTGGTCGAAGAAGCCGTCGTTCTCGTCGAACATCAGCAGCAGCGCGGTGCGCGCCCACACCTTGGGGTCGGCAGTCAGCGCGTCGAGCACGCGCGCGGTGTAGGCCGCGCCCTGTGCCGGGCTGGACGGATCGGGATGCTCGCTGCCGGCGGCGTCGGCGATGATGAAGCTCACCGATGGCAGCCGTGCGGCCAGCACGTCCTCGCGCAACTGCGCCAGGCTGCGGCTGGAGACGCCGCGCGCGCGCAGTTGCGTATCGTGCCCGGGCGCACCGCGCCAGGCCGCGCGGAACGGCGCGAAGCCGGCCAGCGGGTTGTCGGTGAAGTTGTCGGCCATGTCCTGGTAGATCTGCCACGACACGCCGGCCTGTTGCAGCGCCTCGACGTAGCTGGGCCAGCGGTAGTCGTCCGGATCGCCGCCCAGTTCCGGGAAGTTGTCGTGCGAATTGGCGATGACCGGGCCGCCGGCGCGCGCATGCGGATCGTTCTGCCCGGTCCACAGGAACACGCGGTTGGGATTGGTGCCGGCCTGGATCGCGCAGTGGTAGGCGTCGCAGACGGTGAAGGCCTCGGCCAGGGCGAACTGGAACGGCAGGTCGTCGCGTTCGTAGTGGGCCAGCGCGTGGTCGCGCTTGGCCGCCGGCCACCGGCCCATGCGGCCGTGGTCCCAGGCCTGCTGCGCGTTCGGCCAGGTATGCGGGGTGCCCTGCACGCGCATGGTGGCGAAGTCGCGCGCGGTGCGCAGCGGGAACGGCGCCAGGTGGCGGCTGCCGTCGGCGCTGGGCTGCAGCCACACCGTGCGCGGTGCGGTGCCGGGCAGCGGCGGGGCGGGGATCGGGAAGCGGTCGCCGAAGCCGCGCACGCCGGCCAGGCTGCCGAAGTAATGATCGAAGGCGCGGTTCTCCTGCATCAGGATCACCACGTGCTGCAGGTCGTCGAGGGTGCCGCTGCGCACGTCCGGGGCGATCGCCGCGGCACGGGCGATGCTCGGCGGCAGCAGTCCGGCGGCGCTGGCGGTGAGGCCGGCGCGGAGCAGCCGGCGGCGGGTCAGGTCGGTCATGTCGGTCCAGGGAAACGCAAAGCGGCGGCAGCCGGGATCGGCCGCCGCCGCGAGACTGCCACGGCGCCGGTTACAGGTCGACCATGAAGGTCAGGCCGACGGTGCGCGGCGGCGCGATGAAGGCGCTGTCGCTGCCGTCCACGCCGTTGAGGTAGCGCTTGTCGGTGAGGTTGCTGATCACCAGGTCCAGCCTGGCCTGCTGCAACTGCGGGCTCAGTCCGCCCAGGGCGATGCCGAGATTGGCGTCGAAGGTGGTCACCGCATCCAGCGCCGCGCTGTTGGCTGCGTCTAGGTAGCGCCGGCCCAGGTAGCGGCCGGACAGGCCGCCGTGCCAGCGCTGGCCCTGCCAGTCGGCCGACAGCACCAGGGTCTGCCGCGGCTGGCCGATCACCTGCGAGCCCGGTGCGATCTCCAGCGCCTGGTCGCGCGCGGCGTTGCCGCTGCCCAGGTAGGTCGCCTTGTTGTAGGTGTAGGCGCCGTTGAGCCGCCAGCCGTTGTCCCAGGCGTAGCCCAGTGCCAGCTCCACGCCGCGCGCGTGCACGCCGCCGAAGTTCTCGTAGACGCCGTCGGTCTCGCCCAGGTAGTCGATGCCGGTGACGAAGTTGGCCGGCACGTAGACGATGCGGTTGTCGAAGCGGATGTCGTACAGGGTGATGCTGCCGGTCAGCGGCCAGCGGCTCATGCGCAGGCCGACCTCGATGTTGTCGGCGGTTTCCGGCTTGACCTTGCTCAGCACCAGCGGATCGGTCTCGCCGAGCACGCCGGAGGGAATCGCGGCGAAGTTCTGCGAGAAGCCGGCGAAGGCTTCCACGCCCTTGAGCGGCGTGGTCCAGGTCAGGCCGGCGGAGAACAGCGGATCGGAGTGCGAATCCGATTCGATGTGCGCGGCGTCGCCGATGCGGCGGTCACGGGTCTGGTCGACGAAGAACTGCTTGACGCCCACGCGCCAGGCGAAGTCGCCGTAGCGCATCACGTCCTCGGCGTAATACATCTGCTCGTCGGTGCGGTAGTCGTCCTTGAACTGCACCCAGTACGGCACGTGGTCGAAGGCGATATTGGTGCCGACGTTGAGCAGGCGGTGCCAGTCGCGGGTGACGCTGCGGTCGTAGCGTTCCAGCCACAGGCCGCCGCGCACCGTGTTGTGCAGCCCGCCGAAGTCCTGCGCCCATTCCACGTCGGCGGTGACGCCGCCGCGCTGGTTGTCGTAGTGGCTGTGGCGGTAGGACTGCACCGGCAGCGAGCCGGCCGGGTAGCAGGCCGGGTTGGACTCGGCCGGCAGGGTCGCGGTGTCGGCGCAACCGGGCAGCATGCTCGCCGCCGCGCCGCCCGGGGTGACGAAGTAGAGCTTGCCCAGGGCGCTGCCGCCGTACACGGTGTGGCCGCCGGTGTATTCGGACTCGGGACGCCCGGCACCGTCGTTGGTGACGTCCACCAGATAGGGCGGGATCCAGTCGCCGCGGCCCTGCATGCGGTGCGCATAGCCGGTCAGCGTGGCCTTGAAGCCGTTGCCGCCGTCGAACAGGCCGCGCAGGTAGCCGAAGGTGTTCTTGCGCAGCGCGCGCGAGCCGGAGCGGTAGTTCTGGTCGTAGTAGGGGATGCCGGTGAGCGTGCCGGTGAGCAGGTCGTGGTCCGGGTCGGTGGCGAACTGTGCCGGAGTGACGCTGCTGTACTCCGATTCGTTGGCGTCGTCGTAGGACAGGTAGCCGCTGAGCGTCCACGCGCCGAGGTCGCTGACGAACTTGCCGGCCAGATGGTCGCGGGTGGTGTGGCCGCTGCCGTCGATCCAGTCGTCGTTGCTGGCGTGCGAGCCGCTGACCCAGGCGCGGGTGCCGCCGAGGTCGCCGCTGTCGTAGCGGGCGTAGTACTTGCGCGCCTGGTTGTCGCCGATGCCGAAGGCCATGCGCACGCGCTGCTGCTCCAGCGGCTCGCTGGTGAGGAAGTTGAGGGTGCCGCCCAGCGCTTCGTTGGAGCGCGAGGCGATGTCGGCGGTGCCCTGGCTGACCTCCACCGTCTCCAGGTCCAGCGTGTCGATGAAGCGGTTGGCCTTGGAGCCGCCGCCGTAGGCCGAGCCGCCGTTGGGCACGCCGTCGATGGTGGTGCCGATCTGCTGGTCGTCGCGATTGGTGACGAAGCCGCGCATGCTGATCTGCGTGCCCCAGTCGGAGGAGCCGAACGCATCGGCCTCGGTGGCGATCACGCCGGGCAGTTCGTTGAGCGCGTCGTTGACGCTGCTCATCGCGAACTGGCGGTCCAGCGCTTCCTTGCTGACGTTGATCTTGGCGTAGGTGGTGGCCTGGCCGAGCACCTGCACCTGGTCCAGGGTCGAGACGCGGTCGCTGCCGTCGGCCGGTGCGGTGCCGTCGGCGCCGTCGCTGGCCTCGGCGGCATGGGCGCAGGCGATGCTGGTGGCCAGCGACAGGGCCAGCAGGGTGCGGGCGGGGGTGCGGAAATGTGCCGAAACGGTCATCGGGTGCGCGGCTTGCTTGAGGGGCGCTCATGGTCCGATCGAGCGGTTTCGTGCGTGTGACCGCGATCTTGCGAATCCATGCATCGTGCGTAAATCGGCATGAAAGATGCCTGGCGCGATGCTCCGGTGCGCGCCCGCAGCAGGGGCCGCGCGCCGCCGAGGCGGTCGCGGCGGCCTCCGTCGCTTTCCGGGAGGGGCGTTGGCGTGCGCCCCCCGGAGCTTGGACGGTCGGCCGCCGGAATTGCCTTCAGCGAGATCACTGCGTGCGCAGCGCGGTCGGGATCCGTGTCGGGCACGTGTGCCGGCATGGGCGAGGGTTCCGTCGCAGCGAGGCGATGTCCTTGCTTGGTCGCGCCACGTCGCGCCAGTGCCGCACGGGGCGCGCGACCGCGGCTGGCGCCCGCCGTGATGGCGCACCACACAGCCGACCCGGCATCATCGCCGCTGCCGCCGCCGGCGGGACCGCCCTGGAATTTCCTGCCCGATGAGCCACGAACTGATCTACCTGCTGCTGATCTTCGCCCTGCTGGTGATCCCGCGCGCGCTGCAGCGTTTCAAGATGCCCGCGCCGCTGACCTGCCTGCTGTTCGGCATCATCGCGATGCTGGCGATGGGGCCGCGCGCGCACGACCCGGTGGTGACCCTGCTGGCCACGCTCGGCATCTCCTCGCTGTTCCTGTTCGCCGGCCTGGAAGTGGACCCGAAGGCGCTGCGTCGCGGGCTGTGGCCGCTGCTGCTGCACCTGGTGGTGCGCGGCGGCACCCTGTTCGGCGTGGGCTGGCTGGCCTGGCGCTACGCCGGGCTGTCGTGGCAGGCGGCCGGATTGCTGGCGCTGGCCCTGCTGACCCCGTCCACCGGTTTCATCATCGAGTCGCTGGGGCGGCTGGGGCTGGACGAAGAAGAGCGCTTCTGGGTCACCAGCAAGGCCATCGCCGGCGAACTGCTGGCGCTGGCGGCGCTGTTCGTGATCCTGCAGGCCGGCGATCCCTGGCAGATGGGCCTGTCCAGCCTGGCGCTGCTGGCGATGCTGGTCGGCCTGCCGCTGCTGTTCGTGGCCCTGGGGCGCTGGGTGGCGCCGCAGGCGCCGGGCTCGGAGTTCTCGCTGCTGGTGATGGTCGGCCTGATCGCCGCCTACATCACCTATTCGCTGGGCGTGTACTACCTGGTCGGTGCGTTCATCGCCGGGCTGGTGGCGCGGCTGCTGCGCCAGCGCATGCCGCTGCTGGCCTCCGATGAGAACCTGCAGGCGGTGCGCCTGTTCGCCTCGTTCTTCGTGCCGTTCTACTTCTTCAACGCCGGCACCAAGGTGCCGAGCGGGGCCTTGAGCCTGCAGGCGCTGGGTCTGGGCCTGGCCCTGACCGCCTGCGTGCTGCCGCTGCGCATCGGCATCCTCTGGCTGCAGCGGCGGGTGCTGTTCGGCGAGGGCGCGCGCAGCAGCCTGCGGGTGTCGCTGGCGCTGTCGCCGACGTTGATCTTCACCCTGGTGCTGGCCGGCATCCTGCGCGACCGCTTCGCCATCGCCGACGCTCTGTTCGGCGCGCTGCTGCTGTACGCGGCCCTGACCACGTTGCTGCCGGCGCTGCTGCTGCGGATGCCGTTCGACGTCAGCCCGCTGGAGGCGGCACCGGCCGCGCCGGCAGATCCCGCGTCGGCGCAGGTACCGACGGCGCCGGATGAGCCGGTCGCCGAGGCACCGGTGGCGCCCGCACCGACCTCGCCGGTGGATGCGCCGGAGACCGCGCCGCGGCCCCAGCCCGGGCCGGCATGAGCGGGAACGCTTGAAAGCCGGCGTGCGGCCCCCATACTGGCCGCCTCCGTTGCTCTCGCGTTTTTGCCGCCATGCCGATCTACGCTTTCCAATGTGCCGCGTGCGGTCACAGCTTCGACCGCCTGCAGAAACTGTCCGATCCGGATCCCGAGACCTGCCCGTCCTGCGCCGCCCCGGCGGTCAAGCGCCAGCTCACCGCGCCGGCGTTCCGCCTGTCGGGCAGCGGCTGGTACGAGACCGACTTCAAGAAGGACGGCGACAAGAAGCGCAACCTGGCCGAGTCGGGGAGTAAGGCCAGCAGCGGGGACAGCAAGCCCGCGGCCGCCGCGGCGACGTCCGATGCGCCGGCCAAGCCCGCTGCGGCGGCCACGCCTGCCGCAGCGCCTGCCGCGGCCAAGCCTGCGGCGACCTGAGTCTCGCCAGGCCGCGCCAAGCCCGCGGCCTCTCGTAGGAGCGGCTTCAGCCGCGACCCGGTCTTGCCCGGTCGCGGTCAATCCAAAAAGGGGCAGGCGCCGCCCCAAACTCGACGTATCACGCCATGCATCGGGCCGCGCGGCACGCCACGCGGCCCGTCGCCTTGGCTCAGCGCGCCCCGAAGCGCGCCCGGCAGCCGCCGTTGACCCACACCGTATTGCCTTCGTAGCCCCAGGTGCGGCCTTCCGCGCAGGTGGTGCCGGACAGCTGTTCGATCAGTTCAGGGCGGCCCTGGCGGCGGTCCCAGGCGCAGGTGCGCAGGCGCTTGTCGTCGCTGCTGCAGGTCACCGTGTAGCCGCTGTCCAGCGGCGGCCGGCCCGGCCCCCAGCCACCGCCGCCGCGGCCCTGGGCGAACTCGCCGCGACAACCGTCGTCGACCCATACCGCGCCATCGCGCGAGCCCCAGGTGCGGCCCTCGATGCAGCGGGTGTCCGACAACTGCCGCACCAGCATGGCGTTGCGCCAGCCGGTCGGGCACACGCGCTGGCGCTGGTCCTGGCTCTCGCAGCGTACGGTGCCGGCCACGCCGCCACTGCCGCCGCCGTCGCCCCAGTTGCCGCCCCAATTGCCGCGACCTTCGACGAAGCGGCCACGGCAGCCCTGGTCCACCCACACCACGCCGGGCGCCGAGCCCCAGGTGCGGCCTTCGATGCAGGGCGAGGCGGACAGGGTGCCGACCAGTCGCGCAGGCCCGCGGAATGGCGTTGCGCATTGCTGGCGGCGGCGGTCGTTGCTGGAGCAGGCGACGGTGCGGCCGTCGAAGCCCGGTTCCTGCCGCCAGCCGCCGCCGCTGCCGCGCAGCGAGGTGGCGATGTCCTGCTGGATGTTGCCGAAGCCCCAGCCGCGGTCAATCTGGTCCAGGTAGAACTCGAGCTGGTCGTCGGGAATCTGCCGGCCGCGCGACTGGTCGGCGTACTCGCGCTCGATCACCCGGACCCGGCCGGGGACCGACAGTTGCCGCAGGTCCTGCGGCGCGTAGGCGCGGGCGCTCTGGGCCGCGGCCGGGGCGCTGGACAGGGCCAGCGCGGCGATCACCAGGCAGCCACCAAGGTGCTTCAACATGGGTTCTCTCCTCCCCGTGAATGGTGCGCGGACTATAGCCGCAGGCCAACTTAAGCCAGGATGAGTCATGCGCGATTTGCCCGGGCCGACGCGCCGCCGCAGAATACCGGGCTTACCGGCGCCTTCTGCGCCGGGCGCCCCCTGTTTGGAGCTAGCGATGCGTACCCACTTCTGCGGCCTGGTCGACGAGACCCTGATCGGCCAAACCGTCACCCTGGCCGGCTGGACCGACGTGGCCCGCAACCTCGGCGGCGTGTGCTTCATCGACCTGCGCGACCACGAAGGCATCGTGCAGGTGATGGTGGAGCCGGAGAACGCGGAGGTGTTCAAGGTCGCCGCCAGCCTCGGCTACGAGGACGTGCTGCAGGTCGAGGGTGTGGTGCGCGCGCGGCATGCGGTCAACGACAAGCTGCGCAGCGGCAAGGTCGAGGTGATCGCCACCGCCATCACCGTGCTCAACAAGGCCGCGCCGCTGCCGTTCCACGCGCACGAGAACCCGGGCGAGGAAACCCGCCTGAAGTACCGGTATCTGGACCTGCGCCGCCCGGAGATGCAGCGCATGCAGCGCACCCGCATCAAGCTGGTGCAGGCGCTGCGCCGCTACCTGGACGAGCGCGGCTTCCAGGACATCGAGACGCCGATCCTGACCAAGGCCACCCCGGAAGGCGCGCGCGACTTCCTGGTGCCGGCGCGCATGCACCCGGGCGAGTTCTACGCGCTGCCGCAGTCGCCGCAGCTGTTCAAGCAGATCCTGATGGTGGCCGGCTTCGACCGTTACTACCAGATCGCGCGCTGCTTCCGCGACGAGGCGCTGCGCGCCGACCGCCAGCTCGAGTTCACCCAGCTCGACATGGAGTTCGCCTTCGTGCGCGAGCGCGACGTGCAGGACTTCGTCGAAGCCATGGTCCGCGCCATCTTCAAGGAGGTGGTCGACGTCGAGCTGGCCGCCGAATTCCCGCGCATGACCTGGGCCGAGGCCATGCGCCGCTACGGCTCGGACAAGCCGGACCTGCGCATCGCCCTGGAACTGACCGACGTGGCCGAGCTGGTCAAGGACAGCGACTTCGCGGTGTTCAGTGCCGCGGCCGCCGATCCCGACGGCCGCGTCGCCGCGCTGCGCATTCCCGGCGGCGCCAGCCTCTCGCGCAAGCAGATCGACGAGTACGCCGCGCACGCCGCCAAGTACGGCGCCAAGGGCCTGGCCTATATGAGGGTCAAGAATCTCGCTGATGGAAAATTTGGTGGAGTCGAGCTGGAGCATGACGTTGATGGGCCGATCGTTAAATTCCTAACTAATCAGCAAATCAATGCGATCTTGTCCGCGACCTCAGCTTCGAACGGCGACATCTTGTTCTTCGGCGCCGGCGCCTACGGCAAGGTCTCCGACTTCATGGGCGCGCTGCGCCTGAAGGCCGGCAAGGACTTCAACCTGGTCGCCGACGGCTGGCGGCCGCTGTGGGTCACCGACTTCCCGATGTTCGAGTGGGACGAGGAGGCGCAGCGCTACGTGGCCCTGCATCACCCGTTCACCGCGCCGGCGGTGGACGACATCGCCGAACTGCGCACGCACGCCAAGACCGCGGTGTCGCGCGGCTACGACATGGTGCTCAACGGCAACGAGATCGGCGGCGGTTCCATCCGTATCCACCGCCCGGACATGCAGAGCGCGGTGTTCGAACTGCTGGGCATCGGCGCCGAGGAAGCGCGCGCCAAGTTCGGCTTCCTGCTGGATGCGCTGAACTACGGCGCGCCGCCGCACGGCGGCATCGCCTTCGGCATCGACCGCATCGCCGCGCTGATGGCCGGCACCGAGTCGATCCGCGACGTCATTCCGTTCCCCAAGACCACCGGCGCGCAGGACCTGATGACCGACGCGCCGTCGCCGATCGCCGACGCACAGCTGGCCGAAGTGCACGTGCAGGTGCGTCCGCAGGCGCAGTGATCCCTTTCTTCCAACCGTAGCGCAGGCCGACACATGAGCGAGACCGCATTCAATCTGGAGTGGGAAACCCTCGGCAACGAGGGCGCAGTGGAGGCCATCGTCACCCAGCGCGCGCGCGTGTTCGGCGGCTGGCTGGTGCGCGCCGGCAGCGGCGCCAACGCGCCGCTGGCGTTCGTGCCGGATCCGGAGGGCCGTTGGGACGGCGAGGACTTCGGCGAGGACGATTACGAGTACGAGGAAGACGACGAGGAAGAAGAGGACGAGGAAGAAGGCGAGGACGAGGACGACGGCGAAGAGGCCGATGCCGACGCCGACGCCGACGCGGCGCACCCGGCGCGCTGAGCCGTGCTGATCCGTCGCGCCACGCCGGACGATGCCGCGGCGGTGACCCGCATCGCCACGGCCACTTTCAGCGAAACCTTCGGCCATCTGTATCCCGCGCAGGACCTGCAGGCCTTCCTCGAGGAGGCCTATTCGCTGGAGCGCGCCCAGGTCGTGCTGGCGCATCCGGACTACGCGATCTGGCTGGTCGAGCACGACGGCGCCGTGGTCGGGCACGCCGCGGCCGGCCCCTGTGGCCTGCCGCACGCCGAGGTGCGTCCCGGCGACGGCGAACTGAAGCGCCTGTACCTGCTGCGTGCGCACCAGAACGGCGGCTGGGGCGCGCGGTTGTTCGAGACCGCCCTGGCCTGGCTGGAACGCGACGGCCCGCGCACGCTGTGGGTCGGCGTGTGGTCGGAGAACCTCGGTGCGCAGCGTTTCTACGCGCGCTACGGCTTCGAGAAGGTCGGCACCTACGAATTCCCGGTGGGGCAGGTGCGCGATCTGGAATTCATCCTGCGCCGGCCGCCGCGCGCGACCTGACGCCTGGCGCTGGGTCCCGCCGCGTCCACATCGCGGCAACGAGGGCGCGCTAGAGTGCAGGCCTGTTCAGTCTGCAGGAGAGCGCACCATGTTCCGACCGTGGATGGGAATCGCCGCCGTGTTGCCGCTGCTGGCCGCGTGCGCGCCGCCGGCGTCGTTGCAGCCGGCCAGCGCCGGGCCAAGCGTGCAGGGCGATGGCCGCTGCAATGTCGAGGCGGTGGCCTGGGCGGTGGGCCAGGAAGCCACCCAGGCGACCATGAGCCGGGTCTGGAAGGAGAGCGGCGCCGGCGTGGTGCGGCCGATCGCGCCCGGTCAGGCGGTGACCCGCGACCTGCGCCTGGACCGGCTCAACGTGTTCCTGGATGGCAGCAATCACATCGTTCGCACCACTTGCGGTTGAGGCGCCCATGGCCACCGCGCCGCAGGTGCTGTTGCTGCACGGCATCTGGAACGCGCGGCCGTGGCTGCTGCCGCTGGCATTGCGCCTGCGCCGCGCGGGCTGGCGGGTCGCCAGCTTTGGTTATTCGACCGCCTTCGGCGGCGCCGAGGCCGCGTTGCCGCGGCTGCACGCGCGCATCGAGCGCCTGGCCGCGACCGGTCCGGTGGCCCTGGTCGGGCATAGCCTCGGCGGCTTGATCGCGCTGCAGGCCTTGCAGCAGGCGCCCTCGTTGCCGGTGACCCGGGTGGTCTGCCTGGGCAGCCCCTTGGCGGGCAGTGCCGCCGCGCGCGCCTGGCGCAGCGGCGGCTGGGCGTGGCGCTGGGCCGCAGCGCGGCACTGTTGCAGCAGGGCGTGGCGCGCTGGAGCGGCCTGGCCGAGGTCGGCATGATCGCCGGCACCGTGGCGCGCGGGCTGGGCGCGCGCTTCGTCGCGCTGGGGCCGCACTCCGACGGCAGCGTGGCGCTGGCCGAGACCCGCGTGCCTGGCCTGGGCGATCACTGCCAGGTCCGCGCCAGCCACAGCGGCCTGCTGTTCTCGGCGCAGGCCGCGCGGCAGACCGCCGCCTTCCTGCGCGACGGCCGCTTCGCCGCCTGAGCCGGCCACCAACATCGATCGTCCGGTGGCGGCGGCCGGCGCCGCGTCGCGGTACATGCCACGACGGCGCCGGCACGGGGCGATGCCGTCGCTCAGGGCGTCACGAAGGTCTTCAGCCAGTCCAGCGTGGGGTTGAGCGCCCAGGCGGCGGTGCCGCTGCGGTAATTGCCGTCGACCAGGACGCCCGTGCACTGGGTGCCGGGATACCCGCCGAAGCCCATGAAGCAGTGGTCGGCGTAGAGGTCCTGCACTTCCCGGTCCTTGACGACGTACCAGCCGCTGCCGTTGCTGCGGAAGCACGACTGCTGCCCGTCGCAGCGCAGGCCGGTGACCAGTTGCGCCTGCGTGCGGGCGATGTTTTCGGTGCCGCCGACGAACATGTCGCGTTCGCCGTTGATGATGCGCAGGCGATCGGACGGCAGGCTGTGGTTGCCGTCGGCGATGCAGGAGGCCAGGTTGTAGTAGGCGGTGTAGGTCGCACCGGTGCCTTGGCCGAACGAGGCGGCGACCCGGGGATCGTAGTCGTGTGCCAGCACCGAGATGATCGAGCCCTGGCTGAGCCCGCCGGTCACCACGCCCTTGGAGCAATCGGCCTTGTCGCGGGCGCAGAGCTGGGCGATGGCGCTGTTGATGTTCTGCGCGTCGAAGATGGCCTTGGCGCGGTTGCCGATGACGCCGCAGCTGCCGAAGCTGGCGTTGTCGTACTCCACCGAGGCCGCCACGAAGCCCTTGGCCGCGGCGGCATTCACCGCGGCCATCGCCCAGTTGCTCTGGTAGTTCTCGCCGGTGCCACCGATATGCACGTAGACCGGGTACTTGCCCGTCGCGCGGGGTTCCTGGCCGCTGATCGAGTAGGTGGTGAGGCCGGCGCTGTAGCGGCCTCTGAAGGCGTCGGTCTGGGCGCTGGCCAGGCCCGGGGCGGCAAGCGCGAGCAGGCCCAGGCAGCGCAGGGCCAGAGAAAGGAACGGGGCGGGGGTGGTGCGGGACATGACGGATCTCCTTTCGGTGCGATGGAAAGCGGGCGCGACTTACGCGTTCAGCCTCCAGGTGGGGCGTGACAGTTCTGGCAGCGATGTGGCGCGCATGGGTAGACAGTCCGCCAAGGTTCGACCGGCAGCACTGGTCGGCGCGCGCTGGAGTGGGCGCCGGCCGGGGAACGGGCGGCATGCGCCGGTCGCACGCGCGGTCGGTCGTCGGCGCGGCCAGGCCGCGGGATGTGCGCGGCATCAGGTAAAATCCGCGTCTTGTCCTTACAACTGTCCGGAACGCCCCATGGGTAGAGGCCCCTCGATCGAAGCCCGCAAGAACGCATCCGATGCGAAGCGCGGCAAGATTTTCACCAAGATCATCCGCGAGATCGGCGTCGCCGCGCGCGCTGGCGGCGGCGATCCGTCCAACAATCCGCGGCTGCGCGTGGCGATGGACAAGGGGCTGGCCTCGAACATGTCCAAGGACGTGATCGAGCGCGCGATCAAGAAGGCCACCGGCGAACTGGAAGGCGTGGAGTACGAGGAAGTGCGCTACGAGGGCTACGCCCCGGGCGGGGTGGCGGTGATCGTCGACTGCCTGACCGACAACCGCGTGCGCACCGTGGCCGACGTGCGCCATGCCTTCAGCAAGTGCGGCGGCAACATGGGCACCGACGGCTCGGTGGCCTTCATGTTCAAGCGCCTGGGCGTGCTCAGCTTCGCCGCCGGCGCCGACGAGGAGAAGATCACCGAGGTTGCGATCGAGGCCGGTGCCGACGACATCGTGGTCTACCCCGAGGACGGCGCGATCGACGTGCTGACCGCGCCGGAGGCGTTCCAGGCGGTCAAGGACGCCATGGATGCGGCCGGTCTGGCCGCCGACCATGCCGAAATCACCTTCCGCGCCGACAACGACATCGCCGTGGACGGCGACACCGCGGTGCAGGTGCGCAAGCTGCTGGACATGCTGGAAGACCTGGACGACGTGCAGAACGTCTATTCCAACGTCGACCAGGCCGCGCTGAGTGACGGGGGCTGAGACCATGAAACCCGGGGCCCGGGGCCCAAGACCCGGAACCCGGAACGGCGTCGTGCCGGTGCCGGAGGCATTGCCGACGGCGGTGGTTGTCTCGGGCAACGCTGCCAGGACACGCACGGCTGTTGCCAATCCCCAATCCCCACTCCCCAATCCCGGCACTACGCGCATCCTCGGCATCGACCCCGGCTCGCAGCGCACCGGCGTGGGCATCATCGACGTGGACGCGGCCGGCCGTACCCGGCACGTGCACCACGCGCCGCTGGTGCTGCTGGGCGAGGGCGACTTCGCGCTGCGGCTCAAGCGCCTGTTGCACGGGCTGGATGCGCTGATCGAGGAATACCGGCCGCAGGAAGTGGCGATCGAACGCGTGTTCATGGGCAAGAGCGCCGACGCGGCACTGAAGCTCGGCCATGCCCGCGGCGCGGCGATCTGCGCGGCGGTGCTGCGCGAGTTGCCGGTGCACGAGTACGCCGCCAAGGAGATCAAGCTCGCCGTGGTCGGCAAGGGCGCGGCGGAGAAGCAGCAGGTGCAACACATGGTCGGTCTCATGCTGAGCCTGACCGGCAAACTTCAGGCCGACGCCGCCGACGCACTGGCCGTCGCCATCACCCATGCCCACGTGCGCGCCACCGCGCAGCGCCTGGGCGTCAGCACGCAGCAGGCGTGGAGTAGAAAATGAGTGTAGCTGGGATTCGGGAGTGGGGATTGGCGATTGGCAACAGCCGGGCGCATGCGCGCCGGCCCCGCTTTGGCGAATCCCCAATCCCCAATCCCCAATCCCGGCGCCTCCAGGGAGGCGCCCCATGATCGGCCGTCTGCGCGGGATCCTGGCCTACAAGCAGCCGCCGTGGCTGGTGATCGACGTGGGCGGGGTGGGCTATGAGCTGGAGGCGCCGATGAGCACCTTCTACGACCTGCCCGATGTCGGCCGCGACGTGATCCTGTTCACCCACTATGCGCAGAAGGAGGACAGCGTGTCGCTGTACGGCTTCCTGCGCGAGGGCGAGCGGCGGTTGTTCCGCGACGTGCAGCGGGTCAGCGGCATCGGCGCGAAGATCGCGCTGGCGGTGCTGTCCGGGGTCAGCGTCGACGAGTTCGCGCGGCTGATCACCGCCGCCGACGTCACCGCGCTGACCCGCATCCCCGGCATCGGCAAGAAGACCGCCGAGCGCATGGTGGTGGAACTGCGCGACCGTGCGGCCGACTTCAGCGGTGGTGCGCCGATCACCGGACAACTGGGCACCGACGCGGTCTCCGAGGCCACGGTGGCGCTGCAGCAGCTCGGCTACAAGCCGGCCGAGGCGGCGAAGATGGCGCGCGACGCCGCCGCCGACGGCGACGAGGTCGCCACGGTGATCCGCAAGGCCCTGCAGGCGGCGCTGCGCTGACCTCGGGTCGGCTCGGCTCCCCGCTCTTTCTTCACGTTCTGGCGCTACTCTTCCCACCATGTCCAGCTCCTCCAGTTCCGCCGCCCGCCCGGGCAGCCACGATCCGCACGCCAAGACGGGCTTTGGGGTGATGCTGACCGCCATCGGCGTGGTCTTCGGCGACATCGGCACCAGTCCGCTGTACACGCTCAAGGAAGCGTTCTCGCCGCACTACGGGCTGACCCCGGACCACGACACCGTGCTGGGCATCCTGTCGCTGGTGTTCTGGGCGCTGATGCTGGTGGTCACGGTCAAGTACGTCACCGTGATCATGCGCGCCGACAACGACGGCGAGGGCGGCATCATGGCGCTGACCGCGCTGGCCCAGCGCACCCTGCCGGGCGGCTCGCGCTCGATGTACGTGGTCGGCATCCTCGGCATCTTCGGCGCCTCGCTGTTCTTCGGTGACGGCGTGATCACCCCGGCCATCTCGGTGCTGTCGGCGGTGGAAGGCCTGGAGGTGGCCGCGCCCAAGCTGGAACCGTTCGTGGTGCCGATCACCCTGGTGGTGCTGGGCATGCTGTTCATGGCCCAGCGCTACGGCACCGAACGGGTGGGCAAGGCGTTCGGCCCGATCACCCTGGTCTGGTTCGTGGCCCTGGGCGCGATCGGCGTCTACAACATGACGCGCGCGCCGGAAGTGCTGCACGCGCTGAACCCGTGGTGGGGCGTGCGCTTCTTCGCCGAACACAACTGGCACGCGGTGTTCGTGCTCGGCGCCGTGGTGCTGGCGGTGACCGGCGGCGAGGCGCTGTACGCGGACATGGGCCATTTCGGCGCCAAGGCGATCCGCCGCTCGTGGCAGTGCGTGGTGCTGCCGATGCTGACCCTGACCTACCTGGGGCAGGGCGCGCTGGTGCTGCGCGACCCGGCCGCGGTCAGCAACCCGTTCTACGAGGCGGTGCCGGAGTGGGCGCTGTACCCGATGATCGTGCTGGCCACCGCGGCCACGGTGATCGCCTCGCAGGCGCTGATCACCGGCGCCTACTCGGTGGCCAGCCAGGCCATGCAGCTGGGCTACATCCCGCGCATGCACATCCGCCACACCTCGCACTCCACCATCGGCCAGATCTACGTGCCGGCGGTGAACTGGTGCCTGCTGGCGCTGGTGGTGGTGGCGGTGATCGGCTTCGGCGACTCCACCTCGCTGGCCACCGCCTACGGCGTCTCGGTCACCGGCACCATGCTGATCACCACCGTGCTGATGGTCATCTACGCGCGCGCCAACCCGCGCGTGCCGGCGCCGCTGCTGTGGCTGTTCGCCCTGGTCTTCCTGGCCGTGGACTGCGCGTTCTTCTACGCCAACATCATCAAGTTCCTGGACGGCGCCTGGTTCCCGCTGCTGCTGGGCCTGATCCTGTTCACCCTGATGCGCACATGGCGCCGCGGCCGCAAGCTGCTGCACGACGAGATCCGCAAGGACGGCATCAAGCTCGACACCTTCCTGCCCGGGCTGATGCTGGCACCGCCGGTGCGCGTGCCCGGCACCGCGGTGTTCCTGACCGCCGACCCGATGGTGGTGCCGCATGCGCTGATGCACAACCTCAAGCACAACAAGGTGCTGCACGAGCGCAACGTGTTCCTGACCGTCGAAACCCTGCAGGTGCCGTACGCGGCGGCCGGGCAGCGCTTGAAGATCGACGCGATCGGCGACGAGTTCTACCGGGTCTACGTGCGCTTCGGCTTCATGGAGACCCCGGACGTGCCGCTGGCGCTGATGCGCTCCTGCGATCAGGGCGGGATCTACTTCGACCCGATGGACACCACCTATTTCGCCAGCCGCGAGACCATCGTGGCCAGCGCCAACCGCGGCATGCCGATCTGGCGCGACAAGCTGTTCGCGGTCATGCACCGCAACGCCGCCCCCGCCACCGGTTTCTTCCGCATCCCCGGCAATCGCCTGGTGGAACTGGGCGCGCAGGTGGAGATCTGAGGCCGCCTGCGGCGGCCGGGATTGGGGAGTCGGGATTCGGGATTGGTCAAGGCCATGGCGCCGAGACCGTCCCACAGCCGATACTATTGCGCTACCAATCCCGAATCCCCATTCCCCACTCCCGGCTCTAAATGGACCGCATCATCGCCAGCAGCGCCACCCGCGAGGATGACGCGGCCGAGGCCAGCATCCGCCCCAAGCGGCTGGACGACTATCTCGGCCAGCAGCCGGTGCGCGAGCAGCTGTCGATCTACATCGAGGCGGCCAAGGCGCGCGGGGAGGCGATGGACCATGTGCTGATCTTCGGGCCGCCGGGCCTGGGCAAGACCACGCTCAGCCACGTCATCGCCAACGAGCTGGGGGTCAATCTGCGGGTCACCTCCGGCCCGGTGATCGAGAAGGCCGGCGACCTGGCCGCGCTGCTGACCAACCTGCAGCCGCACGACGTGCTGTTCATCGACGAGATCCACCGCCTGTCGCCGGTGGTCGAGGAAGTGCTGTATCCGGCGATGGAAGACTTCCAGATCGACATCATGATCGGCGAGGGCCCGGCTGCGCGCTCGATCAAGATCGACCTGCCGCCGTTCACCCTGATCGGCGCCACCACCCGTGCCGGCCTGCTGACCGCGCCCTTGCGCGACCGCTTCGGCATCGTCCAGCGCCTGGCCTTTTACACCCCCGACGAGCTGGCGCAGATCGTGCGCCGCTCCGCCAGCATCCTCGGCATCGCCTGCAACGCAGACGGCTGCGCCGAGATCGCGCGCCGCGCGCGCGGCACCCCGCGCATCGCCAACCGCCTGCTGCGGCGGGTCCGCGACTTCGCCCAGGTCCGCGCCGGCGGGCAGATCGACCTGGCGGTGGCACAGGCTGCCACGCAGATGCTCAAGGTCGATGCCGAGGGCTTCGACGAGCTGGACCGGCGCATGCTGCGCACCATCATCGAGTACTTCGACGGCGGCCCGGTCGGCGTCGAGTCGCTGGCCGCCTCGCTGTCGGAGGAACGCGGCACCCTGGAGGACGTGATCGAGCCCTACCTGATCCAGCAGGGCTACCTGATCCGCACCGCCCGCGGCCGCATGGCGACCAACAAGGCCTATCTGCACTTGGGCCTGCAGCCCAAGCGGGATTCGGGAATGGGGATTGGGGATACAGGAGCGCTGTTTTGACCGCTATCGATCCGAACACACCGCCGTCCGGCGAATCCCCAATCCCCAATGCCCAATCCCCGCGTCTATTCAGTTGGCCGACACGCGTCTACTGGGAAGATACCGACGCCGGTGGCGTGGTCTACCACGCGCGCTACGTGGCCTTCCTGGAGCGGGCGCGCACGGAGTGGTTGCGGGCGCTGGGGTATGGTCAGGAGCGTCTGCGCCTGCAACACGATCTGGTGTTCGCGGTGCGCGCGATGCAGCTCGACTTCCTGCGCCCGGCGCGCCTGGACGATTCCCTGCAGGTCGGCGTCGCGCTGTCGCAGTGCAAGCGCGCCAGCCTGGTGTTCGCGCAGTCGATCCGCCGCGACGACGGGGAACTGCTGTTGCGCGCGCAGGTGCGGGTGGCCGCGCTCAGCGCCGGCAGCTTCCGCCCGCGCGGCATGGACGACGCGCTGCACGATGCATTGAAACTTCTTGAAATCACTGAAGCCGAATTACTGAGGAACGACGGATGATCGCATTGCTCCTGGCCCTGCAGGACACGGTGGTGGAGGCGCTGCCGCAGGACGTGACCCAGACCGCCACCCAGGCCGTCGCCAACACCGCCGCCCACGGCGGCATCAACTACCTGGACCTGATGGTCAAGGCCAGCCTGCCGGTCAAGGTGATCGTGCTGCTGCTGCTGCTCGGCTCGCTGATCAGCTGGGTCATCATCTTCCGCAAGGGCAAGGTGTTCAAGGACGCCAACCGCGAGGCCGACGACTTCGAGAACCGCTTCTGGTCCGGCACCGACCTGAGCAAGCTCTACGCCGGCGCCACCGACCGCAACCGCGTGGTCGGCGGCCTGGAGGCGATCTTCGAGGCCGGGTTCCGCGAATTCACCCGCCTGCGCGACAAGCGCCGGCTCGATGCGCGCATCCAGCTGGAAGGCGCGCAGCGGGCGATGCGCGCCACCTACGCGCGCGAGGTCGACCGCCTGGAACGCAACCTGGAACTGCTCGCCAACATCGGCTCCACCGCGCCCTACGTGGGCCTGGTCGGCACCGTGTTCGGCATCATGGTGACCATGCACGACATGATCAACAGCGGCCAGCAGGCGGGCATCGCCGCGGTCGCGCCGGGCATCTCCGAGGCGCTGTTCGCCACCGCCATCGGCCTGTTCGTCGCGATCCCGGCGGTGTGGGCCTACAACCGCTTCACCACCCGGGTCGAGCGCCTGGCCGTGCGCTTCGAGACCTTCTCCGAAGAGTTCAGCTCCATCCTGCAGCGCCAGGCCAGCGGCGACTGAGCGTCGCCCGCCTGCCCACGACTCACAGGATTCCCGCATGACTGCCGCCATTTCCCGCCGCAAGCGCCGCAAGCTCAAGTCCGAGATCAACGTCGTGCCGTACATCGACGTGATGCTGGTGCTGCTGATCATCTTCATGGTCACCGCGCCCTTGCTCAGCCTGAGCGTGGACGTGGATCTGCCCGATTCCACCGCGCGCTCGGTGGAGAGCAAGAAGGATCCGGTGATCGTCACCGTCGACGCCGAAGGCCGCTACACCCTGACCCTGCAGGACGGCAAGCCGGAGAAGATCGCCGCGCCGGAGCTGAAGGCGAAGATCCAGGCCTTCGTCGGCCAGAACAAGGACGTGCCGGTGTTCGTCGCCGCGCCCGGTACCTCGAACTACCAACTGGTCATGGACACCATGGTCATGCTGCAGCAGGCCGGGGTGCCCAAGGTCGGCCTGATGAGTCAGCCCGGAAACAATGCACGCTGAAGCCGATTCCCGCCCGCCGCAGCAGCGCGGCGACGACAAGGGGCTGATCTTCGGGGTCGCCCTGGCGTTGCTGGTGCACGTGCTGATCGCACTGCTGTTCTTCCTGGCCTGGTGGTGGTCGCCGGTGCGCCAGGTCGAACCGGCCGCCGGTTCGCCGATGGTCGAGGCCTCGCTGGTGGTCTCGGCCGCCGACGTGCGCTCGGCGCAGAAGGCGGTGAAGGACGCGCCCAAGCCCTTGCCCGAACCGCTGCCCGAGCCGGTCAAGGACGTCGCCGAGGAAGACACGGTGCCGCCGCCGCAGCCGCTGCCCACGCCCAAGCCGCAGCAGGCGCCGACCCCGCAGCAGCAGAAGGCGCAGGACTTCGTCCCGGTGCCCGACAAGGTCGACCAGGACCGTGCCAGCCGCACCGCGATCTCCCAGGAAAAGGAGAAGCAGGAGCAGGAGGCCAAGCGCCGCCAGGAACAGATCGACCTGACCGAGCAGAAGCGCCAGCAGGAGGCCGAGCAGAAGCAGCGCCTGGCCGCGCAGCAGGAAGAGGAGCGGCAGAAGAAGATCGCCGACATCCGCAAGCAGCGCGAGAAGCTGGAGCGCGAGGCCCAGCTGGCCCAGCAGAAGCTGCAGCAGATCGCCGACCTGAACGCCAAGAAGGCGTCGGCGGCCGCGGCCACCACGCCGCAGCAGGCGCCGGGCCAGAACGGCACCAATACCGACCTGCAGGCCAAGTACGCCGCGGCGATCCAGCAGGCGGTGCTGAGCCAGTGGGTGCGCCCGGACTCGGTGCCGCTGGGTCAGAAGTGCAAGATCTCGATCACCCAGATTCCCGGTGGGCAGGTCATGCAGGCCAAGGTCAGCCCCGACTGTCCCTACGACGAGGCCGGCCGCCGCTCGATCGAGGCCGCGGTGCTGCGCGCCCAGCCGTTGCCCTACCGCGGCTTCGAGACCGTGTTTGCGCGCAATCTGACCTTCAACTTCACCGCCCAGGACCAATGACCCCGGCGGCTGGCGCCGCGTTGCGCGCGCCCCGCCATCCACCCGACATGCGATGGGCGATAATGTGCTGCGTCCTGCCATCGGCTTCACATGGCGATGGTTCATGATTGCGAATACGTTCACCCGCGCATTGCTATCTCTTGCGCCTTTCCGATCCTGCTGAGCGACCCATGAAGAAACTGCCGCGCTGGCTTGCCGTTCTCACCGCCCTGTTGCTGCCTCTCGCCGCGTCCGCGCAGGACAAGGGCCTGGAAATCGACATCGTCGGCGGCAATGCCTCGGCGACCCCGATCACCGTGGTGCCGATGCCGTACCAGGGATCGGCGACCCCGCCGAGCACCGACGTCGCCGCGGTGGTCCGCGCCGACCTGGATCGCTCCGGCCAGTTCCGCAACCTGCCCGAATCGCAGATCGTGGAGCGTCCGACCCGCGGCAGCGAGGTGCAGTTCGCCACCTGGCGCGCGCTCAAGCAGAGCTACCTGGTCGTGGGCCGGGTGATGGATGCCGGCGAAGGCGCCTACCGCGTCGAGTACGAACTGTTCGACGTGGGCAAGGGCGAGCGCATGCTCGGCCTAGCCATGACCGCCCGCGCCAACGCCATGCGCGACGTCGCCCACCAGATGGCCGATGCCATCTACGAGAAGATCACCGGCGTGCGCGGCGCGTTCTGGACCCGCATCGCCTACGTCACCGCCAGCGGCAAGGGCGGGGCGATGCGCTATGCGCTGATGGTCGCCGACTCCGACGGCTACAACCCGCAGACCATCGTCCGCTCGGCCGAGCCGCTGCTGTCGCCGAACTGGAGCCCGGACGGCAAGAAGCTGGCCTACGTGAGCTTCGAGCGCGGCAACTCGTCGATCTACATCCAGGACATCGCCACCGGTGCGCGCCAGCTGGTGTCCAGCTTCCGCGGCATCAACGGCGCCCCGTCGTTCTCGCCGGACGGCAAGAAGCTGGCGCTGGCGCTGTCGCGCAGCGGCAACCCGGAGATCTACGTGATGGATCTGGGCAGCAAGCAGCTGACCCAGCTGACCAACCACTTCGGCATCGACACCGAGCCGACCTGGGCTCCGGACGGCAACAGCATCTACTTCACCTCCGACCGTGGTGGCCGCCCGCAGATCTACCAGGTGCCGGCCACCGGCGGCAGCGCCACCCGCATCACCTTCCAGGGCAACTACAACGCGACCCCGAGCGTGTCCTTCGACGGCAACAAGCTGGTCGTGGCCCAGGGCAGCGGCAACACCTACAAGATCGCGATGATGGACCGCAGCTTGGGTTCGCCGCGCTGGAGCACGCTGTCGACCGGTTCGCTGGACGAGTCGCCGAGCTTCGCTCCCAACGCCAGCATGGTGCTGTATGCGGCGCGTGAAGGCGGCCGTGGCGTGCTGTACGCGGTCTCGGCCGATGCCCGCGTGCGGCAGCGTCTGGTGCTCGCCGATGGCGACGTGCGCGAACCGTCCTGGTCGCCGTATCGCACTGCACGTTGACATGTAAGTTTGGTGTTAATATTTCGCTGTTGAACCCCTCATCGGCCCAGGAGCCACAAGGTATCGCCATGAACAAGACCACCCGCGTTCTGCTTGTTTCGCTGTTGTCCGTTGCAGCTCTGGCCGGCTGCTCCAAGAAGGTCAAGGAACAGCCCCAGACCGACACCACCGGCACCACCGGTACCACCGCCCCGACCGGCCCCTCGACCTCCGGTCTGTACGGCCCGGGCGACCTGGACACCGATTCCTGCCTGCGTCAGCGCGTGGTCTACTTCGACCTGGACAAGGACGCCGTGAAGCCGGAATTCCAGGCGATCATGGCGTGCCACGCCAAGTACCTGCGTGACCGTCCGTCCTCGCGCATCACCCTGCAGGGCAACACCGACGAGCGTGGTTCGCGCGAGTACAACATGGGCCTGGGCGAGCGTCGTGCCAACGCCGTGTCCTCGGCGCTGCAGGCCAACGGTGGCTCGGCTGCGCAGCTGACCGTGGTCAGCTACGGCGAAGAGCGTCCGGTCTGCACCGAGTCGAACGAGTCCTGCTGGTCGCAGAACCGTCGCGTCGAGATCGTCTACACGGCGCAGTAAGAAAAGATGCGTATCGGTGTCCTTACATCGATGATCGTCGCGGCGGCCCTCGTGGCCGCCGCGCCGGCTCATGCGCAGCGCGCAAGCCTGGCCGACCGCGTGTCCGCGCTCGAGCAGCAGGCCATGAATACCCAGGCCAACACCGACATCCTGAACCAGCTCAATCAGCTGCGCACGCAGATGCAGTCGATGGAAGCCACGATCGAACAACTGCAGCACAGCAACGACCAGCTCAAGCAGCAGATCAAGGACCAGTACCTGGACCTGGATGGCCGCGTGGGCCGGCTGGAGGGTGGTGCAGGGGCAGGAGCGACGCCGTCGCTGCCGCCGGCCAATGGCACCGCACCGGCTGTCGCGCCGGCCGCGCCTGGAGGCAAGCCGTCCGCCGTCGCCGAGCCGCCGCCGTCGGTGCACGGCGACGCCGGCACCCTGGCCGCCGCGGGTGACGAGCGCGCCGCCTACAACGTCGCCTTCGATGCCCTGAAGGCGGGCAAGTACGCCGACTCGGCGAACCTGTTCCAGAACTTCCTGCAGGCCTACCCGAACGGCGTGTATGCGCCGAACGCGCTGTACTGGCTGGGCGAGAGCTACTACGCCACCAAGAACTTCCAGTTGGCCGAGGCCCAGTTCCAGGACCTGATCGGCCGCTATCCGACCCACGACAAGGCGCCGGGCGCGCTGCTCAAGCTGGGTCTGTCCCAGTACGGCGAAGGCCGCGTCCAGGATGCCGAGCAGACCCTGCAGCAGGTCGGCGCGAAGTATCCTGGGTCCGATGCCGCGCGGACCGCGCAGGACCGCCTGCAGTCGATCCGTCTCGGCCAGCAGCTGCGCTGAGCCCCTTACGCTGCCGCCGCCGTCGCGGGAGCATCTTTCTCCCGCCATGGCCGCCGTTCCCAGCGATATCGTCCAAAGCCCGCTGCCCCGCCTGAAGCTGACGGAGATCTTCCTGTCGCTGCAGGGCGAAGCCGAGAGCGCCGGCTGGCCCACCGTGTTCGTGCGCCTGACCGGCTGCCCGCTGCGCTGCAGCTACTGCGACACCGCCTACGCCTTCCATGGCGGACAGTGGTGGGACATCGACGCGATCCTCGAAGAGGTGGCGCGCCACGGCGTGCGCCATGTCTGCGTCACCGGCGGCGAACCGCTGGCGCAGAAGCGCTGCCTGCAGTTGCTGCAGCGCCTGTGCGACGCCGGCTATGACGTGTCGCTGGAGACCTCCGGCGCGCTGGACATCGCCGAGGTCGATCCGCGCGTGTCGCGCGTGCTCGACATCAAGACCCCGGCGTCGCAGGAAGCGCATCGCAACCGCTGGGAGAACCTGCCGTTGCTGACCGCGCGCGACCAGATCAAGTTCGTCCTGTGCGGCCGCGCCGACTACGACTGGGCGCGCGCCGTGGTCGCCGAACACCGGCTGGACACGCGCTGCACCGTCTGGTTCTCGCCGAGCAAGAGCGAACTGACCGCGCGCGACCTGGCCGACTGGATCGTCGCCGACCGCCTGCCGGTGCGATTCCAGATGCAGTTGCACAAGCTGCTGTGGAACGACGAGCCTGGCCGCTGAGCGGCCGGGATGACCAGCCATTCGGCTGTGGAAAGGCGGGGAGTCGGGATTGGGGATTCGTAGGAGCGGCTTCAGCCGCGACGGATCTTGTCCGAACTTTCATCGCGGCTGAAGCCGCTCCTGCATGGTCAAATGGACCATGTGGATCCCATCCGTCCATGTGCCGCCGCTTTTGCCAATCCCCAATCCCCACTCTCAAATCCCCGCCCCCATGAAAAACGCCGTCGTCCTTCTCTCCGGTGGCATGGACTCCGCCGTCGTCGTCGCCATCGCCCGTGCGCAGGGCTTCGCGGTGCATGCCTTGAGCGTGCGCTACGGCCAGCGCCATACCTCCGAACTGGATGCGGCCGCGCGCGTCGCCTCGGCGTTGGGCGCGGTGGCGCACAAGACCGTCAATGTCGACCTGCGCAGCATCGGCGGCTCGGCGCTGACCGACGACATCGAGGTGCCGGACGCCGGTGGCGACGGCATCCCGGTCACCTACGTGCCGGCACGCAACACCATCATGCTGTCGGTGGCGCTGGGCTGGGCCGAGGTGCTGGGCGCGGCCGACATCTTCTGCGGGGTCAACGCGGTGGACTACTCCGGCTATCCCGATTGCCGCCCCGAGTTCATCGACGCGTTCCAGACCCTGGCCAACCTGGCGACCAAGGCCGGGGTGGAGGGCGCCGGACTGCGCGTGCACGCGCCGCTGCAGCACATGAGCAAGGCCGACATCGTGCTCGAAGGGGTGCGCCTGGGCGTGGACTTCGGCCTGACCGTGTCTTGCTACCGCGCCGACGACGCCGGCCGCGCCTGCGGCCACTGCGACGCCTGCCGCCTGCGCGCGGCCGGCTTCGCCGACGCCGGCGTTGCCGACCCGACCCGCTACGCCTGATTTCGCGAAACGCCCCGTGCTGGGGTAGACTACGCGCCCCGGTGCAACGCCGGGGTCTTGTTTTGGGCCGTTAGCTCAGTCGGTAGAGCAGAAGACTTTTAATCTTTTGGTCGATGGTTCGAATCCATCACGGCCCACCACTCCTCTCAGCGGGTTAGGCGTCGCCTTTGGCGATTTTTTCGCCACGCCTGAAAACGACGGCAGTTTTGCTGGATGCACGCACGCACGCTCGGCATAGAGTGTTCGCAGCATTGCCGCATTGAATCGATTTCGTGACGGCCTGGACCCTTGTCATTCAAATCCGTGGTGGCATCGATGCGTCGGGGCGTGCGCCGCAACGCGATGACCTGCGGCGATGACGCTATCCTTGGCCGCACTTGGCGAAGCGCTTTTGCAGAGGTTGCCGACGCCGTACGCACGTCCCCGCATCTGAACGCTCCGTTCAAGCTGCTATTATGGGTTTTGTCTACAGGGGACTTGCTATGCGATCGAAGGCCGCTATTTTCACCGCCGTCCTGGCGGTTTTTTCCGTGTTTGTACACGCCGCCCCATCTGACCGCTATATGGTCTCGCGCAAACAACTCACGATTGCCAGCATGCCGGACGATGACATGCGCCCAGAGATCATCGGGAAGGTCGTCGACGTCAGCGCCGGAAGCACCACCCTGAAAGGTGGCGCTCATGTCCCAGCGACCGGTGCCAAGGTCGGCGACCTGGCGCGCTTCGTCTGTGCGTCGATCGACACGGGCAACCCGCCGGTCTCGACCAACTGCGAACTGGTCAGCTCCCAGGCACCAGACAAGAAGGCGCGCGACTACAGCAACTTCTGGGACTGACGCGGCGCCGCGGTACGCGCAACGATCGGCACCTTCCAAACCCCGGCCACGCGCCGGGGTTTTTGTTGCGCGCTCCTCAGGTGCGCGCAGGCCGACAGCGGAGCGCAAGCATCCGCGCCGTCATCGGTCGGTATGAAAGTTTGCCTCCTTGTTTTGAGTCGGAGAGCAATCAAGGCAGGGCAGGCAGCGTCTGGCGGTCTTGGGCGTCGGGGTGGACGCATCGTAGCGGCCCACCCACGCCTCCCGGTCGCTCACCCCAAGGGCTGCAGCAGCAACGCGAGGCACAACCCCAGCATGAACAGCGCGACCGCCGCATCCAGCAACCGCCACGCAGCGGGCCTGCGGAACACCGGCTGCAGCAGCCGCGCGCCGTAGCCCAGGCTGCAGAACCAGGTCGCGCTGGCGAGGCACGCGCCGAGTGCGAATGCCCAGCGCAGCTGTCCCGGATAGCGTGTGGAGAGGCTACCCAGTAGCACCATGGTGTCGAGGTACACATGCGGATTGAGGAAGGTGAAGGCCAGGCAGGTCAGCAGGACGCGCTGCCAGCTCCGCTGATCCTCGCCGTGCGCCAGCAGGCCGCCACTGCCGCGCCAGGCGCGTCGCGCCGCCAGCAGCGCGTATGCGCCAAGGAAGGCCCCACCGCCGTAGCGCAATCCCTGCAGCACGCCCGGCCAGGCATCCACCACGGCACCGATGCCGGACACGCCGAGGACGATCAGCGCGATGTCGCTGGCGGCGCACACGGCCACGACCAGGCCGACATGCCGACGTTGCAGCCCCTGGCGCAACACGAAGGCGTTTTGCGCACCGATGGCGACGATCAGGCTAGCGCCGGCGACGAAGCCGGCCAACAGTGCGTGCAGCAACATGAGGAGTACCCAGTGGCGTGGGCGAGCATGCTGCATGTGTCAGCGGGATTAGCCAAACTAATTTTTCTGTAGGCTGTAAAGAATTCCTAATCTGCATCGCTGCCATGGATCTGCTCCACCCCCAACTGTCCGCTTTCGCCGCCGTCCTGGAAGAAGGCAGCTTCGAAGCCGCCGCGCGCCGCCTGGCGCTGACGCCATCGGCGGTCTCGCAGCGGATCAAGGCGCTGGAAGACCGGCTTGGCCAAGTGCTGATCGTGCGCCAGGCTCCATGCCGGCCGACCCCCGCCGGCGAGCGCCTGCTGCGCAGCGTGCGGCCGATGCAGGTGCTGGAGGCCGAGGCGGTGGCCGACCTGTTGCCCGCGCCTGCGAACAGCGCAGCGACACGCAGCATCGCCATCGCCGTCAACGACGACTCGCTGCAGACCTGGTTCCTGGATGCGCTCGCGGCGCTGCACGACGCGCATGGCTACCTGTTCGATATCCAGGTGGACGACCAGGACCACACGCTGGAGCTGTTGCGCAGCGGCGCGGTCCTCGGCGCCGTCACCTCCGTCGGCAAGGCGTTGCAGGGCTGCAATGTGCTGTCGCTGGGCGCGATGCGCTACCGCGCGATCGCCTCGCCGGCGTTTTTCGCCCGCTACTTTGCCGGCGGACTGGATGCGGCGGCGCTGGCCCGCGCCCCGATGATCGTCTACAACCGCAAGGACGCGCTGCAGGCGCGCTTCGTGCGGCGCATCACCCGCGCGCGGCTGAGCCCGCCGATCCACTACCTGCCGACCTCCATTGGCTTCGTCGAGGCGGCCGCGCGTGGACTGGGCTGGTGCCTGGCGCCGGAGCCGATGCTGGTGGCCGCGCTGCGGCAGCGGCAGATCGTGGTCGTCGACCCGCAGCGCTGGCTCGACGTGCCGCTGTACTGGCAGCATGTCGCGGTCCGTTCCAGGACGCTGCAGCACATCGCTCGGGCGCTGCGTGCCGCAGCGGAGGGCATGCATGCGCCAGCGCCGCTTGCCTGAGCGCCGCTCGCGTTGGGTCGCTTGCTCCGGTGCCGATCATCGTCCAGGGCGACCTCCTGCTTGTGACGGCAGCAGTGCATCGAAGTCGAGTGCTGCCCGGGATCAGGTCAGGGTCGTTTCGCGGATGACGCCGCTCGGCCTCATGCCGCCTCGCGCAGGAACGCAGCGCCGGCGTCTGTGTCCGCAGGGCGCATCAGGATCCCGGTCAAGGCTTGGGTGATGTGGGTGGACGAACCGTCAGGGCGAAGGGAACAGCGGACGACGGCGTCAGGCCTGCGCCGTGCTGAAGATCCCGGCCAGGCTCTCGCTCAGGATCAACTGCAGATGCATGCGGTTGAGCTCCACGCCGGTGGTCATCATCATGTGCAGGCCGCCGCACATCGCCGCGACCGCGTAGACGCGGGCCTGGAATTCGGCTTCGCTGCCGCTCCAGCCGTGGTCGCGCAGCATGCGCCGCAGCAGGTCGCCGAGGTTCTGCACCAGGGACACGTTGAGCCGGCGCGCGTATTGCGCCAGTTCGGGGTCGCGTGCGGCAGCCAGGTCCATCTCCAGATCCAGGCGGCGCCGCCGCTGGTTTGCATCGGCCACCAGCCAGTCTTCCAATGCGCCGGCGATGAACGTGGTCGCGTCCTGGTGCGGCGGCGGTTGCAGCAGCCACATGGTGCGGATCGCGCGCTCGTAGCCGCGTTCCATCAGCGCCTGGACCAGGCTGCGCTTGTCGTCGAACTGCCGACGCACCGCGCTGCAGGAAACCTCGGCGGTCCCGGCGATCAGTTCGAAGGTGGTGGCGCCGAGGCCGTTCTCGACGATGCAGCGCTCGGCCGCATCGAGGACGTCATCGTGCAGGCGCTGCTCGCGTTCGCGGGCGCTGTGCAGCCGGACTACGTTGGACATGGCGTGAGCTCGGGGGGAAGCGATGCCACATGAAGGGGAGGTTTGCCGGCGACCGGCCGCGACGCGCACGCGATGCGTGACGCCGCCGCGGGCGGCATGCCAACAAAGGCAGCGCGATTGTAGACGCGATGCGTGGCGGTCGCGCGTGCGGCGGCAAGTCGGTCGATCCCGTAGCCACCACCGTGACGGGCGGCACTCTTGAGTGGGGGTGTCGATGCGCGCTTCGCGCGCGCAGTGGACGCAGCGGGCACGGCTGCGTGACTGGGTGCTGGAGCCCGAGCATGGGAGCGGGCGGTTTCAGTGGTGCCGGCACGACACTACGCACCGCGGGGTGCTGCGATTGCGGATGTGGACAGGGGGACACGTGCTGCCGGAAAGTCCCAGGCCGCGTGCGGACCAGCCTGGGAGTCCGGCGGGTACTGCTGTCAACTTCGGGAAGTGCGCCGTAGGAGCGGCTTCAGCCGCGACAGGCGTTACCGGGAACGCCCCGTCGCGGTACGAGGCAACGTGCATCGGTTCGAGCGTAGCGGGAGCGGATCATTGGCGCTGCCACCGTGTCGCCGTGCTTACCAGCCGAACGGCGGTGGGCCGTAGGCGCCGGGATAGTAGCCGCGGCCGAACACCGGGCCGTCGCCGCGGCCGACGCTGATGCTGATGCCCATCTGCCGCGGCTTGCCGTCGTCGGTGTAGGAGGTCTTGCACATGTTCAGATTGGCGGCCTGGTAGTTGCTGTTGCCGCCATGCGTGGAATAGCCGATGCCGGTGGCGACGCTGCCGTGTACGTCGCCGTTGCAGCGGTCGGCCTGCGCCTGCAGGGCCTCGGCGCGCGCCTGCGCCGCCGCCGCCTTCTGCGCGGAGGCCGAGGTGCCGCTGGTGTCGCCGTAGTAAGTGCCCGGCGGATCGGCCTTGGTGCCGGGATCGGCATAGGTGATCGGCTGTTGCGGCACGCTCAGGTCGAGCTTGCGCTTGGCGGCCTCGCTGTCGCTGGTGGCATCGGCGGTCTGGGCCAGGGCGGGGCCGGCGAGCAGGGTGCAGACGAGAAGAAGGAGGCTGCGGTTCATCGGGCATCCGCCAAAAGAGAGGGGCCGGGCGGGGCCGGTTGCACGCTCCGCCATGACGCTGACGCTATCAATACCACGTTGAACCCGGCCTGTCGGCGCTGCCGGCCGCGCCGCGGCGTGCCGGCGATGCGAGAGAGCCTGTGCCCCGTGCTCAGCCCTGCGCGTGGACCACGTCGAGCAGTTGCTGGCCGTAGCGGGCCAGCTTGCTGCCGCCGATCCCGCCGACCCGCGCCAGCTCGTCCAGGCTGGTCGGGCGCTGCTCGGCGATGTTGCGCAGCGTGCTGTCGTGGAAGATCACGAAGGCCGGCACGTTCTGCTCCTTGGCCAGGCCGGCGCGCAGGTCGCGCAGCGCGTTGAACAGGGGCAGATCCTGTGCCTGCACCGGCACGCCGGTGCGCGGACTGCCGCTGCGGTCGCTGCGCTCGCGGCCGCGGCTGGGCAGTTCGCGGCGCATCATGATCTTGCGTTCGCCCTTGAGCACCTGGCGGCTGGCATCGGTGAGGCGCAGGCCGCCGTAGGCGTCGCTGTCCACTTCCAGCAGGCCGGTGGCGACCAGTTGCCGGAACACGCCGCGCCAGGCGCGCGCGTCCAGGTCCTTGCCGATGCCGTAGGTGCTGAGCTGGTCGTGGCCGAACTGCTTGATCTTCTCGCCTTCGTTGCCGCGCAGGATGTCGATCAGGTGGCCGACGCCGAAGCGCTGGCCGCTGCGGTACACGCAGCTCAGCGCCTTCTGCACGGCCACCGTGGCGTCCCAGGCGTCGGCCGGCTGCAGGCAGTTGTCGCAGTTGCCGCAGGGCTGCGGGTAGGTCTCGCCGAAGCCGGCCAGCAGCACCTGGCGGCGGCACTGCATCGATTCGCAGTAGCCCAGCAACTGGTCGAGCTTGCGCCGCTCCACGCGCTTGCGCTCCTCGCCGGCCTCGCCCTGCTCGATCATCTGCTTGAGCAGCACCACGTCGCCCAGCCCGTAGCACAGCCAGGCCTCGGCGGCCTCGCCGTCGCGGCCGGCGCGGCCGGTCTCCTGGTAGTAGCCCTCCAGCGACTTGGGCAGGTCGGTGTGGGCGACGAAGCGCACGTCGGGCTTGTCGATGCCCATGCCGAAGGCGATGGTGGCGCACATCACGATGCCGTCCTCGCGCAGGAAGCGGCGCTGGTTGTCGGCGCGCACTTCGGCCGGCAGGCCGGCGTGGTAGGGCAGGGCGTTCAGGCCTTCGCGGGCCAGGAAGTCGGCGGTCTCCTCGACCTTGCGCCGCGACATGCAGTAGACGATGCCGGCGCTGCCGCGGTGCGCGCGCAGGAAGTCCAGCAGCTGGCGCCGCGCATTGTCCTTCTGCACCACGGTGTAGCGGATGTTGGGGCGGTCGAAGGAGCTGACGAAATGGCGTGCCTGGGCCAGGTCCAGGCGCTCGGCGATCTCGCGCTGGGTCGGCGGATCGGCGGTGGCGGTGAGGGCGATGCGCGGGGTCTGCGGCCAGCGCTCGTGCAGCACGGTGAGCTGGCGGTATTCGGGGCGGAAGTCGTGGCCCCATTGCGACACGCAGTGCGCTTCGTCGATGGCGAACAGGGCGATGCGGCTGCGCTCGATCAGCGACAGGAAGCGCGGGGTCAGCAGCCGCTCCGGGGCGACGTACAGCAGGTCCAGTTCGCCGGCCAGCAGGTCGCGTTCGACCCGCTGCGCGGTCTCGCCGTCCAGGGTGGAGTTGAGGTATTCGGCGCGCACGCCGAGCTGGCGCAGCGCCTCGACCTGGTCCTGCATCAGCGCGATCAGCGGCGAGATGACGATGCCGGTGCCGTCGCGCAGCAGCGAGGGAATCTGGTAGCACAGCGACTTGCCGCCGCCGGTGGGCATCAGCACCAGCGCGTCGTGGCCGGCGGCGACGTGTTCGACGATGTCCTGTTGCAGGCCGCGGAACTGGTCGTAGCCGAAGACGCGGCTGAGCAAGGCGTGGGCGGGGGAAGACATCTGTGTAGGATACCGCGCCGCGCAAGGGCGGTTGCCTTCCGGATATCCGCAAGCGGGTATCAGGCGAAGGTGTGGCGTGCTGTAGGACTCAAGGACCCTGCGGCGGTGACGAACCAAGCCTGCCTGGCCGACCTGGCAAGGCGTCGGGACTGAAGTCCCTCCCACAGTGCAGCCTGCTGGCGTCTCGTAGGTTCGGGTGGGAGCCGCTTGTCTCCTTTTGGGATCAGCCGCGACGATTCCTGGTCATGAGTTCCCGTCGCGGCTGAAGCCGCTCCTACAAGGGGAGCTGGGCGTGACGACGCAGCGGTCGGCGTGCCGGGTCGCACAATCCAGGGGACGCAGCGCACAGCGTCGCCCGGTTGGCCCGCCCTGCCTGCCGGGCAGGCAGGGCAGAACCCCTTACTGCAGCAGCGAGCGCAGCATCCAGGCGTACTTCTCGTGGGTCTGCAGGCGCTGGGTCAGCAGGTCCACCGACGGGTCGTCGCCGGCGTCGTCGGCGGTCTTGAGCACCTTGCGCGCGGTGCGGCACACCGCTTCGTTGCCGACCACCAGCTGGCGCACCATTTCGCGCCAGTCGGCGCTGTCGCTCAGGCCTTCCTCTTCCGGGATCGAGGTCAGCGCGGCGTATTCCTTGTAGGAGCCGGGGGCGTTGAAGCCCAGGGCGCGGATGCGCTCGGCCACGTCGTCCAGCGCCGCCCACTGCTCGGTGTACTGGGTCTCGAACATCAGGTGCAGCGAGTTGAACATCGACCCGGTCACGTTCCAGTGGAAGTTGTGGGTCTTCAGGTACAGGGTGAAGGCGTCGGCCATGTAGTGCGACAGGCCGTCGGCGATCTTCTTGCGATCGCCGCCGCCGATCCCGATATCGATGTTGGGCGCGGACGGCGCCAGGCCGGCCAGCGGCTGGCCGGCGGCGATGGCCTTGCTGGCGGTGTTCTTGGTCTTGCCGGGGGTCTTGTTCTTGGCCATGGGAATTCCTCCTGGGGGTTACGGACGAGATGGCGTCACAATAGACAGACTAAAGCATGTGCTGTGATTCAACGTTCAATGGCATCCGATTGATGAACGCTATCGAGAAACCTTCCGTGCCGGCGCGCCTGCGCGAACGCCGCGCCGCGATCGACGGCGCGCTGACCCGCGACCGTGGGCGCCTGCTGGGCCTATGGTCGCGCTGGCAGGCCGCGCCCGGCAATGCCGAGCTGGAGACGGCGTTCGAGCAGGCGCTGCAGACGTCGCAGGCGCGTTGCGCCGCGCGTGCGGCGCAGCAGCCGGCGATCACCCTGGATCCGCAACTGCCGATCGCGCGCGAGGCCGAGCGCATCGTCGCGCTGATCCGCGACCACCAGGTGGTGGTGATCGCCGGCGAGACCGGTTCGGGCAAGACCACGCAGTTGCCGAAGCTGTGCCTGGCCGCCGGGCGCGGCGCCGCCGGCATGATCGGCTGCACCCAGCCGCGGCGCATCGCCGCGCGCGCGGTGGCCAGCCGCGTGGCCGAGGAACTGCGCACGCCGGTGGGCGAAACGGTGGGCTTCCAGGTGCGCTTCAACGATCGGGTCGGCGAGCAGACCCGGATCAAGTTCATGACCGACGGCATCCTGCTGGCCGAGATCGCCAGCGACCGCTGGCTGTCCAGCTACGACACGATCATCGTCGACGAGGCGCACGAGCGCAGCCTCAACATCGATTTCCTGCTCGGCTATCTGAAGCAGCTGCTGCACAAGCGCCCGGACCTGAAGGTCATCGTGACCTCGGCGACGATCGACACCGCGCGCTTCGCCGCGCATTTCGACGATGCGCCGGTGATCAGCGTGGAAGGCCGTACGTATCCGGTGGAGGTGCGCTACAGGCCCTTGGAAGAGCCGGGATTGGAGAGTGGGGAGTCGGGATTGGCAGAAGCCCGTGACGCCGAACGCGCGCGGCCAACTGCCGTTTCGAATCCCGAATCCCGAATCCCCAATCCCGGCCTCTCGGTCAACGATGCGATCGTGGCGGCGGTGGACGAAATCACCCGGCTGGACCCGCGCGGCGACGTGCTGGTGTTCCTGCCCGGCGAGCGCGAAATCCGCGATGCGCACCAGGCGCTGGAGCGGCGCAAGTACCGCGAGACCGAGGTGCTGCCGCTGTACGCGCGGCTCTCCAACGCCGACCAGGACCGGGTGTTCAACCCCGGCCCAAAGCGGCGCCTGGTACTGGCCACCAACGTCGCCGAGACCTCGCTGACGGTGCCGCGCATCCGCTACGTGGTCGATCCCGGCTATGCGCGGGTCAAGCGCTACAGTCCGCGGCAGAAGCTCGATCGCCTGCACATCGAACCGATTTCGCAGGCCAGCGCCAACCAACGCAAGGGCCGCTGCGGCCGCATCGCCGAGGGCATCTGCTACCGGCTGTACGCCGAGGCGGATTTTACGGCGCGCCCGGAGTTCACCGATCCGGAAATCCGCCGCTCCAGCCTGGCCGGGGTGATCCTGCGCATGCTGCAGCTGGGGCTGGGCCGGATCGAGGATTTCCCGTTCCTGGAGCCGCCGGACGAGCGCGCGGTTGCCGATGGCTGGCAGCAGTTGGTGGAGCTGGGCGCGGTCGGCGAGCCGGACCGCCATGGCCTGCGCAAGCTCACCGAGATCGGCCGCAAGATGGCGCGGCTGCCGGTGGACGTGAAGCTGGCGCGGATGCTGGTGGCGGCGCAGCAGCACGGCTGCCTGCGGCCGATGCTGGTGATCGCCGCGTTCCTGGGCATCCAGGACCCGCGCGAGCGCCCGCCGGAGGCGCGCGAGGCCGCCGACAACGCGCACGCCAGGTTCGCCGACGCGCGCTCGGAATTCGTCGGCATCCTGCGCCTGTGGGACGGCTACCGGCAGGCGCACGAGGACCTGACCCAATCCAAGCTGCGCGACTGGTGCGGACGGCATTTCCTCGGCTTCCTGCGTATGCGCGAGTGGCGCGAACTGCACCGCCAGCTGCATCTGCTGTGCGCGGAACTGGGCTGGACCGAGGAGCCGGCGGCGGCCTCGCTGCAGCCGTTGCTGGCCGGCGCCGCCGCGCCGGCACCGGCGCGCGATGCCGAAACCGCGGCGCGCGCGACCCGCGGGCAGTTGCACCGTGCGGCGCGCCTGGCCCGCGAAGGCCGCGGCACGCCGACCACGCCCGTCCCGGCGGCGGCCCCGACGCCGCCGCCAGCGCCCGCCGATGCGGGCGAGGCGCCGCGCGCCAGCGAACGCGAGCGCGCCGCGGCCTACCAGGCGCTGCACCGCGCGCTGCTGGCCGGCCTGCCGACCCAGGTCGGCCATCGCACAGAGAAGGGCGATTTCCTGGCGCCGCGGCAGCGCCGTTTCCTGCTGTTCCCTGGCTCGGCGCTTGCCCGAAAGCCGCCGCCGTGGGTGCTGCCGGCCACGCTACTGGACACGCAGAAGGTGTGGGGCCTGACCAATGCCGCGATCGAGCCGGATTGGGTGATCGCCGAGTTGCCGCACCTGCTGGCGCGCAAGCACTTCGATCCGCACTGGTCGCGCGCGCAGGGGCAGGTGCTGGCCTCCGAGCAGATCAGCCTGTTCGGGCTGGTGCTGGCGCCGAAGAAGCCGGTGCACTACGGCCGCATCGATCCGCCAGGCGCGCATGAGCTGTTCGTGCGCCAGGGTCTGGTGCCGGGCGAGATCAACACCCGTGCCAGTTTCGTCGCCGACAACCAGAAGGTGCTGGCGCAGGCGCACGAGGAAGAGGCCAAGCTGCGCCGCGCCGGCATCGTCGCCGACGAGGACTGGCAGGCGCGCTGGTATCTGGACCGGATTCCCGGCGAGATCCATTCCGCCTCCGGCCTGGACGCCTGGTGGAAGGCGCTGGCGCCGGAGCAGCGGCGCGCGCTGCACTGGTCGCTGGCCGATCTGCTGCCGGGCGAGGGCAGCGCCGCCGAACGCTATCCCACGTATTTCCCGCTGGGCGATGCGCGCTTGCCGCTGCACTATCGCTTCGAACCGGGCGCGGCCGACGACGGCGTGACCCTGGAGGTGCCGGTGCACCTGCTCAACGCGCTGGATCCGGCGCGGCTGTCGTGGCTGGCGCCGGGCTTCGTCACCGACAAGGCGGCGGCGCTGATCCGCAGCCTGCCCAAGGCGCTGCGCCGCAACTACGTGCCGGCACCGGACTTCGCCCGTGCGTTCTACGAGGCGTTCCCGCAGCCCAGCGCCGACGACATCCGTGGCGAGCTGGCGCGGTTCCTGCAGCGCGCCACCGGCGCGCCGCTGAGTGCGCTGGAGTTCGACGAGAGCACGCTGGAGCCGCATCTGCGCATGAACCTGCGCCTGCGCGACGAGGCCGGCAAGGTGCTGGCCGAGTCGCGCGACCTGGACGCGCTGCGTGCGCGCTTCGGCGAACGTGCCGGGCAGGCCTTCGCCGCGCGCGCCGGCCGCGCCATGGCCGCGACCGGACTGCGCGAGTTCCCGGCCACGCCGATCCCGCTGCAGGTGCCGGGTGAAGCCGGTGTGCCGGCGTATCCGGCGTTGGTGGACGAGGGCGACAGCGCCGCGCTGCGCATCTTCGCCGACCGTGCGCAGGCCGAGGCGGCGCATCCGCGTGGCGTGCGCCGGTTGCTGGAGATCGCCCTGGCCGACAAGGTCAAGCAGGCGCGCAAGCAGTTGCCGGTGTCGCCCAAGACCGGGCTGCTGTACGCCGCGATCGAATCGCAGGAACGCCTGCGTGGCGACCTGGTGGAAGCGGCCTTGAACGCGCTGCTGGAGCAGGGGCTGGAGGCGATCCGCGATGCCGACGGTTTCGCCCAGCGCCGCGACGCCGCCGCCAAGCAGCTGTTTGGCGAGGCGATGGAACGGCTGAAGCTGGCCGAGGCGATCATGGGTGCGGCCGCGGAATTGAAGCCGCAACTGGAATCGCCGTTGATGGGCTGGGCCAGCGGCAACCTCGACGACCTGCGCGCGCAACTGGCGGCCCTGCTGCACCCGGGCTTCCTGCGCGAGACTCCGGCCACCGCGCTGGCGCAGTTCCCACGCTATTTGCGCGCGATGATTCTGCGCGCCGAACGCGCCAAGCGCGATCCGGCGCGCGACCAGGCGCGGATGCTGGAACTGAAGCCGTTCGTCGACGCGTTGATCGACGCGGCCGCCGCCGGCCGCAGCAACGACCCGCAGTGGCAGGCGCTGCGCTGGGACCTGGAAGAACTGCGCGTGTCGCTGTTCGCGCAGGAACTGGGCGCCCGCGCCGGTATCTCGGCCAAGAAGCTGGCGCAGCGGGTGGCTTTGCTGCGGTGATTTGGGAGTTGGGATTGGGGATTGGTGGCGGGATTCCCGTGCTGTTCCCGTACCACCCGCGTGAGCAGCATTCTTGTGGGAGGGACTTCAGTCCCGACGCGTTCAGCGGCAGGCGTGGGGGCTGAAGCTCCTCTTACAAAAGGGATGCGCCGTGTGGACGGTCAAGCATGTGCGCTGCAACGGCGTGTGGTGTTTGGTGCAAAGCACCGACGCAGTCGCGTCTTGTCGTGTCGTAGGAGCGGTTTCGGCCGCGACCATCGTGGCGCCATGCGTCGCGGCTGAAGCCGCTCCTACGCGTACGCTCCAGGGCTACTGGAAGTGCCCTGCATTCCCGCTGCTCTGGCGTTCATGCGTCGGGGCTGAAGCCCCTCCCACAGCAGCCGCTCCGGCGCGTGCGCCATGCGCTATGCCTCGCGGGCGAACAGCGCGGTGGTGATTCGACGTTGCCTGGCCCTGCCTAGCCAGTTCACCTGT